>JAPHTQ010000080.1 GCA_026196275.1 Gammaproteobacteria bacterium
CAGCCCTTGAAAAGGGCGGGCCATTCCCTGCGGGCTGCGCCTTGTCTTGGGGCATTTGCGGGCCTCTGAAAACGCCAATCAGTATGAAACACTACACTAGCTATACCGCCATTTTTCGCCATCGGGTGGGCCATGAAGCGGCGTAACTACTCGCCCCCTTGACGCAGTTTCCTATTTCCGGCCATTGTGCGGCGGCCATGGGTCGCCTTATATGCCGGGATTCGGGGAACCCCATGGGTCTCTCGCCAAGCCGCCAGGCGCGCAAAGAGAAACAAGCCCTTTCTTGGCGAGCTTGGCGGCTTGGCGAGAGCATTGGGTAGGGGCATAGGGCGTGCCGTACACCCTCGGGCCCAGCGTGCTCAGTTGCCGATACAGGCTGTAACCGCAGGGCCCAACCTCGTAGCAAATATTTACGGGGCGCGGTTACTTGATATTGATCTCCGCCTTGTCGCGCAGCTCCTTGATGTAGTTGCCCACACGCTGCTGCTCGACCATCTTCCTGATTTTTGGTTTAACCGAATCAAAGCTCGGCGGTTCGGCACTGCGGGTGTCTTCAAGCTTGATTACATGCCAGCCGAACTGGGTTTGTAGCGGCTCCTTGGTGTAGCTGCCTTTTTCCATTGTGGCAACCCTCTGGCTGAACTCGGGAACCATCTGCTGCGCTGCGAACCAGCCCAGATCGCCGCCCTGTTTGGCGCTGGGGCCTGTAGAGCGTTTGCTGGCCAGCTCGGAAAAATCGGCACCCATGTCCAGTTCGGTGATGACCTTTTCCGCATCGGACTTCTCCTTGAGCAGGATGTGGCGGGCCTTGAATTCCTGGACGTTGTAATTCTCGAGCTGCTGGTCGTAGATCGCCTTCAGTTCCTTGTCGCTGATCGGATCGCTCTTCATGGCATTTTCCAGTGCCGCGCCGAGGATCACATTGGTGCGAAGCTCATTGAGCTGTGCCTGAACGGACTTGTCCTTGTCCAGCCCCTTGCTGATGGCGTCCTGGTAGACCAGTTCGCGGGAGATCAGCTCATTCATCAGGCTCTCCTGGTCAAGGGCGCCGCTTTGGCTGTTATTCTGCATGTAGCGGTTGATATCTTGCTCGGTGATGTTCTTCCCGTTGACAGTGGCAACGACCTTGTCGCTGTCGGCCGCCAGGGAGAGGCCGGAGAAGGTAATGGCCGTGGCGGTGGCAAAGGGGATGAGCAGTCGGGTAATAAATGTCATAGAGGCTTCCTTACGCGTCGTTTTCTTCAGTGGTTTCGGCCTTGATATTAAGCGCATGAATTTCAGTATTCATCAGCTCGGCTACTGCATCGAAGACCATGCGATGTCGTTGAATGGTGGATTTTCCGGTAAAGGCGTCACTGACGATGTGGGCGACAAAGTGCCCGCCACCGCGTGCACCGGCATGGCCGGCGTGTTTATGGCTTTCATCGATGATCTCCAGAAGGGTGGGCGAGAAGACCGTTTCCAGCCTTTCGCGAATCATCTGTTCTCTGTCGCTCATGGTAAGACCTTTTTAAAGGGTTTGACGATGACCCGGGCATACGCGCCTGATTCAATGTAGGGATCAGCATCTGCCCAGGCGGTGGCCGCTTCCAGTGAAGGAAACTCGGCTACGACCAGGCTGCCGCTGAATCCCGCCTCTCCCGGCTCGGTACTGTCGATAGCTGGGTGCGGGCCGGCCAGTATCAGACGCCCCTCATCCTTGAGTTGTCGCAACCGTGCAAGGTGATCGGGGCGCGCAGTCAGGCGTTTTTCCAGACTGTTCTCTACATCTTCACTGATGATGGCATAAAGCATTTTCAACTCCCTAAACGACTATTTTTTGCTTGCAGACGGAATTTTACTGATCGGCTTCGGTTTCATGCGGCATATGGCGCGCCAGGTAGAAGGCCTGGGCGATGACAAAGAGGAAGGTCAGGCCCATCATGCCGTAAAGCTTGAAATCTACCCAGTGTGCTTCGCTACTCTTGGCCTGCTCACACAGCTGTAGCAACTGACCGCTCATCTCGCTGGCGCAGTTCTCCAGGTCTACCTCCATGCCAGCCGCGGTGATCAGGGCGTCATTGGCCTGGAAAAAGAAGTTGGCCACGTAGAGGTTGGCAAGGCCCATCAGGAGGAAAAACAGCACCCAGCCGAGGTTGAGGCGAATCCATACTACCGAAGGGGCCTCGATGGCGTGGGACATCATGCGTTCGACCAGGGTCTTGCGGTTGCCGATAAAGTGGCTGCCGAGAAAGGCCAGTGCGAACAACCAGTTCACGGCGGTGGGCTTCCACATAAAGAAGGCCTTGTCCTGCAATACCAAGGTGGCGCCACCGAGCACCACCACCAGCGCCAGGGTGATGAGGTGCATCTTCTCGATCTTGCGCTGCTTGAGCCAGGTCAGTCCCACCTGGATGACGGTGGCAACCATCATGACGACGATGGCGGGGTAGATGCCGTAGAGCTTATAGGCGATAAAAAAAAGAATAACCGGTAACAGATCGAAGAGAAATTTCATTGGGTCTTACAGGGTTGTTATATCGGCGGATATTCCGCTATGAAAGAGAGACAATCTACCATATCCGCGGAGGCATGGGCAGCGCAGTCCGGCAGTTGCCAGCCCCACAGCCTGCTGTAAATCAGCTACAATGGGTGGCCTATGAATACGCACTATGATCTGCACAGCCACTCGCTCGCCTCGGACGGTACCCTGAGTCCGGAGGCGCTGGTAACACGCGCCGCCGCTGCCGGCGTGGAGGTACTGGCACTGACCGATCACGACGACACCGGCGGTATCGCCGAGGCGCAAGGCGCGGCCTCAGCCATCGGTATCGTGCTGGTGCCCGGCGTCGAGCTCTCGGTGACCTGGGGGCGCCAGACGGTGCATATCGTAGGACTGCATATCGACCCGGCAAGTTCCGTGTTGCAGCAAGGACTTGCCCGTTTGCGGGAGTTTCGTAACTGGCGTGCCGAGGAGATGGGGCGACGGTTGGCCCGCAGTGGCATCGAGGGGGCCTATGCGGCGGCCAGCGAGAAGGCCCGCGGGCGCATCATCAGCCGTACCCACTTTGCCCACTTTCTGGCCGAGCAAGGCTACGCGGCCAGCGTGAGGGATGTGTTTAAACACTTTCTCAAACCCAAAAAGCCCGGTTTTGTTCCCGGTGAGTGGGCCACCCTGGAGGAGGCGGTAGGCTGGATCCATGCCGCCGGCGGCCAGGCGGTAGTTGCCCACCCGGCCCGCTATAACATGACCGCCAGCAAGCGGCGCAAGCTGCTGGCGGAGTTTGTCGAACTCGGCGGCGAGGGGCTGGAGGTGGTCTCCGGTAGTCATAGCCGCGGCGATAACTTCGGCATGGCCCAGTTGGCGAGGATGTTCGGCCTCAAGGCCTCGGCCGGCTCGGACTTTCACGGTCCCGAGAATCCCTGGGTGGAGCTGGGGCGACTCGATCCGCTACCGGAGGGGTGTGATCCCATCTGGTCGAACTGGTCCTTCAGTTCAGGCTGCGACGCCCGTGCCGCCGTTTAACCCTCTAACCACAGCAGACAAAGAAGCTATGAGTCAGTTTTTTCAAATTCATCCGGAAAATCCGCAAAAGCGCCTTATCGATCAAGCGGTACAGCTGGTGCGGGAGGGGGCTGTCATTGTCTACCCGACCGACTCGGGCTATGCCCTGGGCTGTCATATCGAGGACAAGCAGGCCCTGGACCGTATACGTGCGATCCGCCGCCTCGATGACCGCCACAACTTCACTCTGGTCTGTCGGGATCTCTCCGATATCAGCACCTATGCCAGAATGGATAACACTCTCTACCGTCTGCTCAAGGCGGTTACCCCCGGTCCCTACACCTTTATTCTCGAGGCCACCCGCGAGGTGCCGCGCCGTATCCAGAGCAAGCGCAAGACCATCGGCATGCGGGTGCCGGAGAACCCCATTGTTCAGGCATTGCTTGAGGGTCTCGGCGAGCCGCTGATGAGTACTACGTTGATCCTGCCCGGGGAGAGCAATCCCGAGTGCGACCCCTACGAGATCCGACAGAGCCTGGAACATGCCGTGGACCTCATCATCGACGGGGGGTACGGCAGCTTCGAACCGACCACCGTAGTGGATCTGACCGGGGAGGTGCCTGAGGTGGTGCGCCGGGGGCTCGGTGACCCCGCCCCGTTCGAGGTATAGGTCAGCGCCGCAATACGGGTATAATCCAACAATGGAAGAATTGAATCTGCTGCAACGTGTGGCGGTATGGGCGATCCCCGTACTGTTTGCGATCACGATCCACGAGACCGCCCACGGCTGGATGGCGCTGCGTCTTGGCGATCCGACGGCAAAGATGCTCGGCCGTCTGACCCTCAACCCGATCAAGCATATCGACCCGATTGGCACTATCCTGGTGCCGGGGGTACTGCTGATGGTGGGCGGTTTTCTCTTCGGTTGGGCCAAACCGGTGCCGATCACCTGGGAGAACCTGCGTCGACCGAAGCATGACATGGCCTGGGTGGCCGCCGCAGGACCGCTCTCCAATCTGCTGATGGCACTATTCTGGGCCATGCTGGCACGTCTTGGACTGGCGCTGGGAGGCTTCAGCGAAGGGGTAGCACTGTTCCTTATCTATGTCGGGGTCGCCGGCCTGTTCGTCAACACTATCCTGATGCTGCTGAACCTGCTGCCGCTGCCGCCGCTGGACGGCAGCCGCGTGGTCAGTGCACTGTTACCGCCCCGTCTGGCCTATCGCTACGAGCAGATCGAACCCTGGGGCCTGCCCATTCTACTGGTGTTGTTAATCACCGGTATGCTGGGCAAGATACTCTGGCCACTGATCACCACGACCCTTCTGGGGCTGGCTGCGGTGGCCGGCATGAAGGCCGAAACTTTCCAGTACGTCCTTTATACATTGCTAAATTAAGAAAAGAGTAGGGAGAGAACTTGAACTTGGCAGCACAGAATCAGCGCGTGCTCTCCGGCATGCGCCCCACCGGAAAACTGCACCTGGGCCACTACCACGGTGTGTTGAAGAATTGGGTCAAACTGCAGCACGAGTATGACTGCTTCTTCTTTGTCGCCGACTGGCACGCCCTGACCACCGAGTACGAAAACAGCGGCATCATCGCCGATAGCGTGTGGGAGATGGTGATCGATTGGCTGGCCGCCGGGATCAATCCCGGCTCCGCCCGACTGTTTATCCAGTCCCAGGTACCGGAGCACGCCGAGCTGCACCTGTTGCTCTCCATGATCACCCCGCTGGGCTGGCTCGAACGGGTACCGACCTACAAGGACCAGCAGGAGAAACTCAAGGAGAAGGATCTGGCCACTTATGGTTTCCTTGGCTATCCCCTGCTGCAGAGCGCGGATATCCTGATCTACCGTGCCACCCAGGTGCCGGTGGGTGAGGACCAGGTCGTACACGTCGAGCTGACCCGCGAGGTGGCGCGCCGCTTTAACCACATCTACGGTCGCGAGGCGGGCTTCGAGGAGAAGGCCGAGGCGGCGGTGAAAAAGATGGGCAAGAAGAATGCCAAGCTCTACCACAATCTGCGCAAGGCCTACCAAGAGCAGGGCGACCACCAGGCGCTGGAGACCGCGCGCGCCCTGCTGGAGAGCCAGCAGAACATCACCCTGGGCGATCGCGAGCGGCTGTTCGGCTTTCTCGAAGGGAGCGGCAAGATTATTCTGCCCGAGCCCCAGGCGCTGCTCACCCCGGCCTCCAAGATGCCGGGCCTGGACGGACAGAAGATGTCCAAGTCCTACGGCAATACCATCTCTTTGCGCGAGGATCCCGAAGAGGTGGAAAAGAAGCTGCGCACCATGCCCACCGACCCGGCGCGGGTGCGCCGTACCGATCCGGGCGATCCGGGGAAGTGTCCGGTATGGCAGCTGCACGAGGTCTATAGTAGCGATGAGACCCGCGACTGGGTGCAACAGGGCTGCCGCAGCGCCGGTATCGGCTGTCTCGACTGCAAGGGACCGGTGATCGAGGCGGTCAAGGCCGAACTGGCCCCCATCTGTGAGCGGGCGCAGGAGTTTATCGAGCAGCCGGAGCTGGTGCGTAATATTATTGCCGAGGGCAACGAGTTGGCCCGCGATGTGGCGCGCGCCACGCTCAAGGAGGTCCGCAGTGCTATGGGACTGTCATACAGCTGATATGCGCTTTATCTGAAGGAATGAGATGACCGACACCACCGACCACGGCGTTAGCCCGCAGCAGGAGGAGATGCCCTTTGCCATCGTGCAGGGCTCGCCGCTGACTGAGCTGCCGAAGGATCTCTATATCCCGCCGCAGGCGCTGGAGGTGTTTCTTGAGGCCTTTGAGGGACCGCTCGATCTGTTGCTCTATCTCATCAAGCGGCAGAATCTGGATATCCTCAACATCCCCATTGCCGAGATCACCCGCCAGTACATGAAGTATGTGGAGATCATGAAGGAGATGCAGCTGGAGCTGGCCGGCGAGTACCTGGTGATGGCGGCGATGTTGGCGGAGATCAAATCCCGCATGTTGCTGCCGCGTCCGGTGGAGGAGGATGCCGACGAGGCCGATCCGCGCGCCGAGCTGATCCGGCGTCTGCAGGAGTATGAGCGGTTCAAGCAGGCGGCCGAGGATATCGACGAGCTGCCGCGCGAGGGACGTGACACCTTCACCCTCAACGTGGCCACGCCGGACAAGAAGAGTGAACGGCCGCAACCGCAAGTGGAGCTGCGCGATCTGCTGCTGGCGATGACCGATGTCATGCAGCGGGCAGAGATGTTTGCACACCATCAGGTGTCACGTGAGCAGCTCTCCATCCGTGAGCGCATGTCGCAGATCCTCGAGCGGATAACCCCGGACAGCTTTGTTGAATTTACTACGCTGTTTACCGTCGAAGAGGGGCGTCGTGGCGTGGTGGTTAGCCTGATGGCGGTGCTGGAACTGATCAAGCAGTCGATGATTGAGCTGATACAGACCGAGCCGTTTGGCGCGATTCACGTCAAAGCGGTCGGTAGCAAGGAGTAGGGATTCCCGTACTATGTCGAATCTGGAACCACAAAAACTGAAGAATATCGTTGAGTCGGCGCTGTTCGCTGCCGGCGAGCCGCTGAGTATCGAGCGCCTGCTCGGTCTGTTCGAGGAGGATGAGCGGCCGGAGAAGAAGACGCTGCAGGCGATCATTAGCACCCTGCAGCAGGAGTGCGACGGACGAGGCATCGAGCTGCGTGAGGTCAGTAGCGGCTTTCGTTATCAGGCTCGCACCGATGTTTCGTGTTGGGTCTCCCGGTTGTGGGAAGAGCGCGCGCCGCGCTACTCCCGTGCGCTGCTGGAGACCTTGGCACTGGTGGCCTACCGCCAGCCGATCACTCGTGCCGAGATCGAGGATGTCCGCGGCGTGGCGGTCAGCTCCAGCATCATGAAGACGTTGCAGGAGCGTGGCTGGGTGCGTATCGTCGGCCACCGCGACGTACCGGGCAGGCCGGCCATGTACGCCACTACTCGCGAGTTTCTCGACTACTTCAACCTCAAGAGCCTGGATCAGATGCCGACGCTCGCAGAGTTGCGCGACATCGACAAGATCAACGCCGAACTCGACCTGCGCCTGCCGGGCGAGAGCGGTGCCGAGCCGACCTCCCCGGATGACCCACAAGCAGTGGCGGCCGCCGTCACGGCCGACTTCGAGCCGGTTGAATACTGAATCTCACCGCAAAGGCGCAAAGTACGCAAAGGGTGATATGCCTCCTGATACTGATTGCATCCGTGCTGTCGGATGCAACTGCCCAATAGTTCACTTTGCGCTCTTTGCGCCTTTGCGGTGAACAGCTTTTCTGGAAATTAAATGAGCGAAAAACTGCAAAAAGTGTTGGCCCGTGCCGGTTACGGCTCACGCCGCGAGATCGAGGGCTGGATCAGCGAAGGGCGGATCTCGGTCAACGGTCAGATCTGCTCGCTCGGTGAGCGGGTCAGCGATACCGATGTGATCCGTATCGACGGCAAGGTGGTGAGCAAAACCCGCCTGCAGAGCAAACGCTCGCGGGTGCTGATGTACCACAAGCCGGTCGGTGAGGTGACCAGTCACAGCGACGAGGAGGGGCGTCCGACCGTCTTTGACAATCTGCCGCGTATCGTCAACGGCCGCTGGATCGTGGTCGGCCGCCTCGACCTCAACACCTCTGGCCTGTTGCTCTTTACCACCGACGGTGAATTGGCCAATCGCCTGATGCACCCCTCCTATACCATCGAGCGGGAATACGCCGTGCGCGTGCTGGGCGAGATCGCCCCGGAGGTCATTCGCAATCTGACAGAAGGGGTCGAGCTGGAGGACGGCGTGGCCCGCTTCACCTCCATTATCGATGGCGGCGGCGAGGGAGCCAACCACTGGTTCCACGTTACCCTGGAGGAGGGGCGCAACCGCGAGGTGCGCCGCCTGTGGGAGTCGCAGGGGGTGACCGTGAGCCGTCTGGTGCGTGTACGCTACGGACCGGTTACCCTGCCGCGTTGGCTGCGCCCCGGCCGCTGGGAGGAGTTGTCGGATGAGCGGCTCTCCATGCTGCGCCAGAGTGTCGGTCTGGAGAAGATGCCCAAACGCAATCCCAACTTCGCCGACAAAAAGCCCGGCCCGCGCAAGACCCGCCACGGCACCAGCCAGAGTCGCAGGGCCCGCAACCCCCGCCGGAAATAGTCATGGCGGCGACGCTGGACTGGATCTACGAGCGTCTGCACCACCACTACGGCCCGCAACACTGGTGGCCGGCCGACACCCCGTTCGAGGTGATGGTCGGCGCCATCCTTACCCAGAACACCGCCTGGACCAATGTGGAAAAGGCTATCGCCAATCTCAAGGCCAACCAAGCCCTGAGCGCAGAGGTGATCGCCGAAACACCACATCAACAGCTGGCCGCATGGATCCGCCCCTCCGGCTACTTCAACATCAAGGCCAAACGGCTGCAGAACTTCTGTCGCTGGTACCTGCAGAACGGCCGGGCCGAATCGCTACGCAAACTCCCCACTGATCAATTGCGCCACGAACTGCTGTCGGTCAACGGCGTCGGCCCCGAGACGGCCGACGACATGCTGCTCTACGCCTTCCACCGCCCGGTGTTCGTCATCGACGCCTATACCCGCCGTCTGCTCAGCCGCCTCGGCCTCATCCGCGGTGATGAAGGCTACGAAACCCTGCGCATCCTGGTCGAAGAACACTTCGGCCGCAACGATGAACAAGTCCCTCTCTTCAATACACTCCACGCCCTCATCGTCGCCCACGCCAAGGACTATTGCCGCAAACGTCCACAGTGTAAAGGGTGCCCGCTGAGAAGACGCTGTCCTGCTGCTGAATAAGTTGTACAAGCAGTTGTTGAAAAACGTTGGTGGCGGCAGTTGGGCTGGGGCAACCAGACCCACTACTGATTGCTTTACGCCCATTCGGTGCCTCTCTATAGTGAGGGGATAGTACGGGGGAGATTACGATGGATGAGGATTTTTTACGCGAGACGATCCGCCTGGCCGATGAGTCGATCGCCAACGGCGGCGGTCCGTTCGGGGCGGTGGTGGTCAGGGGCGGCGAGATCGTCGGGCGCGGTAATAATCGCGTGACGCTGGATAACGATCCGACGGCCCACGCGGAGGTGCGGGCGATCCGCGATGCCTGCCGCACTCTGGGCGATTTTCAGTTGAGCGGCTGCGAGCTGTACGTCAACTGCGAACCCTGCCCAATGTGCCTCTCCGCCGCCTACTGGGCGCGGCTGGATGCGGTGTGGTATGCCGCGGAGGCGACGGATGCGGCAGCGGTGGGATTCGATGATGCGCTCATTCGCGAGGAGTTGCAGCGCCCACCTGCCGAGCGACGCCTGCCGATGCGCCAGGCGCTGCGCGATGAGGCGCTGGAGACCTTTCGGCGCTGGCAGGCACTGGAGGAGAAGATAGAGTATTGAACGGAGCGGGGGCACGAATGGTGCCCCTTTGCGGTGAGGTTTTAAGGGGGGCAGTTACCCTTTAACTTTAAACTTGCAACTGCAGTGTATGCATTTACTGCGCGTCGAACTGCTCGCCGGTGCTGCCCTTGCTATCAGGGCCCATCAGGTAGAGGTAGGCGGCCATGATCGCCTCCGGTTCCGGATTGGACGCCGGGTCTTCGCCGGGGTAGGCGCGGGTGCGCATGGAGGTGCGGGTGGCGCCGGGGTTGATGCTGTTGACGCGGATCGGGGTGTTGGCCTCTAGCTCGTCGGCCCAGATCTGCATCATGTTCTCCACTGCGGCCTTGGAGATGCCGTAGGCACCCCAGTAGGCGCGCCCCTTGCGGCCGACGCTGGAGCTGGTGAAGACCACCGAGGCGTCCTCTGACTTGTTCAGCACACCGAGGCAGGCACGGGTCATCAGGTAGGGGGCATTGAGATTGACCTGCATCACCTTGCCCCAATGCTCCATGTTGTACTGGCTCAGCGGGGTGAGATTGCCGAGGATGGAGGCGTTGTGCAGCAATCCGTCAAGTCGGCCAAACTCCTTTTCGAGGGTCTCTGCCAGCTGAATGTGATCCTCCGGGGTGGCGCCCTCCAGGTTCATCGGGTAGATGGCCGGGGTGGGGTGGCCGGCGGCCTCAATCTCGTCATAGATCGTTTCCAGTTTGCGCGTGGTGCGGCCAAGCAGGATCACCGTGGCGCCGTGGGCGGCAAAGCTTTTGGCGGCGGCGGCACCGATGCCGGAGCCGGCGCCGGTGACGAGGATGATGCGATCTTTCAGCAGATCGGGGCGTGCTTGGTAGTCTTTCTTGGATACGGGCATGCTGGACTCTCGGACTGGTATCAGGTTCGGTTGTTGCGCCGGTCAATGATGCGGCGCGCACATTGTACCCCACTCCGTACCGCCCCTTCGAGCGTGGCAGGGTAGCCGGTGGCGGTATAGTCGCCGGCCAGCCATAGTCCATCGACGGCGGTTGTGTTATCGGGGCGCAGGGATTCGATATCCACACGGCACTCAAAGGTGGCGCGTTTTTCGCGGATGACTACGTTTTTGTCCGCCGTTGCCGGCCAGTGGGGCAGAATTTCGCCCAGCTCCTGTTGTACCTCTCGGGCCAGCTGTTCCTTGTCCCACTGACAGTGCTCCCCCTCAGCGCTGATCACCACGGCGTACCAGCCGTGTTGGTTGCAGATCCTCCGGTCAAAGATCCACTGGGAGACCGTCCCGTCCAGGCCGAGCATGGGGAACGACAGGGCAGGGGCGTCGGGGTAATAGAGGTAGACGGTGGCGATAGGCTGGACGCCCAGTTCGGCGATGGCGCTGGCCTGCGCCTGCGCGGCGCTCTGCGGCAGTGGAGCAAGCAGACGGCTTGCCGCGGCGGGTGAGGTGGCAAGGATGAGATCGCCACCGGTATGGGTTTCCGCATCCCCGATCTGCGCGCTGAGCATACCGTTTTCCTGCGCAACTCCGGTTACCCGGGTGCGCAGGCACAGCCGGTTGTGAGGCTTGCGCTCAAGCACTCCGGCCGCGCTCTCGCAGAACAGCTTACCCAGCGGCACCCGCGGGATCAGCAGGTCCGAATCTCGGTGTGCATGGCTGAAGCTGTCCTGCAGCACACGCAGGAAGACCGTTGCCGAGGCCTGGTGGAGCGGGGTGTTGAGGGTGGCCAGGCAGAGCGGTTGCCAGAAGCTGCGGACAAGCGCTGATCCCTGCCGATGGCGGTCGAGCAGGGCCGCGACGCTGATGTCCTGTTCCAGTCGGTAGCCCTTCAGCGCCAGCGACAGGCTCATGCGTAGCGCATGGAGTTTGTCCGCGGGGGTAATGCCCCTGGCGCTGAGCAGTCCCCAGACCAGATGGAGGGGGGCAGGGAGCTTCGATGCACTGATGGAAAAACTTCCCTGGTGGCCCAGGACTTCGAGATGCAGCGGTTCCCTGTGCAGCACCTCCTGCTCCTTTAGCCCCATCAATGCGAGCACGCGCAGCGTCTCATGGTAGGCACCGATCAGCAGGTGCTGGCCGTTATCGAGCAGGGTATCGTCGAGCACCACGGTGCGGGCGCGCCCGCCCAGCCGCGGTGCCGACTCAAGCACGGTAACGGGGATGTTGTGACGGTCCAGCTCCAGCGCCGCGGCCATGCCGGCCCAGCCGGCGCCGGCGATGATGACCCGTTCGCTTTCACTCATGATTGTTATTGTGGCCTTGCCTGATTGCGCTGGTATTCGCGTGTGCGACGATTCTCCGTGCGGTAACAGCGCCAGGTCAGCCACAGCTTTTTCCACACCGGCAGGGCGACCCGTCGCTCAAGCACCGGGTAGCCCTCCTCGACGATGCGCCGGAGGATGCGACGGTAGATGGCGGCCATGATGATACCGCTGCGCTGGGCGTGACGGTCTGCCTCGGGTAGTTTGGCAAAGGCCTGCTGATAAAAACGCTCGGCCCGTTCGGCCTGTAGCGCGAGAAGTTGTCGGGTACCTTCATGCACCTCGCCCCGGCGGATCTGTTCACGGGTGACGCCGAAGCGTGTCATCTCGTCGGCAGGGAGGTAGACGCGGCCGCGCTGGGCGTCCTCGCGAATGTCGCGCAGGATGTTGGTCAGCTGGAAGGCCATTCCCAGGTCGTGGGCATAGTTGAGGGTGTGGCGGTCGCTGTAGCCGAAGATCTCCGCCGACAGCAGCCCGACCACGGAGGCAACCCGATAGCAGTAGAGTGCGAGTTGCGAGAAATCCTCATAGCGGGTCTGCTCCAGATCCATCTCCATGCCATCGATGAGCTCCAGCAGGTACTCCTGCGGCAGATTGTAGCGTTCGAGCAGCGGTTGCAGGGCAAGGGTAACCGGGTGCTCCGGTCTGCCCTGGTACAGTCTCGCGACCTCTTCGCGCCACTGCTCAAGCTGTTTACGGGCGATGAGGGTGTCGCTGCACTCGTCCACCACGTCGTCGACCTCACGGCAGAAGGCGTAGAGTGCGGTGATCGCGCGACGTTTCTCGGCAGGGAGAAAGCGAAAGCTGTGGTAGAAGCTCGAACCGCTCCGGCGGGTACGGTCCTGGCAGTAGTCATCAGGGCTCATTGGGCTCTGTTCTGTGCGCTATTCTATTGGGGGGCTAAGGTACCACAGCCTGTGGCCAAATGCCGTACACTAGGTGACACCACGGTGGCGCTGTTTGTGCAGTGAGCGCCATACAATCGTGAGGTAGTCGCTTTTGCGCAGTCGCGGACGGGCGAAGGGGGTTGCGCTGTGGGCGCAGAGCAACTCCAGTACGCGCATTCCCCCCTCGATGATGAGGCGGATCTCGAGGCCGAATCGCCCGTTCAACCGCGCGCCGAGCCGGGCGCCCTCGTGCATCATCGTCAGGGTACGTGCCCGCTGTAGCGCAAGCAGCTGGACCAGCTTGCTGCTGTGGCGTGCATTGGCGAGATCCGATTCACTGATACCGAAACGCAGCAGCTCGTCCTGCGGCAGGTAGATACGGTCGTTTTCGCAGGCGTCCTGCTGTAGATCCTGCAGGAAGTTGATGAGCTGCAGGGCACTGCAGATTTTATCCGACAGTAACAGGTTCCGCTCGTCGGCCGCACTGTGCAGATGCAGCAACAGACGGCCAACCGGATTGGCCGAACGGCGGCAGTAGTCCAGTACTTCGTCGAAATTTCGGTAGCGTTGTTTGGTGACGTCCTGGCGGAAGGCGCTGAGCAGATCGTGGAAAAGCTGCAGAGGCAGGCGGTGGCGCTCAATGACATCGGCCAGGGCGATAAACACCGGGTCATTTTGCGCCTCTCCATGGGCGATGGCCTGCAGTTTGTCGGCGTAGTCATCGAGCAGTACCAGGCGTTCGGCCTCTGTGCGATCTCCCTCATCGGCAAAGTCATCGGCTGAGCGGGCGAAGGCGTAAATGACCGCTACACTGTCGCGGGTGGCGCGCGGCAGCAGCCGCGAGGCGACCGGAAAGTTCTCGTAGTGACTTTGTGCCAATCGCCGGCAATGGCTGTAGGCCTGGGGCAGGGTGTGCGCGAACATCTGGCTTGTGCTAGCTTTTACTCAAGTCCGTTCAAGGATATCAGGGGACAGATAATGAAAAAGTCGTTCTACCTTATCACCATTCTGCTGGTTGTGGGGATGTGGCTGGGCATCAATTTCGCGCAAAACCAGCCCCTTTTCAGCAATCCCTTTGCCGACAGGGATGTGACCGAAAAGGTCAAACAGAAGGCGAAGGATGTGTCGCGCAAGGCGGGCGAAGTGGTGGACAAGGTCTTCGAGGATAAGTAACTAATCTGCGTTCTCATCCTGCAACCGGCGCACACTCTTCTCCAGCGGCTCAGGCTGTTCCAGCTCCTTCTTGGCGTGGATGCCCATCTCGGTAAATTTGCGTGCACTGGGCAGGATGCGGCTGTCGAACGAGCCCACCGCCTTGTTGAAGTGCCCAACGCTACTGTCGAGGCTGCGGCCCAGTTTTGACAGGTAGTCGGCGAAGGTGCCGAGTCGACCGTACAGCTCTTCGCCTACGATACGTATCTTTTCCGCATTCTCTGCCAGCGCCTGCTGGCGCCAGCCGTAAGCGACGGCCCGCAACAGGGCGATGAAGCTGGTGGGGGTGGCGAGGATCACCTTCTCGGCCATGGCGTCCTCCAGCAGCTTGCGGTCGATATCCAGTGCGGCGCTCAGGAACTGCTCGCCGGGGATAAACAGCACCACAAAATCGGGGGTATTCTTGAACTGCTGCCAGTAGCTCTTGGCGGCCAGCTCGCGTACCCGCTCACGCACCTTGCGTGCATGGCGGATCAGGGCCGCCTGCCGCTCTTCATCCCCCGTCGCCTCAATGGCACTCAGGTAGGCATCCAGCGGGGTCTTGGCATCGACCACGATCTCGCGGTGATCGGGCATACGCACGATCATGTCCGGGCGCAGCGCCTGGCCGCCTTCACCGCGCACCTGCTCCTGCTCGAAGAAGTCGCAGTACTCCACCATGCCGGCCAGTTCCGCCAGGCGCTTGAGGGTCATCTCGCCCCACTGGCCGCGCACCTCGGGCCGGCGTAGCGCCTGCACCAGATTGCGCGTCTCGGTCTGCAGGATACGTTGAGTCTCGGCCATGGTTTCCAGATGCCGGTTGAGCGAGCCGTAGGCGTTCTGGCGCTCCTTCTCCATCTCACGGATCTGCCGTTCGGTCTTCTCCAGCGTCTCGCGGATGGGGTTGACCAGGTTCTCCACCGCCTTCTCCTTTTGCGCCAGATCGTGCTGCGATTGCTGTTGCAGCTGTTTGAAGTTTTCATTGGCCAGCTTAAGAAATTCGCCGCTGTTGTGCTTGAGCGCCTCGGCGGCCAACGCGTTGAAGCTGTCACTGAACTGGGTTCTTGCCGTCTCGAAGGTCTTTTGCTTCTCCTCGGCGTTGCGCTGCTCCGCCTCCAGCGCCGATTGCAGGCGGATGTTCTCTTCGCGCAGTTGCTGGTTACGGTTGTGCAGTGGTAGCCAGATGATAAGGCTCGCCAGCAGCACCAGCAGCGACGTGCCGAGAACGAGGATAAGGGGATCGGTGGTTTGCAGTAGTTCCATAGCAATCAGCGTTAGCGACTTTAAAGCGTTCTATCATCTACCAGATAAGCTGGAACCGCAAAGCTAAAGCCAGTCGAGGATCTCCAGGGCTCGTTTTACCATGCCATCGGCTTGCCATTGCTCCGGGTGGTCGTCATCGCCCAGGTAGCCGAACAGGGCGATCAGGGTGTGCATGCCGGCATTGCGGCCCGCCTCGATATCGCGTTCGGCATCGCCTACGTAGAGGCACTGTCCCGCCGCACTGCCTGATTGCTCGCAGGCCAGCAGCATGGGTGCCGGGTGGGGCTTGCGCTCGGGCAGGGTGTCGCCGCTGACCACCGCGGCGGCCCGCTGGCGGACGCCCAGCTCTTCCAGTAAAGGCTCGGTTAGCCACCCCGGCTTGTTGGTCACCACTCCCCAGTTCAGTCCGCGGGACTCCAGCTGTTGCAGCAGCTCCTCCATGCCTTCGAACAGGCGGGTTTCGCGGGCGATATTTTCCCGGTAGATCGTCAGTAGGCGTTCGCGCAGCAACGGAAACTCGGCGGCAGTCTCATCGATGCCGAAACCGTGCTTGATCAAGGCGATGCCGCCGTGGGAGACCACCGGACGGATATGCTCGAAAGGCAATATCTCGCGTCCCTGTTCCTGCAATACGGCGTTGAGGGCATAGGCGAGATCCGGTGCGGTATCGGCCAGGGTGCCGTCCAGGTCGAACAGGACGGTCTTTATTTCGTGAGGGCGTGAGGTCATAGGATGGAGGGAGAGTAGTTCAAAGTTTCAAGTTTCAAGTTCAAAGAGGCGCACTCCGGCTATTTTGTAATTTGATGCCTGCTTTGCGCACCTCCCTGACAAATTTTCGATTTAATTTTTCAACTTTCAACTCGAAACTATTCCCCCCTCACACAATACGCCATGTAGTTGACGTCCAAATCCTGCCCCAGGCTGTACTGTTTGTTGAGCGGGTTGTAGCTCATGCCGATCAGCTCTCTCAATTCCAGCTCGGCGTGACGGGTCCAGTTCTCCAGTTCGGAGGGGCGGATAAACTTGGCAAAGTCGTGGGTACCCTTGGGCAGCAGGCGAAGCACGTACTCGGCACCGATGATGGCGAAGAGATAGGACTTGGGATTGCGATTGATGGTGGAGAAGAAGACCCGGCCGCCAGGTTTGACCAACCGGGCGCAGGCGGCGATCACCGAGCCGGGGTCGGGGACGTGCTCCAGCATCTCCATGCAGGTGACTACATCGAAGGCGCCGGGGTGTTTCTCGGCCATCGCCTCGGCGGTGGTGCGGTGGTATTCCACCTCGACGCCGGACTCCAGCTTGTGCAGGTTAGCCACCTGCAGCGGGGCCTCACCCATATCGATGCCGGTCACCTCGGCGCCGCGGCGGGCCATGCTCTCGGCAAGGATGCCGCCGCCGCAACCCACGTCCAGGACCTTTTTGCCGGCGATAGCGGCGTGTTCATCGATATAGTTGAGGCGTAGCGGGTTGATCTCGTGCAGCGGCCTGAATTCGCTGTGCGGGTCCCACCAGCGGGAGGCCAGTTCCTCGAATTTGCCGACTTCAGCGTGGTCAACGTTAGGGTGTTCTGCTGCACTCATCGTAGGGCTACCTGTCAGGACTGTTCGATTAATCTATTCTGCCAGCGCCGTGCCGTGTCGAGGATGGCTGCTTCATCCAGGGTGGTGAGCTGGCTATCCTTGAGCAGGTGGCGGCCGGCAACCCAGACATCGCTCACCTTGTCACGAGCGGTGGCATAAACCAGTTGGGAGATGGCATGGTACAGCGGTTGGGTCTCCAGATCATCCATCTTTACCGCCACGATATCTGCCGCCTTGCCCGCCACCAGCGAGCCGCAGACTGCATCCAGCCCTAGCGCACGGGCGCCGTTGATGGTGGCCATCTCCAGCGCCCGATAGGCGGGGAGGGCGCTGGCATCCCCGGCGACCCCCTTGGCCAGCAGGGCGGCGGTGCGCATTTCGCCGAACATATCCAGGTCGTTGTTGCTGGCCGCGCCGTCGGTGCCGAGGGCGACATTGACCCCGGCATCGAGCAACCTCTGTACCGGGCAGAAGCCACTGGCCAGCTTCAGGTTTGACTCCGGGCAGTGCACCACGTGGGCGTTGGCGTCGGCGTGGATGGCGATCTCATCCTCGTCAAGCTGGGTCATGTGTACCGCCAGCAGCCGCGGCGAGACCAGCCCCAGCTCTGCCAGGCGGGAGAGCGGGCGCTTGCCGTGTTGCTGTATACCTTCGGTCACCTCGTGGGCGGTTTCGTGCACATGCATGTGCACGGGGATATCCAACTCCTCGGCGTACATCACGATCTTCTGCAGCGGCTCATCGGAGACGGTGTAGGGACCATGGGGGGCGAAGGCGGTGGTCACCAGCGGTGAGTGCTTAACCTGGTCATGGACCGCAAAACCCTTGTGGATGTACTCATCACTATCCTGCGCCCAGGCGGTAGGAAAGTCGATGACGATGAGCCCCACCACGGCACGCATCCCGGTCTGCTCGGCCAGCCGTGCGACCTCGTCGGGAAAGAAGTACATATCATTAAAACAGGTGGTACCGCCGCGCAGCATCTCCGCCATCGCCAGGCGGCTGCCGTCGCGCACGAACTCCGGGCTGACCCACTTGCCCTCGGCCGGCCAGATATGCTCACTCAGCCAGCGCATTAAGGGCAGATCATCGGTCAGGCCGCGCATCAGGCTCATTGCTGCATGGGTGTGGGCGTTGATCAGTCCCGGCATCAGCAGGTGACCCGGTTTGTCAAACTCATGCTCGGCCTGGTAACGGTCACGGGCCTCGGCAGTGGGCAGCAGATCAAGAATATGCCCGTCCTGAATGGCAATGCTGTGCTGCTCCAGCACCACCGACTCGGGCTCCACAGGCACAATCCAGCCTGCATGGATGAGGGTATCGACAGTCTTCATGCTGGGTAAGATATCGGAACTCTTTTACCGGGGGAAGTGCAATGCGCCACCTCAGGAAGTAATTGCCGCAGAGGGCACAGAGGTCACGGAGAAGGTAATGCACGATATATAGCCTGACTCCGCGTATTGTGAATGGAGCGGGTTGGTGTACGGTATCTTTCCCTCGGTGTTCTCTGTGGCTAACAAATCACAAATTGACATCCTCCCCGCCCTAAAGGACGAGGATTCCTACTGTGGTTAGATGCAGGCACCTAACTCACTTCGGTGGGTTCCTGCTGCTGGCGAC
>JAPHTQ010000060.1 GCA_026196275.1 Gammaproteobacteria bacterium
CATCCATGGAGGTCAGATGCAGGTGAGGAGCGTGAGCACGACTGCATGGATGCAGGAGGTAGAGCAACGCATGGAGCAGTTGCCGAGGACGCGGAAGCTTTGCCCATCCTACGAACTGGATTGTGCTTTGCTCCGTCGGGACTCTTGCCTACAATGAAACAATAACCCCCGCGAAAGGCGCGTGGAACAATAATAGTGAGGGAGTGGATCCATGAACCTGGAAAAGGTTGTCTTCGGTTTTTTTATCGTACTGGCGCTTACCCTGAATTTCGGTTTCTTCCTCGGCGAGATAGAAAATCCCGCGCACCACAATGTCTATGAACTCTTTTTCGCCATTGTCGTCAACCTGATCGCCACGGTGTTGAAGTTCGGTGATCGCACCCAGATGGGAGCGGTGCTGCTGGCTACCTCGCTGGTAGCGGATCTGCAGCTGATCACGGCGGCCGTTGTCTGGGGCTACGCGGTCAATGTCTCAGCGGCCGGGATGGATGCCCATGTCATGGCCAGCATTGTCTCGCTCTCGGGCGGTGCGTTGCTGGCCAACATCACCTCGGTGGTGTTGCTGATCATCGAGACGGTGAACCTGCGCCGCTAAGGCCCTCGCCCCATGAACCAGGTTATCTTCCTCATCCTGCGACGCATGCGTGCGCCGCTGGTGGTAGTGATCGTCGCCTATGCCGTATCGATCTTCGGCCTGGTGGTGATCCCGGGTAGCGATGCCGACGGCAACCCCTGGCGGATGGGTTTCTTCCACGCCTTCTACTTCGTCAGTTACATGGCCACCACCATCGGCTTCGGCGAGATCCCCTACGAGTTCACCGACGGCCAGCGGATGTGGACCATGGCGTCGGTCTACCTCACCGTGATCGCCTGGCTCTATGCGATCGGCAAGATCCTCTCGCTGATCCAGGACTCGGCCTTCAGGCAGGCGGTGGTGGAGCAGTCCTTTGCCCGTGGCATGCGCCACATGGCCGAGCCGTTCTATATCGTCTGCGGCTACGGCGATACCGGCAGCCTGCTGGTGCGGGCGATGACCCAACGCGGTATGCGCGCCGTGGTGGTGGACCACGATCAGGAGCGGATCAACGCGCTGGAGCTGGCCGACCTGGACAGCTACGTGCCGGGCCTGTGTGCCGATGCCAGTCTGTCGCTGAGCCTCAAGGAGGCCGGCCTGGTACACAAACAGTGTGCCGGCGTGGTGGCGCTGACCGATAATGATCAGGTCAATCTCAAGATCGCCATCACCACCAAGCTGCTCCACCCGGGGATCAAGGTGATATGCCGTGCCGAGACCCACGATGTCGGCGCCAACATGGCCTCCTTCGGTACCGACCGCATCATCAACCCCTACGACACCTTTGCCAGCCGTCTGGCGCTGGCACTGCACTCCCCCGGCACCCACCTGCTCTACGAGTGGCTCACCGGTGTGCCCGAAACCCCGCTGCCGGTGCCGCTCTACCCGCCGCGGGGCAGTTGGGTGCTGTGTGGCTATGGCCGCTTCGGCAAGGCGGTCAAGGAGAACCTGGATCGGGAGGGGGTGGACACCGTGATCGTCGAGGCCGATCCCGACGGGGCCGACTGTCGCGGCTTCTGTGTGGTCGGTCGCGGTACCGAGGCGGAGACCCTGCGCGCGGCGGGGGTGGAGCAGGCGGTGGGCATTGTCGCCGGCACCGACAACGACGCCAACAACCTCTCCATCACCATGACCGCCGCCGAACTCAATCCGGACCTGTTCATGGTGGCGCGGCAGAACAAGAGCGATAACGACGATACCTTCCAGGCGGCCCTGCTCGATCTGGTCATGCAGCGCAGCGAGATCATCGCCCGGGATATCTTCGCCATGCTCACCACCCCGTTGCTGGATGATTTTCTTCACCTCATCCTGAAAAAGAGCAACGCCTGGGCCAACGAGCAGATCAGCCGGCTGACCGCGGTGATCGGCGAGACCGTGCCGGATATCTGGTACTACCTGGTGGATGAGGTGCAGACTCCGGCGCTGTGCGAGGTGCTGGAGGAGGATGAAACGGCGATGGTGGGCGATCTGCTACGCGACCCGCGGGAACGGGAGGAGCCCCTCTCCTGTCTGCCGCTTCTGCTGCTGAGAAAAGACGGCGAAGAGGTGCTGTTCCCCGCCGGGGAGGAGCCACTGCAGGTCGGCGATCAGCTGCTCTTTGCCGGCAAGACCGGGGCCCATGAACGGATGAAATGGATCCTGCAGAACCACAATGCACTGCACTACGTGCGCACCGGTGAAGAGCAGGCGACCGGTTACGTCTGGCAGCTCTTGCGCAGACTCAGGGCCGGTTGAAGCGCCGGCGGTGGGAGGTCGGATGGTTTTCGACTGCCAGGTAGCCTGAGCTATTGTAGGCCAGGTTGCCTTCTCCCGCAGGCGCAAGAAAAAGGGTAATTCCGGCCCACACCGAGAGCCGTTAACGTCAC
>JAPHTQ010000084.1 GCA_026196275.1 Gammaproteobacteria bacterium
GGTGGCAGACTGCTGCTGCCTGACGGCAGCCGCTTCATGCACCGCTTCGATCCGCGGGAGGAGCTGGCCCCACGGGACATTGTCGCCCGCGCCATCGACCATGAGATGAAACGTCTGGGTGCCGAGTGTATCTATCTGGACATCAGCCACAAGCCGACCACTTTCATCAAGGAGCACTTCCCCACGGTCTATGCCCGCTGCCTGGAGTTCGGTATCGACATGACCCGTGAGCCCATCCCGGTAGTGCCGGCGGCACACTACACCTGCGGCGGGGTGATGACCGATATCCATGGCCGTACCGACCTGCCGGGCCTCTATGCGGTGGGTGAGGTCACCTTCACCGGCCTGCACGGCGCCAACCGCATGGCCAGCAACTCGCTGCTTGAGTGTCTGGTCTTCGGCAGTGCGGCCGCACGCCATATCAATGAGCAACTGGAGCAGAGTGAAATCCCCGGGGAACTCCCCTATTGGGATGAGAGCCGGGTTACCGACTCCGATGAGGAGGTGGTGGTCTCCCACAACTGGGAGGAGTTGCGTCGCTTCATGTGGGACTACGTCGGTATCGTCCGTACCGACAAACGCCTGCAACGTGCCAAGCGCCGGGTCGACCTGCTGAGCACCGAGATCCACGAATACTACAGCAACTTCCGCGTCACCAACGACCTGCTGGAGCTGCGCAACCTGGTGGTGGTGGCAGATCTCATCATCCGCTCAGCCATGGCACGCAAGGAGAGCCGCGGGCTGCACTACACCCTCGACTATCCGGAGTTCGATCTCAGCCAGCCCCCCCACAACACCGTACTGGTACCCGCAAACTACAACGCCAGCTAGTGCCTGACCGGCTTGGCTGCTGTAACCGCCTCCTCGCCAGTGAGGCGAAAGCGCACCTGCAGTCGGCGGAAGTTCTCCTCCCCGATCCCGACCGGGGTCAGCAGTAAGGAGCGGCGGCGACGGCTCTCGGGCGGACGGAAATTGAGCGCCACCAGCACCGCAGAGAGATAGCTGTCACCGAGGAGCTGCAGCTCCACTGTCCGTGCCCCCTGCGACCACCACCAGCGCTGCTCGGCATCCCACACCAGACTCACCGGCTCGCCACCCAACTCGGGCCGCAGCCGCCACTGCCGGCGCGCCATCCAGAGGAACAGTGCCGCACCGGGTAGCGTCACGTAGAGTGAGAGCGGCAACCCGGGGAGCACGGAAAGTGTCAGCACGACAAAGGCGAGATAGAGACGGCGCAACAGCCGGTTCGCAGCCACCTCAATGCGAAGCGGCGTGGCGTATCCTTTCGATGACATCGATGAACTCCTTCTCATCCGGTGGCACATTACCCAGCAGATAGTCGTACAGTTGCTGATCGGACAATGCCAGGAACGCCGCAAACTGCTCCCGTTGCGCAGCTTCGAGCTGAGTGTAGCCGCTATCGAGAAACCCCTGCAGCAGCAGGTCCAGCTCCAGCATCCCCCGCCGGCAGCGCCAGCGCAGACGGGACAGGGCTGCCTCCTCCCCTGTCATGCTCAGACCCCTCGCTTGAGCATCAGCTGTTTGATAAGTCCGATCGCCCGGGTGGGATTGAGCCCCTTGGGACAGGCATCGGTACAGTTCATGATGCTGTGGCAGCGAAACAGCTTGTAGGGCCCCTCCAGCTCCTCCAGGCGCATCGCCGTGGCCTGATCGCGGCTGTCGGCAAGAAAACGCCACGCCTGCAGCAGTGCGGCCGGGCCACGGAACTTGTCCGGATTCCACCAGAAGGAGGGACAGGCGGTGGAGCAACAGCCGCAGAGGATGCACTCATAAAGACCATCGAGGCGCTCGCGCTCGGCCGGTGACTGTAGATGCTCCGCCTCCGGCTCGGGCTCATGGACGATAAGGTAGGGATGAACCGCCCGGTAGTGGTGATAGAACTGGCTCATCTCCACCACCAGATCCCGGATCACCGGCATCCCTGGCAGGGGACGCACCGTCACCGGCTGGCGCAGGGATTCCAACGGGGTAATGCAGGCCAGTCCGTTTTTACCGTTGATGTTGAGTGCATCCGAACCACACACCCCCTCGCCACAGGAGTGGCGAAAGGTGAGACTCTCGTCCTGCTCCGCCTTGATGCGCAACAACGCATCGCGCAGCATCATCCCCGGCGCGATATCCGCCAGCTCGAAGCCCTGCATGCGGGGTCTTGCACCGGTTTCCGGGTTGTAGCGGTAGATATCGAACTTCACCTGTCTCACCACACCATAATGCCACGGTTACAGAACAAGGGCTGAATTGCCTTCACCTCTCACCTCTCACCTTGAACCTAGTACACCCGCGGCTTCGGCGGGAACGAATCCACACTGAGCGGTTTCATCCGCACCGGCTTGTAATCCATGCGTCGCCCCTCCAGGTAGAACAGGGAGTGTTTGAGCCAGCGCTCATCGTCGCGCTCGGGGAAATCGACACGGGAGTGGGCACCGCGGCTCTCCTCGCGCGCCAGGGCGGAGCTGACGGTGGCAATCGCCAACTGCACCAGGTTCTCCATTTCGAAGGCCTCGATGCGGGCGGTATTGAAAATACGGCTGTGATCGTGCAGCGTCACCCCCTCCAGTCGCTGCTGCAGCGCCAGCACCTTTTGCAGTCCCTCGCTCAACACCTCGCGGCTGCGAAACACCCCGCAGTACTCCTCCATCGTGCGTTGCAGTTCGCTGCGCAGCGCATCGACCGACTCCCCCTCACCCTTGCGCTCCCAGTGTCCCAGATGCGCCAGTGCCGGCTCGAGGTGCTGTTCCGACATGGGCCGATGGAAACGGTTTTCCCTGAGATAATCGATAATGTGATTACCCGCGGCGCGACCGAACACCACGATATCGAGCAGCGAGTTGCCGCCGAGACGGTTGGCGCCATGCACCGAGACGCAGGCACACTCGCCTACCGCATAGAGGCCGGGGATCACCTCCTCTCCCTTGCCGACCGGCACCACCACCTGGCCGTGGCGGTTGGTGGGGATCCCGCCCATGGTGTAGTGCGCCGTGGGATAGACTGGCACCGGCTCCTTCGCCATATCGACACCGGCGAAGGTCTGCGCCAGCTGACGGATGGCCGGCAGGCGGCTGGCTACCACCTCCTCGCCGAGGTGGTCCACCTTGAGCAGCACATGGTCCCTGGCCGGGCCACAGCCGCGCCCCTCCCGGACCTCCTGGTAGATGGCACGGCTGACCACATCGCGGCTGGCAAGGTCCTTCGCGTGCGGGGCATAACGCTCCATGAAACGCTCCCCCTCGGCGTTGAGCAGGTAGCCTCCCTCGCCGCGCGCCCCCTCGGAGAGCAGCATCCCCTTGCCGGCGATACCGGTGGGATGGAACTGGAAGAACTCCATATCCTGCAGCGGAATGCCGGCACGCAGCGCCATCGCCAGGCCGTCGCCGGTGTTGATGTGGGCATTGGTGTTGGTGCGAAACAGCTGACCGGCACCGCCGGTGGCCAGCAGGGTGGTCTTGGCCTCGATCAGCAGCGGCTCACCGCTTTCGATATCCAGCACCAACGCACCGAGGATCGTCCCCTGTTCATCACGGATGAGATCGATGGCGAAATACTCATCGAAAAAGTGGGTCCGGGCGCGGATATTCTGCTGATAGAGCGTGTGGAGGATGGCGTGGCCGGTACGGTCCGCCGCCGCGCAGGTGCGCGCCGCCTGTTCACCGCCGAAGTGCTGGCTCTGCCCGCCGAAGGGGCGCTGGTAGATACGGCCGTTATCCAGCCGCGAGAAGGGCACCCCGGCGTGCTCCAGCTCGTAGACCAGGTGCGCCGCCGAGCGACACATATACTCGATGGCATCCTGGTCACCAAGATAGTCGCTGCCTTTGATGGTGTCGTACATGTGCCAGTGCCAGTTGTCAGGCAACACATTGGCCAGCGCGGCGTTGATGCCGCCCTGCGCCGCCACCGTGTGGGAGCGGGTGGGAAAGACCTTGGAGACCACCGCCACCGTGGCGTCGGCCCGGGCCAGCTGAAGCGCTGCACGCAGCCCGCCACCACCGGCGCCGATCACCAGGCTGTCGAACCTTCTCCTTCGCAGTGTCATGGCGCCACCCCCAGCAGTACGATCCGCGCCAGCCACAACCCCAGCGCGATGAGCCAGCCGCCTAGCAGCGCCAGCAGCATCAGGCGGATAGCGGGAGAACGCCCGGCATAGTCGAGAATGAGATCACGCATGCCGACCCAGGCATGCAGCAGGAGGGAGATAAAGAACATCGCCGTGGCGATCGACACCAGCGGATGGGCAAACAGCGCCCGCCATGCCGGGTAGTCCAGCGGTGCAGCCAGCCACCCGCCGACGACAGCGAACAGGGTAAACAGGGTCATGTAGAGGGCGCTGAGGCGCTGCACCAGCCAGGCGGGCAGTCCCGAAAGTGAGCTATTCATAACCACCACAGCCATATCAGTAACACCAGGGCATCGCCAAGCAGTACCAGGCGGGCGCTGACCCTCGCCTGTGCCAGGTCAACACCGTAGTCAAGATCGAGCAGGAGGTACCGTATACCGGCGAAGAGGTGGTGGGCAAACCACCACAGCAGGAGCAGCACCAACAGACGCGGCGGCCAGCTCTCCAGCCAGTCGAGCACCTGCGCGTAGCCCGTCTCGCTCTCCAGCGAACGCTGCCACAGGTAGAGCGGCAGCGGCAGCAGCAGGAACAGCAGCGCGCCGGTAATACGGTGCAGGATGGAGATCCAGCCAGTCAGGGGGAGATGAATCTGCAGCAGATGTAAAAAAACCGGGCGATTGCTTGTTTGCATGTTGATTTGGCTTGGTCTAACCCTATGTCATTACTTACTACGCTTTATCATAGGTTATGATTTGGCCAAACGCAGCAACGGGGTAATTGAATGAACAGTGAATGGCAAAACTTCCTCGAGCAGCAGGGAGCGACTATCGCCGAGGGTGAGGTGCACGACTATGGTGACCCCACTGCCGAGCTGAAGCAGGCGGTTGAGGGTGACAGCCTGTGTGACCTCTCTCATGACGCACTGATCCGCGCCAGCGGTGAAGAGGCCGGCGGCTTTCTCCAGGGGCAGCTGACCAACGATGTGCGCAGCGCCAGCACCACCCGTCACCAGCTGGGCAGCTATTGCAGTCCCAAGGGGCGAATGCTGGCACTGTTCCGCCTGTTCATGCGCGATGAGGCCTACTGCCTGCAACTCCCGGCATCACTGCTTGCGCCGACGCTCAAACGGTTGCAGATGTTCGTGCTGATGGCCAAGGTACAGCTGGAAGATGCCAGCGACGAGCTGGCACGCTTCGCCCTGGCAGGGCCTTCTGCAGAAAAGCTGCTGCAGAAACACCTCGGCGCGGTCCCGGTCGAAGAGGGAGAGTCACTCAGTACCGATGGTATCACCCAGCTGCGTATCCCCGGGCCTCAGCCGCGCTACATCCTGCACGGTTCCTTCGACGCCATGCAGACCCTATGGCAGTCGCTACACGATGATGGTGCCACTCCAGTCGGTGCCGAGGCAGGAAGGCTGCTGGATATCCACGCCGGGCTACCTGTGGTCTATCCCGATACGGTCGAGGCGTTTGTGCCACAGATGGTCAATCTGCAACTGATCGGTGGTGTCAGCTTCAAAAAGGGGTGCTACACCGGACAGGAGGTGGTGGCGCGGATGCAATATCTGGGAAAACTCAAACGCCGTATGTACCTGGCCCATGTCGATAGCGAACAACCGCCACAACCCGGTGATGAGCTAACCTCGCCGCACAGCGCCAGCGGTCAGGGTGCGGGCAAGGTGGTTAGTGCAGCGGCGGCGCCGCAGGGCGGTTATGATCTGTTGTGCGTGATTGAGATCGCTGCGGCCGACAGCGGTGAGGTCTACCTGGGTGAAATCGGGGGTGCCGCGCTGACCCTGGAATCTCCGCCCTACGGCTTTGAGCCGCAGCAGGCAGCGAGCTGACGCCTCTGCTCCGCGATGTACAATAAAAAAGGCGGTACGCCGGTGGGCATGCCGCCTTTTTTCCGCTCGACAATCAGCGTCAGGTCATATCACTCCGCTTGTGCACGCATATGCGGGAACAGCAGCACGTCACGGATCGACGGTGAATCGGTGAACAGCATCACCAGTCGGTCGATACCGATCCCCTCCCCCGCGGTCGGCGGCAGACCATGTTCCAAAGCGACGATATAGTCGGCGTCGAAGTGCATCGCCTCCTCGTCGCCGGCATCCTTCTCCTCCACCTGTTTGCGGAAGCGTTCGGCCTGGTCCTCGGCATCGTTGAGCTCGGAGAAGCCGTTGGCGATCTCGCGGCCGCCGACGAAGAACTCGAAGCGTTCGGTGACGAAGTGGTCATCATCACGGCGACGGGCCAGTGGTGAAACCTCGGTGGGATAGGCGGTGATGAAGGTCGGGTCCTTGAGGCGGTGCTCGACGGTCTTCTCGAAGATCTCAATCTGTATCTTGCCCAGGCCGTAGGAGTCTTTGAGGGGGATCCCCAGGGCTTTGGCCACCTCCCGTGCCTGCTCGATGTCGTCCAGCTGCGCCTCGGTGAGTGCCGGATTGTAGTGAAGGATCGACTCCTTCACCGTCATGCGGGTAAAGGGTTTACCGAAATCGTAGCTCTCGTCCTGGTAACTGACGCTGGTGGTACCGAGCACGGTTTGCGCCAATCCACGCAGCAGCTCTTCGGTCAGGTCCATCAGATCGTTGTAGTCGGCGTAGGCCTGATAGAACTCCATCATGGTGAATTCGGGGTTGTGCCTGGTGGAGAGACCTTCGTTACGGAAGTTGCGGTTGATCTCGAACACCCGCTCGAAACCGCCCACCACCAGACGCTTGAGGTAGAGCTCGGGGGCGATGCGCAGGAACAGCTCCATATCGAGCGCGTTGTGGAAGGTGGTAAAGGGCTTGGCCGTGGCACCGCCGGGGATCGCCTGCATCATCGGCGTCTCTACCTCGAGATACTCACGCTCGACCATAAATTCACGGATATAGTGGATGATCTGCGAGCGCACGCGGAAGGTATCGCGGGTCACATCGTTGACGATCAGGTCGAGATAGCGCTGACGATAGCGGGTCTCCTGATCACTCAGACCGTGCCATTTCTCGGGCAGCGGACGCAGCGATTTGGTCAACATGCGCACGCTGTCAACTTTGACCGACAGCTCACCCTTCTGGGTCTTGAACAGGGTTCCCTCGGCGCCGATGATATCGCCCACATCCCAGCCCTTGAACTGGTCGTAGACCTCGTCGGAAACCATCGCCTTCTGCACATAGATCTGGATAGTACCGGACATATCCTTGATCTGGGCAAAGCTTGCCTTACCCATGATGCGCTGCCCCATCATGCGCCCGGCCACCGCCACACGCACCCCCTCGGCCTCAAGCGCCTCCTTGTCCATCTCACCGTATTTGGCGTGCAGCTCACCGGCCACCACGTTACGACGGAAATCGTTGGGAAAGGCCAGACCGTTCTCGCGCAGTGTCGCCAGTTTGGCGCGGCGCTCGGCGATCAACTTGTTCTCGTCCCGAACCTCTTGCTGCTTCTCTTCGCTCATCGTTATCAACCGTTAATGTTCAGTTACAGACCGCTTTTCAGGCTGGCCTCGATAAAGTCATCCAGATCACCGTCGAGCACCATCTGGGTATTACTGGTCTCGACATTGGTGCGCAGGTCCTTGATGCGCGACTGATCCAACACGTAGGAGCGGATCTGCGACCCCCAGCCGATATCCGACTTGGTCTCCTCCAGCGCCTGCTGATCGGCACTGCGCTTCTGCATCTCAAGCTCGTACAACTTTGCCTTGAGCTGCTTCATCGCCTGATCCTTGTTCTTGTGCTGGGAGCGATCGTTCTGGCACTGCACCACGATGCCAGTGGGATTGTGCGTAATACGCACCGCCGACTCGGTACGGTTGACGTGCTGACCACCGGCGCCGGAGGCGCGGTAGACATCGATACGCAGGTCGGCCGGATTGATCTCGATCTCGACGCTATCGTCGATCTCCGGGGAGACAAACACCGAGGCAAAGGAGGTGTGGCGGCGGTTTCCTGAATCGAAGGGTGACTTGCGGACCAGACGGTGCACCCCGGTTTCGGTGCGCAGCCAGCCAAAGGCGTACTCACCCTCGACCTTGATGGTGGCACTCTTGATCCCGGCCACATCACCCTCGGAGACCTCCATCAGCTCGGTCTTGAAGCCGCGACGCTCACCCCAGCGCAGGTACATGCGCAGCAGGATGCTGGCCCAGTCCTGTGCCTCGGTACCGCCGGAGCCTGCCTGAATATCCACATAGGCGTTGTTGGGGTCCATATCGCCGGAGAACATGCGACGGAACTCCAGCTGCTGCAGCTGCTTTTCCGCATCGTCCAGCTCCCTGGTCAGGGCGTTGACGGTCTCCTCATCCTCCTCCTCGGCGGCCATCTCCAGCAAGTCGCCGGCATCGCCAAGGATACCGTTGAGCGAGTCGATGGTCTCGACCACCTTCTCCAGCGCCACCCGTTCACGCCCCAGCTCCTGAGCGTACTCCGGCTTGTTCCAGATCGTCGGGTCTTCCAGCTCGCGGCAGACCTCTACCAGGCGTTCACTCTTGAGATCGTAGTCAAAGATACCCCCTCAGGGCATCAACACGCCCTTGCATATCTTTGATTTTGCTAACTATTGGATTGATTTCCAGCATGGGTAGGCAGACCGTCACAGATTAGGCAATAAAGCGCCATATGATACACTAGCAACCCGTGACGGTGAACCACTGTACGGCGCTAAATATCTGATATTCATCCACCTCAGGGTTGACGGATAGAACCCGGCTGCGCCTGTCGATAGATAGCCTGCTGCACGGCCTGCTGCATGTTGATCAGGGTATTGAGGGGCTGCTCGGTAACGACCGCGTTGACCAGCCAACCCGGCAGCTGACCACCCGGTGAGCTGTGGACCCGATAGCGTACCTCCACCCCACCGTCCGGCAGTGGACGGAGCTGCCAGCCCGAGGCGATCGCCTCGACGCGGACCCGCCCCGGCTTTCGCGGCAGATAATCGGGCAGCGCTTCGGAGCCTATCTGCACGATCAGACTCGCGGCATCCTGCGCAACCCGGGTACGCACCACCGCGTCGCGGTCACTGACCGGCCAAGGGGCATAACTGACCGTGTAGTTGATACTCTCGGTCTGGCTGAGACGCTTGAGCACGCGGCTCTCATCCACCGCATCGATCCAGCGGTGGTGGTTGTCGACATCCAGGATCAGTGCCGTGGCGGCAACAAGTGTCGTCTTCAGGGTGGTCACCGCCAACGACTCATCAATCGGAGAGCCGGGCACCGCCCGGCGGTAGACCGTCACCCCCTCGCGCTCCACCACCCGCTGCCATGAGGGGTCGATCTCGGCAGCCGGCACTATACGATACGGCAACAATACGCTCAGAAGGAGGAGTAGGAGCGACCTTTCCATGCCCGTGTTCCCCGTTGTTTCTGTCGATAGGCGTTGAGCAGCAGCAACCCGTGCAACGCCAGACCGAAGGGTGCCGCAAGCAGATAGTAGCTAGGAATGCGCAGCTCCCGAAGCGTCAGCCAGAATGTCGTGATCAGGGCCAAAGCTGTGCCCCCCGCCATCACCTGCACCCCCGGCCCCGCCTCACTCAACAGGGTCATTGCCGGCAGCAGCAGCAGGCCGCCGGCCAGCAACAGCGAGCGCGCGCTCTGCAACAGTAACTGCGATAGCGTGTCGATACGCATAATCTCCACCGCATTGCGGGAAAACCCCCGCCACACCTCGGCCAGAGAACGATACATGCGTGTCTCCACCAGCCGATCCGCGAACAGGCAGCGAAAACCTACACCCAGCGCCTTGGCGCGGCGGGCGAAGGCCAGATCGTCCGACAGCTCACTGCGCACCGCCTGGTGCCCGCCAATACGCCGATAGGCATCGCGCGAGAACAGCAGGAATTGGCCGTTGGCGACCGCCTGGGTATCAGCCGGGTCGTTGACGCGGCGAAAGTCGATCACCGAGGCGAAGGCAAGAAAGATAAGTGGCAAGGCGATCCGTTCCTGAAAGGAGGCGGCGATCTGGAACGGGATCAGCGACAGCAGTCCGATACGGTTGGCTGCGGCATAGTCAACCGCCGAAGCGAGCAAGGCCGGTCGGACATAGGTATCGGCATCGAGAAACACCAGCCACTCCCCCTGCGCCTGCTCCGCCCCGAAATGGCAGGCATTGGCCTTGCCGGTCCAGTCCGCTTCAAGCGGCGGTGCATCAAGCAAGGAGATCTCTTCATGCTCTATCATAAAGTCTCTGACGATCGCCGCGGTGCGGTCGCTGGAGCGATCATCGACAACGATAACCTCGACTTGCGTTTTGGGGTAATCCAGTTGGGTAACGGCCTGGAGGGCCTGACCGATATTGTGCGCCTCATTGCGCGCCGGAATAATCACCGAGACAGTGGGACAGCGCTGTCCGTCCTTCACCTCCGTGGGCTCCAGCTGCTGGCGATAAAAATAGGTGACGGCAACGGGCAGAAGAAACATCAATGCGGCCAGCGCCCACAGACCGTTCAGCAGCAATAGGGACAATTCCGACACGATGGCAACCGAAACAGGTACAATGCCCCTAACGATAACAGCAGAACCCCTTCACGGATAGAGGCATGACACAACTCCTGCTCACCCCATTCTCATTGAGCGTGCTTAATGTCGCCGTGCTGCTCACGGTACTGATTGGGTTTCTGTTGCGTATCCCGGACAAGCAGCCGGCGACACGAAACCTGCTCACCTTCCTGCTCGGTGCGGATCTTGTCTTCCTCGCCTTTTTCTATATTTTCTCCTCACTCGATCCGCAGGGAGTGCGACTGGCCTGGTGGGTGCTACATGCGGTGGTCTTCGCCATTGTCTTCCTGGTCCAATTTGCCTACCACTATCCGCGCACCGTCTTCGTCACCGAGGCGCGGCACGTCTTCAGGCTCTCTCTGCTGCTATCACTCGCTGTGTATCTGTTCTACCTCTATCACACCACCCTGCTGCATCCGCACTTCGACCCCAACGGCGGCCTGTTCACCTACCCCGGCACCCATGAGATCGGCATCCTGGTCGTGCTCGAGCTGCTCTGGACCCTGCTGGTACTGGGCCGTCAGGCGAAAAACCTCAAGGCGCAAATAGCCCACGAGTCGCCCGACGCGCAACTTCTCACCCGCAGCCAGATATCGGCACTGCACAAGCTGTCACTGATCCTGCTCTCCCCGGTGGTGTTGGTCGCCTTCATTGTCCTCGCCTATCTCGGCCAGGCCAGCTGGGGCATTGTCGGCCATCTGCTCGGCAGCGGCCTGATGGTCTTCGTCCTGCTTTTCACCGTGGTCTACCTGAACAACGCCCTCGAGCCCTCCACCCTGCAGGTCAAGATGCTGGGGATCTCGCTGGGCCTGATCCTGGTGTTACTGGGCTTTGCCTCGGCCATCACCCTGGATATCTACCAGCGGGGCTATCTGTCATTAAAGCAGGCGGAGATCGAACAGAGCCGGGAGGAGCTGCGTCGCGGTGACACCGAAGCCCTGCCGGCCGATATCGCCTATGTCATCGGCAACGGCCGGCTGTTGCTGCAACGGATGGCGGGTGACCCCCTGCAACCCGCCAGCACACGGGAGTGGCAGTCAGGGTGGCGTTTTCAACAACTCGATGCAGCGGAAAGGTTCTATATCAGCTACCGCACAACCATCACCGGCGAGGAGTACGAGGTCGGCTACCGCTACCGCGACTATCGGGTCTACCTCGACAACATGGCCCGGCCGCTGCTCTATATCATCCTCCTCGCCACCCTGTTGGTGGTGATCGTTTTTCCGCTGTTCTTCCGCCTCAGCCTGTTTGCGCCGCTGCAGCGGCTGCTGCGCGGCGTGGGCAGCATCGAGCGGGGCAATCTTGATATCAACATCCCCATCTCGGTACACGATGAGATCGGCGGCCTGACTCACGCCTTCAACACCATGACCGGCTCGATCCGTCAGGCACGGGAGAAGCTGCATATCGCCTACAACCACCAGCTGGACCTGACCGAGGCCTACAGCCGTTTCGTGCCGCAGGAGATCCTCTCCACCCTCAACAAACAGAGCATCATCGAGCTGGGGCTGGGGGATAATGTGCGCAGGGAGATGACCATCCTGTTCAGCGACATCCGCTCCTTTACCACCATTTCGGAAAACATGACGCCGGAACAGGTATTCTCCTTCATCAACAGTTATCTGCGGGATGTCGGCCCCATCATCCGTCGCCACGGCGGCTATATCGACAAGTACATCGGCGATGCGGTGATGGCGCTCTTTCCCAATGGCCCGGATGCGGCACTGGACGCCGCCATCGAAATGCAGCAGCAGGCGCACCACTTCAATCACCGGCGTGATACACAGGCGATGTCCAGCGCCGAGATCCGCATCGGTGTCGGCATCCATACCGGTGAGCTGATGCTCGGCACCATCGGCGAGCCGCAGCGCATGGAGGGCACGGTGATCTCCGATGCGGTCAATCTCGCCTCGCGCATCGAGGGGCTGACCAAGATCTACAACGCGCCAATCCTGTTCTCCTACGCCACCTTCCAGCGGCTGGCGCAGCCGCAGCGGTTCAACATCCGCGAGCTGGATCGGGTACGCGTCAAGGGCAAACAGCAGTGGGTGGAGATCATCGAGCTGCTCGATGGCATGGAAGAGACGCCACGTGAGCGCAAACTGGCGCTGAAGGAGGAGTTCGCACGTGCTGTGGCGGCCTTTCAGGCGGAGCGTTTTGCCGAGGCGCAGACACTATTTCAGGCCCTCAAGCAGCAGGACCCGACGGATGTGGCCCTGGATGTCTACCTTGAGCGTTGCGCGCAGTTTATCGAGCTGGGGATCCCTGAGGGCTGGGACGGCGCGGTCAAGCTCTGACACCTCGGGTTGCGGGTACCTGTAGGAGCCCGCTCCCGCGGGCGAATGGCCGATACAGGGGGAATTATCACCGGCTGGCGCCGTTTATTTCAGCGACAGCACATCCTGCATATCGAACAGCCCCTTCTCCTTCTGCGCCAGCCAGCCGGCGGCGCGTACCGCCCCCTTGGCGAAGGTCATACGGCTGGAGGCCTTGTGAGTGATCTCGATACGCTCGCCGATGCCGGCGAACATCACGGTGTGCTCGCCGACGATATCCCCGGCACGGATGGTCTCGAAGCCGATGGTCTTGCGATCGCGCTCGCCGGTGCGCCCTTCGCGGCCGTAGACCGCGCACTCCTTGAGGTCGCGCCCCAGGGTCTCGGCCACCGCCTCACCCATGGCCAGCGCGGTGCCGGAGGGGGCGTCGATCTTGTAGCGATGGTGGGCCTCGATCACCTCGATGTCCACCTCGTCGCCGAGCACCTTCGCCGCCATCTGCAGCAGTTTAAGCGAGAGGTTGACGCCGACGCTCATATTAGGGGCGAAGACGACGGCGATGTCATTACCGGCCTCGGCAAGCTGCGCCTTCTGCGCATCGTCCAGGCCGGTGGTGCCGATCACGATCTTCTTGCCGTTGGCCCGACAGAAGGCAACGTTGTGCTCGGTCACTTCCGGCAGGGTGAAATCGATCAGCACATCAAAATCATCGCAGGCCGCCTCCAGTGAGTCGACGATCTGCACACCGAGCGGCCCCACACCGGCCATCTCGCCGGCATCGGCACCGACCAGCGAGGAACCGGCACGCACAATGGCCGCCCCCAGAGAGACGCCCTCGGCCTGGTGGGTGGCTTCGATCAGGTTCCTGCCCATGCGTCCGGCGGCGCCGGTGACTGCAATACGCGTCATTTGGAAGTGTCCTTGTTTGAATTTTTACCACAGAGGCGCAGAGTACACAGAGAAAAGAACGAGTATGCAAGTTACGGTGGTTTGCCCACTAAACGAAAACGATCAGTGATCTGTAATACCGATTCTCCGTGTCCTCCGCGCCCCTGTGGTGATTATTACTTATTACCAGCTGATGTAGGCGTAGCCCTGCTCCTGCAGTTCCATCAGATCGGCTGCACCGACCTGCACCACCTGGGCAAAATCGACCAGATCCTCCTCGCTCCAGTTGAGGCTGGCCATGGTGTTACCACAGGCGTGAAACTCCACACCGTAGTGTGCCAGAGAGGAGACGCGCTGGCGGATCTCCTGTTTCACCTGGCGCCCGGGCTTCTTGCCCAGGATATGAATCCCCTCGGCGAAGGCGACGACGATGATTTTGACATTGTCGCCATATTTGCGCAGCACCTCACCAACGGAGAAGATCACATGGTCCTGATAACCGAGATCCGCATGGTTGAACTGGAAGACCACCTTGTGGTCCGGCTCGTCGCCGGGAAAGCGCAACTCATCCAGCCCGGTATCGTCCTGCGCCGCCACAGACTTGCTGCCCAGCGCCGCCACACCGACACCCGCCAGCGCGCCCCCCAGCAACCGACGGCGCATACCGTCAAATCCTTTCTTCAACACCGAATCCGCTCTCTTCTCTGGCATTGCCGTCTCCAGGTAAACTGATCTTATGCATAAAGACAACAAAACCGTCGACTAGTTTCGGCGGCCATGCAGGTCTGCGAGCTAGACTAGAATTTCATATCCTCGAAAAACTTCTTTACCCCATCCAGCCAGGAGTGATGACGGGGACTGTGCTTGCCACTTCCTTCCATGCTCTGCTCAAACTCGCGCAGCAGCTCCTTTTGTTTACTGGTAAGGCTGACCGGGGTCTCCACCATCACCTTGCACATCAAATCGCCGACATGATTGCTGCGTACCGACTTGACCCCCTTTCCACGCAAACGGAAAAGTTTACCGCTCTGGGTTTCGGCCGGAACTTTAAGTTTAACCCGCCCGTCCAGGGTGGGGACCTCTAACTCACCGCCGAGTGCTGCAGTGGTGAAACTGATCGGCACCTCGCAGTAGAGATCGTTGCCATCACGGGTGAAGATCGGATGCTCGCGCACGCTGATCTGCACATAGAGATCGCCGGCAGGACCACCGTTCTCCCCCGCTTCGCCCTCACCGGAGAGACGAATGCGATCGCCGTTATCCACACCCGACGGCACTTTAACCGAGAGTGTCTTCTGTTTCTGAACGCGGCCTTCGCCGTGACAGGTTTGGCATGGGTCGGAGATGATCCGGCCGTTACCATGACAGTGCGGGCAGGTCTGTTGCACCGAGAAGAAACCCTGCTGAATACGCACCTGGCCGTGGCCATGACAGGTCGGGCAGGTGATTGGCGTACTACCTTCTTTCGCACCACTACCGCCACACACTTCGCAGGTGACCAGGGTCGGCACACGGATTTTGACCGAGGTACCAGCAACGGCCTCTTCCAGTGAGATCTCGAGGTTATAGCGCAGGTCCGCACCACGGTAAACACGCTGACCGCCACCGCGACCACCGCCGAAGATGTCGCCGAAAACATCACCGAAGATATCAGAGAACGAGGCACTGCCGCCGCCAAATCCACCGGGACCACCGCCCATGCCGCCCTCGACACCGGCATGGCCGAATTGGTCATAAGCGGCACGCTTCTGCGCATCGGAGAGTACATCGTAGGCCTCTCGGGCCTCACCGAATTTGCTCTTTGCCTCTTCGTCGTCAGGATTGCGGTCCGGGTGGAACTTCATCGCCAGCCGTTTGAAGGCCTTTTTTATCTCGGCCTCGGTGGCGTTACGCTGAACACCCAGCACCTCGTAGTAATCGCGTTTCGACATAGTGTTCTTTTGACTATTTCATTCAATTCGTTTGCGTGGCAGTCCGGACGGATCGGGCCACCCCGTAGAGATCAACGCCAGGCGGTCTGCACCGCCTGGCGTGATGTTACAGCCGGTACTGTACCCGCTTACTTCTTGTTGTCGTCCACCTCTTCGAACTCGGCATCGACAACATCGTCACCTCCGGCGCCCTGTTCGCCACCGGAGGCTTCCGCACCGGCCTGACCTTCCTGCTGCTGGTTCTGGGCGTAAAGTTTCTCGGCCATCTTGCCTGAAGCATCGGTCAGTACCTTGGTCTTGGCCTCGATGTCATCCTTGTTATCTCCCTTCATCGCCTCTTCCAGATCCTTGATGGCGGCCTCAATCTTCTCCTTCTCGTCGGCCTCCAGCTTGTCACCCAGCTCCTCCATCGACTTGTGGGTGGCGTGGATCATGGTATCGGCCTGGTTGCGCACGGTGACAAGCTCATGGAACTTCTTGTCCTCATCAGCGTGCGCCTCGGCATCCTTGACCATCTTTTCGATCTCCTCGTCATTCAGACCGGAAGAGGCCTTGATCACGATGTTCTGCTCCTTGCCGGTACCCTTATCCTTGGCCGAGACGTTGAGGATACCGTTGGCGTCGATGTCGAAGCTCACCTCGATCTGCGGCACACCACGCGGCGCCGGCGGGATATCGGCCAGGTCGAAGCGCCCCAGCGACTTGTTCGCCGCCGCCTGCTCGCGCTCACCCTGCAGTACATGTACGGTTACCGCAGTCTGGTTGTCGTCGGCGGTGGAGAAGATCTGGCTCGCCTTGGTCGGGATGGTAGTGTTCTTCTCAATGAGCTTGGTCATCACACCACCCATGGTCTCGATACCCAGCGACAGCGGGGTCACATCCAGTAGCAGCACATCCTTGACGTCACCGCCGAGCACGCCGCCCTGGATCGCCGCACCCACGGCCACCGCCTCGTCGGGGTTGACGTCACGACGCGGTTCCTTGCCGAAGAAGTTCTCCACCTGCTCCTGAACCTTGGGCATGCGGGTCATACCGCCGACCAGGATCACATCGTCGATCTCGGAGACGGAGACGCCGGCATCCTTCATGGCGATCTTGCACGGCTCGATGGAGCGGGTGATCAGCTCCTCCACCAGCGACTCAAGCTTGGCGCGGGTCAGCTTGATGTTGAGGTGCTTCGGGCCGGAGGCATCGGCGGTGACATAGGGCAGATTGACCTCGGTCTGCTGGCTGGAGGAGAGTTCGATCTTGGCCTTCTCCGCCGCCTCTTTCAGGCGCTGCAGCGCCAGCGGATCGTTGTGCAGGTCGATGCCCTGCTCCTTTTTGAACTCACCGGCAAGGTAGTCGATGATACGCAGGTCGAAGTCCTCACCACCGAGGAAGGTATCACCGTTGGTGGAGAGCACCTCGAACTGGTGCTCACCGTCGATTTCGTTGATCTCGATGATGGAGATATCGAAGGTACCGCCACCCAGGTCGTAGACCGCGATTTTGCGATCACCGCTCTTCTTGTCCATACCGAAGGCCAGCGCCGCGGCGGTCGGCTCGTTGATGATCCGCTTGACCTCAAGGCCGGCGATCTTGCCGGCGTCCTTGGTGGCCTGGCGCTGCGAGTCGTTGAAGTAGGCCGGCACGGTGATCACCGCTTCGGTCACTGTCTCACCCAGGTAGTCCTCGGCAGTCTTCTTCATCTTCTGCAGCACCTTGGCGGAGATCTCCTGGGGCGCCATCTTCTTGCCCTTGACCTCGACCCAGGCATCACCGTTGTCCGCCTTGACGATTTTGTAGGGCACCATGTGGATGTCCTTCTGCACCTCGTCATCCTCAAAACGACGACCAATCAGCCGCTTAATGGCGAATACGGTATTATCCGGATTGGTCACCGCCTGACGCTTGGCCGACTGACCTGCCAGAATCTCATCATCGTCCTTGCTGTAGGCGATGATCGAGGGGGTAGTGCGGTCGCCTTCGCTGTTTTCAATCACGCGCGGCTTGCCACCTTCCATAACCGCTACGCAGGAGTTGGTTGTACCCAAGTCGATACCGATAATCTTGCCCATAGTTCTACTCTCCAAATTCTCGTTTTGCCCTCTTCCGAGGGGAAAATAATATCTACGCCGTTAATAAGGTCTTTGGCCGCAAAATCAAGTCTGGTCGTCAGATTAAGGGGTGCCCGAGCCCTTGCTCACCACTACCATGGCGGGGCGCAGCAGACGGCCGTTCAGCAAGTAGCCCTTTTGCATCACAGCCATGATGGTGTTCGGCTCATACTCGGCCGAGGGCTGCATGGTCATTGCCTGGTGCCACTCCGGATTGAAGGTATCTCCCTGGGGGTCGACCTCCTTGATGCCGAACTTCTCCATCGCTGTGGTCAGCATCTTGAGCGTCAACTCGGTACCTTCACGCAGTTTGTCCGCAACTTCATGGTCACTGCCCTCGGCGGCGGCCAGTCCCAGCTCAAGACTGTCCTTGACCGGAAGCAGCTCCTGGGCAAACTTCTCCAGGGCATATTTGTGGGCATTCTCCACATCGCGCTGGGCGCGGCGCTGGCTGTTCTCCAGCTCTGCCTGCACGCGTACCACCTTCTCCCAGTTCTCCTCAGCCTTGGCATGTGCCTCCTCCAGCAGACGGGCCAGCTCCTCGCTGGAGGCTCCGCCCTCGTCCGCCGACGACTCTTCTGCTGCGGTTTCTATCTGCCCTTCGACAGCCGCTTCGGGCTCCACCTCGGGAGACTTGCTCTTTTTGCTCATTCAGTTACTCCGTTATCGTTCTCTTCTGTGGTTGCCGCCAACAGCGACAACACGACAATGAATCCACACGATGTGGGGGTTATTTCATCTGATTCAATGAGGCGCCCAGCAACTGTGCCGTAACATCGACGATGGGGATCACCCGATCATAGGCCATTCTGGTAGGACCGATCACACCAAGCACCCCCATCACTTCACCATCGACCTTATAGGGCGAGGTCACCACACTGCACTCATCAAGTACCTCGTAGCCCGACTCATCACCGATAAACAACTGCACCCCATCGGCGTGCAGTGCCTGATCCAGCAGCTGCAGGATGTCTCGCTTTTGGTTGAAGGCCTCGAAGAGCTTGCGCAAGCGGTCAAGATTGGCCATCTCATCATAGGACATCAGGTTGGTCTGCCCATCCAGCAGATAATCCCCCGCCGGTTCATCAGTGGTGAAAATATGTTTCGCCATCTGTACTGCATCGGCCATTAGCTGATTCATATTACTTCGGGTGTCATCCATCTCACCGAGCAGTGCCTGGCGTGCCTGGTTCAGATCACGCCCGACACAGACCGAATTGAGATAATTGGCGATCTGCTGCAGTTCGGCAGCGCTGTAGTTGCGCCGGGTCTGGATGATGCGATTCTGTACCTCCTGCTCGTTCACCACCAGAATAACCAGCACACGGTTGTGGGAGAGCGGCAAAAACTCCAGTTGACGCAGCGCCGCCAGCTTGCGCCTGGGCACCATTACGACCCCCGCCATGGAGGTCACCTCTGAAAGCTGGCGTGAGGCGGTTGCCAGCAGGTGTTCTGGATCCGCACTGCTGCCGATACGCTGCTGCATCACCTGCACCTGCGTCTTGTTCAGTGGCTGAATGGTCAGCAGGCTGTCGACAAACAACCGGTAACCCCGGATGGTCGGAATTCGCCCTGCAGAGGTATGGGGGGCATGAATCAGGCCCATCTCCTCCAGATCGGCCATCACATTGCGTATACTGGCGGCACTCAACTCCAGTCCCGTCTCACGAGAGAGGGTGCGGGAACCCACAGGCTGCCCATCCCGGATATAGCGCTCGACCAGGTTCTTCAACAGTAACTGGGCGCGTTCATTCAGTTCTGAGCCACTCATCATCCTCACCCTATCCCCACCACGCCACTGTCAGTGGATGATATCAGATTATTAGCACTCACTCGCATCGAGTGCTAATAGAAATTATCCATGTAACCGCCGCGGTGTCAAGCCGTCGGTGACTAGTCGGAATGTCGCTAACGTGTTAAGTTTCGGAGAGTTTTGGAGGATGCAATAACGTGGAAAGCTTTCAGAAGATCGGCATCATCGGAAAATACGCGGATAACAGCGTCAACGAGACCCTGCGCGCCCTGAGCGACTACCTGCAAACCCGTGACGTTGAGATCGTACTGGACGAACCCACGGCTGAATTCTGGCCCGACCATGACCTGAATACCGCCAGCCGTGACCAGCTGGGCCGTGAGTGCGACCTCATCATCATCGTCGGCGGGGATGGCACCCTGCTCAATGCCGCACGCAGTCTCGCGGCACACGACCCGGCCCTGCTGGGGCTGAACCTGGGGCGCCTGGGCTTCCTCACCGATATATCTCCCTCGGAGATGACCGAGCGACTCGATGCCATCCTGGCA
>JAPHTQ010000056.1 GCA_026196275.1 Gammaproteobacteria bacterium
CAAAGCGCAGCGTGCCCATCAACATACTATTTCAAGATCGTTTGGGGCAGCCAATAACCCGGCGATCCAACATTAACGGTAGACGAAAATGAGCATGCAACTGGAAGTGGACAACGTCTCCATCCGCTACGACAGCGAACCGGTGGTGAAAGAGGTGAGTTTCTCACTCCCCTGCGCCGGGATAGGCTGCCTGCTCGGTCCCTCCGGCTGTGGCAAGACCTCGCTGCTGCGGGCCATCGCCGGTTTCGAGCCGGTCTCGACGGGCGAGATCCGTCTCAACGGTCGCATCGTCGCCGCCCCGGGGCGGTTGTTGCCGCCGGAAGAGCGCAACATCGGCATGGTCTTCCAGGACTTTGCCCTCTTTCCTCACCTGACGGTGGAGAAGAACATCGGCTTCGGTCTGCAGAAATGGCATCGGAAAGAGCGCGAGGCACGGATCGGAGAGTTGCTGCGATTGGTCGGGCTGGAGGCGGTGCGCGGTGCCTACCCGCACCAGCTCTCCGGTGGACAGCAGCAGCGTATCGCCCTGATCCGAGCGATGGCACCGCGCCCCGAGATCCTGCTGCTGGACGAACCCTTCTCCAGTCTCGACTCCGACCTGCGCGAGCAGCTCGCCCGCGAGGTACGCGCTATCCTGAAGCGCGACGGCGTCACCGCCATTCTGGTCACTCACGATCACATGGAGGCCTTCGCCATGGCCGACCAGATCGGCGTGCTGGGTGAGCAGCGTCTGCGTCAGTGGGACATCCCCTACAACATCTACCACGAGCCGGCGGATCGCTTTGTCGCCGATTTCGTCGGCAGGGGCGCTATCCTGCCGGGAAAGGTCGTGGCGGGCGACCGGATCGAAACCGAACTGGGTGTGGTGCTGGGAAAGCTGCCTGAACAGTGCAAGCCCGGCTGCGAGGTGAACGTGCTGTTGCGCCCCGATGATGTGATCCACGATGACGAAAGCCCGCTCAAGCTGCCGGTGGCCGAGCGCGCCTTTCGCGGCGCCGAGTACCTCTACACCCTGCGACTGGAGAGTGGCCGGGAGATCATCTGCATGGTGCAGAGTCACCACAGCCACGCCCTGGAGGAGAAGATCGGTATCCGGCTCGACCTCAAACACCTGGCGGTCTTTCCGCAGAAAGCTGATGCCGCCCGGGATTGAGCCGACGCGACCGCTTTTATTTGATCACTATCTAGGCAGGCGCAAACTCAAGCGGCGCTCTCCTGAGTACCGTGCAGCTCTGCGGCGAGGCGATCACGGTGGACGGTGCACTGCAGGTGTTCGGCGATGCGGTTGAGATCGTTCTCGGCGTTGCCGAGGCAGCTGGTGGCGCCGGGGGAGGGGGTCATGTTGAAGATGAGGCCGTTGCCCGGGGCGATGCGTGCCTCACCCAGGTGCAGTTTTCGGTTGGCCTTGTCGATGAGTACCGGGCGAATCCCGCCGATACCTTTGGCGAAAGTGAGGTCCTCAAGCTTGAGGGAGGGGACGATTTTCTGTGCCTCCTTGAGGAACAGGTGGCGGCGCAGAAGGGGTACTTCGAAAAGCATGTTCTTGAACATATAGTTGCGGATCTCACGCTCGCCCAGCAGATTGAACATGACCCTTGCCACATCCATGTCCGGTCGCAACACCTCCAGGTACTCGCTGAAGGTGCGCAGGTTGTGCCGCTCCAGCAGCGGCAGTGCCAGCGCGGTGGGGCCGAAGCGGGTCTTTCCCTGCTCGAGGAGATCCGGATCACCGTGGATCGCGGCGAAGGGGAGCTTGGGGTTCTGCACCGTGTAGACCTTGCCGTTCAGCATCGGCGGGGTGTAGTAGAAGCTGCCGGCGATGGGCAGGCAGGAGTACTCCCGGCCGTAGCCGAGTCGTTGTGCATAGAGCAGGCTGTGGCCACCGGCGCTGACCACGACGAAGTTAGCCCGCAGCTCGCCACGGCTGGTGCTCAGGCGGTACCCTTCGCCACTTGCCTCGATCGCCTTGACCTCCGTGCCCAGTTGCAGCGCAACACGCTCGCCGCCACAGGCACGGGCCTGCTCGGCAAAGGAGTGGGCCAGGGCATTGAAGTCAATCGCGCTGGTCTCGCCCCGGGTGGCCAGGGCGACGATCTCCTCCCGCCTTCCCTCGGCCAGTTTGGGCTCGGCCCGGGCGATCTGCTCACGTTCGAGCAGGCGCATGCCGGGGTAGTGGGGCGAAAACAGCTCAAAGCGTTCACGCAGCTCGCGACATTCGCGTTCCCCCACCCCCAGCGCCATCTTGGGATAGCGAAACAGCAGCCGCTCACGCTCGGGCTGCGCCTCGGCGTAACGCTCGACCATGCGCGCGGTTTTCTGTACCTGCAGCGCCTTCTCCAGGGTGTAGTTGGTTTCGATGTCGCCGCAGTGCAGGGTTTGGCTGTTGTTGCGACCGTGGGAGTTGACCTGGGCGAGCACGGGGTATTTTTCCAGCAGGGTGATGCGGGAGAGATCGGTGTAGCGGGCCAGCAGATAGAGCAGGGCGGTGCCGGAGATCCCGCCGCCGATGATGGCGACATCGACGTGTTGCGTTGCCATGAAGTCTCTCTGAGGGTTGGGGGACGGGGCCTGAGGCGCAAACTATACCAAAATCGTTGGGCTTTTCCAGTATCGGGGTGCGCTCGGCCAATCGTGGCGGTGAGTCCGTTTACTCTCCGCGGCCGGGCCAATTGAGCAGCAGGATCACCGTGCCGAGGATACCCAGCCCCCAGGTGGCGACGGGGGCGCCGTAGGCGATGGGCGGGGCGTAGCCATCGAGGCCAAAGATGAGTGCTGCGCTGATGATCAATGAACCGCCGAGGATGGCGAAGAAGGTGCGTTGGTTGGCACGGCGCATCTCGCGGCGGATCTTCTGCAGCTCCTCACTGTTGGTACGTACCTCCAACTTGCCGTTGCGTGCCTGGTGCAGCACCTCATGCACCAGCGCGGGGATCTCCGGCAGTTTCTCTCCCCACTGCGGGACATTGTCCTTCAGGCGGTTAAAAAAGGCACGGGTACCGATTTGCTCGCTCATCCAGCGCTCGAGGAAGGGTTTGGCGGTCTGCCATAGATCCAGCTCGGGGTAGAGCTGGCGGCCCAGTCCCTCGATGTTGAGCAGGGTTTTCTGCAGCAGCACCAGCTGCGGCTGGACCTCCATGTTGAAGCGGCGTGCGGTCTGAAACAGGCGCAGCAGCAGCTGGCCGAAGGAGATCTCGGCCAGCGGCCGCTCGAAGATCGGTTCGCAGACGGTTCGGATGGCCGCCTCGAACTCATCCACCCGGGTGGTGGCGGGTACCCAGCCCGACTCCACGTGCAGCTCGGCCACCCGCTGGTAGTCACGTTTAAAGAAAGCGAGGAAGTTCTCCGCCAGATAACGCTGATCATCGTGGCTGAGGGTGCCGACGATGCCGAAGTCGACCGCCATGTACTGCCCGGCGGGAGAGACGAAGATGTTGCCGGGATGCATGTCGGCGTGGAAGAAGTTGTGGCGGAACACCTGGGTGAAGAAGATCTCCACGCCGCGGGAAGCCAGTGACTTGAGATCGATCTCGGCCTCGCGGATCGCCTCGATGTTGCTCACCGGGATGCCGCTGATGCGCTCCATTACCATCACGTTGCGGCGGCAGTAGGGCCAGTAGACCTCTGGGACATAGAGCAGCTCGGAGTCGGCGAAGTTGCGCCGGATCAGGGTGGCAGAGGCGGCCTCGCGCATCAGATCCAGCTCGTCGATGATGGTCTTCTCGAACTCGCCTACCACTTCCAGCGGGCGCAGTCGCCGTCCCTCGGACCAGTAGCGCTGCAGCTTGTCGGCGATGATGTAGAGCAGGCCGATGTCACGGCGGATCACCGGCTCGATGTCGGGACGCACCACCTTGACCACCACCTCGGTACCATCGAGCAGGCGCGCCACATGTACCTGGGCGATGGAGGCCGAGGCGAGCGGTTCGGGATTGAATTCGGCGAAGACCTGGTCGAGCGGTTTGCCGTAGGCCTTCTCCAGGATCGCCACCGCGGTCCGGCCGGGGAACGGAGGGACCCGGTCCTGCAATGCTGCCAGTTCGAGTGAGATATCATCCGGCAACAGGTCGCGACGGGTGGAGAGGATCTGGCCGAACTTGACGAAGATGGGGCCCAGATCCTCCAGTGCGCGGCGGATACGCACGCCACGCCCCAGCTCCTTGTTACGCAGTACCCGCCACCACATAAACCAGCGCAGGAAGTGCAGTGGCCGGAACAGGTGCGAGGCGAGGATCAGCTCATCCAGACCGTGCCGCAGCAGCGTCCAGCTGATGTAAAACAGGCGCAGCGCCTGGCCGGGACGAATCACGATAAAAACCCCATAAAAAGTATTATTCGGATCATGCACCACAGAGGCGCAGAGATCACGGAGTAATTCATTGCAAAGCGATTAACCACGAAGGTCACGAAGCGCACGAAGTCGACAGGCCGGATTTCCCGTCAGGATGTACGTTGACGTATCCGCAATATTCAATCGCGACCGGGGACGGTCGCTCCTACAGTAAAATGGAGACATCGTAGGAGCGACGGTCCCCGTCGCGATTGGCGAAACCTCTCGCCGGATTGCGAAGGAGGGTAAGGTGGTACAGCTAGTATCCCTTAACCCCTGGCGCCTTTGCGAGAGAACCTGTCGTGACCGAGACGATCGCTCTTGAGAAAACTCCAGTTACCTTCGTGTTCTTCGTGAGCTTCGTGGTGCGGACTTTTCCTCTGTGCACTCCGCGTCTCAGCGCTAAACAATCAATCCTCGCTTTCCAGCAGTTTCACGAGCCGCTTGACCCTTGCCGCCAGGCGGTCGACATCGCTGCGCAGTGTGTCGACATCGGTGATGAACCCTTCGACCTCCCAGTCTACCGGCAGCACCTCGCGCTCTTCCTGCAGGTAGTCGGCAATATCCTCGCCCAGGTGATCGATGCTGCGTTCCCCCCAGGCAAACAGGCCGCGCACGCTGTTGCCCAGCTGGTGTGCAATGATATCACCGGTGAGGCGTGAGAGGTGCTCCTCCCAGTCGATGTCGAGCTTTTCAAAAATGCGCTGGAACCGGGTGCCCAGTTCCACGTCGCCCTCGATCTCCACACCGCCGCGGAACAGCCCCTCGCCTGTGCGTCCGCTGCCCATGCGCAGCAGGGAGAAGGGTGCGCCGTGCAGGGTAGTATCCACTTTACCGTCAAAATGGCCCATCAGACGCAGGCCGCCCACATGCGGCTGCAGGTAGAGGCGGATACCGGTGCCGCTCAGCTCCAGAGCGATCGTCCTCCCTTCCAGCCGGGCCAGACGCTCACCGGTTTTCGGGTCCAGTGCCAGTGCGGCATTCAGTGCCTGCTCCAGCCCGGCCAGGGTTGCGACACCGAACATGGAGGCGTGGTGGCTCATTTGACCTCCTTCATCAGCTTGGCCAGTGACTGTCCGGACAAGCTATCACGGCCGGGCTCCACTCTAAGCACCACGGTGTGGGCCAGTAGATCGTGAAAACCGCGCTTTTTTCTGTCCCAGATAATCCACAAAAAACCGAGCCCCAGTGGCAGCAACGAAAGGAAATAGCCGAGATAACGCAACACCGACTGGCCGATACGCAGGTTGCCGTGGGTGGCGGCATCGACCACTTCGCAGCCCATTAGCTGTTTGCCTGGTGTGGCGCGAAAGCGTACCCAGAAGAAGATCACCAGCAGCATGGGGAGCAGATCCTCAAGCAACAGATAGCTCCAGTCGAACTTGAGTACGGCAAGCTGGGCGATAATATCGCCACGCGGGTCAAGGCCAGGAAAGTAGGCCCCCTTGCTGAAGAGCAGGACCAGCGGGGTGAGAACAATGATCAGGAGCAGGGTGTCGATCAGCGAGGCCGCCAGGCGGCGCCAGAAGCCCGCGTAACGCACCTCCCTGGACATCCTAGAACTTGAAACCCCGGTGCAGGGCGACGATGCCGCCAGTGAGGTTATGGTAGTCGACCCGTTCGAACCCCACCGTCTGCATCATTCCCTTGAGGGTCTCCTGATCAGGATGCATGCGGATCGATTCGGCCAGGTATTTGTAGCTGTCCGGGTCGTTGGCCACCAGCTTGCCCATGAAGGGCAGCAGCTTGAATGAGTACTGGTCGTAGATGGGCCCGAGGCCCGGCGCGACCGGTTTGGAGAACTCCAGCACCAGCAGCCGGCCGCCCGGTTTGAGGATGCGGAACATTGAGGCCAGCGCCTTCTCCTTTTCGGTGACGTTGCGCAGGCCGAAGGCGATGGTGATGAGGTCGAAGTGGTTGTCCGGGAAGGGCAGGCACTCGGCATTGGCCTGGGCGTACTGGATGTTGCCGATGAGGCCGCGGTCCACCAGCCTCGAGCGGCCTACCTTGAGCATCGAATCGTTGATGTCGGCCAGCACTACCTGACCCTCGGGGCCGACCCGTTCGGAGAACTTGCCGGCCAGATCGCCGGTGCCGCCGGCGATGTCCAGTACTCGCTGGCCGCGGCGTATGCCGCTCATTTCGATGGTGTAGCGTTTCCACAGGCGGTGGATGCCGAGCGACATCAGGTCGTTCATCAGGTCATACTTGGCGGCCACGGAGTGGAACACCTCCGCCACCTTTGCCGCTTTCTCCCCTTTGGGTACCTGCTGGTAGCCGAAATGGGTGGTACTGTCGTTGCCGCTGTCCTGGCCCTGGTGGTTATCGTTCACATCCAATACCTGTGTTGTTGGTTTGCTCAGGCCTTGCGTTCGTGGCCTGCCGCCTTGAGTCGATCGAGGTAATTCTGCCAGTTTTTCTCGTAATTAACACCTAGATCGTAAAGGGTATCCCAGGCGTAGATGCCGGATTCGTGACCATCGTCGAAGCTGGGCGCGATGGCATAGGTGCCCACCTGCTCGATGCGCTCGATGTTGACATCCTCCTTGCCCACCTGCAGCACCTCCTGGCCGGGGCCGTGCCCCTGTACCTCGGCGGAGGGGGAGTAGACGCGCAGGTATTCACACGGCAGCTCGAAGCGCTGGCCGTCATCGAAGGCGATCTCAAGGATGCGGCGGTTCTTGTGCAGGGTGATCTCGGTGGGGATGTGCTTGTTCATGGTCTTCCTCTTCAAACTGTGGGGCATGTTCTGCCTATGGGATTCTACACAAGTGGTGTTTCCGCCGCTGATATTCAATGTTTAGCTTGCTGGTAGCGACGGTTCCCGTCGCGATAAGGGGTTGCGCAGAATCGCGGCCGGGACGACCGCTCCTACAGCTCTTTTCCCCTTACAGGATATAACGGCTCAAATCCTCGTCGCGGGCCAGCACATCCAGCTGGTCGTCGACATAGTCGGCGTCGATCACGACGGTTTGTCCGCCCTTGTCCGCCGCCTCGTAGGAGATCTGCTCCAGCAGCCGCTCCATCACCGTATGCAGGCGACGTGCGCCGATGTTCTCGGTGGTCTCGTTGACCTGCCAGGCGATCTCGGCCAGGCGGGTAATACCTGCTTCGGTGAAACTCAGCTCCACCCCTTCGGTAGCGAGCAGCGCGCAGTACTGTTCAGTCAGCGAGGCGCTCGGTTCGGTGAGGATGCGACGGAACTCCTCTACCCCCAGGGCGTCGAGTTCGACCCGGATCGGCAGCCGCCCCTGCAGCTCGGGAATGAGATCCGAGGGTTTGGAGAGATGGAAGGCGCCGGAGGCGATGAACAGAATGTGGTCGGTGCGGATCATGCCGTACTTGGTGGAGACGGTACTTCCCTCGACCAGTGGCAGCAGGTCGCGCTGTACCCCCTCGCGGGAGACATCCGGCCCTTTGCCGCTCTCGGAGCGACCGGTCACCTTGTCCATCTCGTCGAGGAAGACGATACCGTTCTGCTCTACCGCCTGCAGGGCGCGCCCCTTGATCTCCTCCTCGTTGACCAGTTTGCCGGCCTCCTCGTCGGTGAGCTGCTTGAGCGCCTCCTTGATGGTCATCTTACGTTTTTTGGTGCGTTGGCTGCCGAGGTTCTGGAACAGTCCCTGCAGCTGGTTGGTCATCTCCTCCATGCCGGGCGGGGCCATGATCTCAACCCCCATGGGGTTTTCGCTGACCTCGACCTCGATCTCCTTGTCGTTCAGGTCGCCTTCGCGCAGCTTTTTACGAAATTTCTGTCGGGTGCCGGACTCCTCACGGCCGGGTTCGGCCGGTTCATTGTCAAAGCCAACGCTGGAGCGGGCCGGTGGCAGCAGGATGTCGAGGATGCGATCCTCGGCCGCCTCGAAGGCGCGGTGACGCACCTTCTTCGTCTCCTCCTCGTGCACCATTTTCATGGCGATCTCGACCAGATCGCGAATAATCGACTCCACATCGCGCCCGACATAACCCACCTCGGTGAACTTGGTTGCCTCCACCTTGAGGAACGGCGCGTGTGCCAGCTTGGCCAGACGGCGGGCGATCTCGGTCTTGCCCACGCCGGTGGGGCCGATCATCAGGATGTTCTTGGGGGTGATCTCGTTGCGCAACGACTCATCCACCTGGCTGCGGCGCCAGCGGTTGCGCAGGGCAATGGCTACGGCGCGCTTGGCGCTGGCCTGGCCGATAATGTGTTTGTCCAGCTCCTGGACGATCTCTCTGGGGGTCATCATGGACATGAAAATATCACTCTTCGTCTTGCCTGATCAGGCGCTCCAGTGTACGGCATCACGCTTGGTGGCAGTACACTACAGCTCTTCGATGGTCAGGGAGTGGTTGGTGTAGATGCAGATATCGGCAGCGATATTCAGCCCTTTTTCCACGATCTCGCGGGCGGAGAGTTCGGTGTTGTCATACAGCGCCGCGGCCGCTGCCTGGGCAAAGGCGCCACCCGAGCCGATGGCAATGAGGTTGTGCTCCGGCTCGATCACATCGCCGTTGCCGGTGATCATCAGGGTGGCGGTCGGGTCGGCCACCAGCAGCAGCGCCTCGAGCTTGCGCAGCACCCGATCGGTACGCCAGTCCTTGGCCATCTCCACCGCGGCACGGGTAAGGTTGCCCTGGTGCTTCTCCAGCTTCGCCTCGAAGCGCTCGAACAGGGTGAAGGCGTCGGCGGTGCCGCCGGCGAAGCCCGCGATCACCTGATCGCGGTAGAGCCGACGCACCTTGCGCGCATTGCCCTTCATGATGGTATTGCCCAGTGAGACCTGGCCATCGCCGCCGATGACCACCTGGTTGCCACGCCGCACGGCGAGAATCGTAGTACCGCGATATTGTTCCAAGGGAAACTCCTTCTGCAAACAGGGCAGGGATTTTACACCATTGCTCGCATGGATGTGAGGGGTGGCCGATTAAGGTAAAGGGTAGCGAATTTTGGCGAGATTTTAGTTTCAAGCTCCAGATTGGATGTTAAAAGGGGCGCATTCTGCTTACAAGTATTCAGATAGCCGCTCCGCGCCTGTAGTTCGGAGCTACTTTTTCAACTTTCAACTTTCAACTCAAAGATCCTGCGGCGCAGCGGACGGATCGCCAGCAGCAGCAGTATTGTGCCGCTGAGCCAGGCCAGCCA
>JAPHTQ010000007.1 GCA_026196275.1 Gammaproteobacteria bacterium
GCACGTCCCTGCACCCTGGGCTTGAGCTGGCCCATGACCTTACCCATGTCTTTCATGGCTTCGGCGCCTGTAGTGCTGATGGCCTCGTTGATCAGGCTGTCCAGCTCTGCATCACTGAGCGCCTCGGGGAGGTAGTGCTGGATGATCACCAGCTCGGCCTCTTCTCTGGCAGCCAGTTCCTCACGACCGGCATCCCGGTACTGCGTGATGGAGTCACGGCGCTGTTTGACCATTTTGTCCAGCACAGCCAGGACCTGCTCATCATCCAGTTCAATACGCTCATCCACCTCACGCTGTTTGATCGCAGCCTGAATCAGGCGGATCGTGCCAAGACGGTCTTTGTCTTTGGCACGCATGGCCTCCTTCATCTCGGCCATGATGGTCTCTTTCAGCGTATCAGCCATATCGGAGTGGTTGTCCCGGGTGGTGAGCGGGAAGCGCTTAGTACAGGCGCTTGGAACGGTTCAGCTCGCGCGAATTCTTCTTCTGCTGGCGCTTGACGGCAGCAGCGTGCTTGCGCTTGCGAACAGCAGTGGGCTTCTCGTAAGCCTGACGACGGCGGACCTCTGACAGGACGCCTGCCTTTTCACAGCTGCGCTTGAAACGGCGCAGGGCAACGTCGAAGGGTTCGTTCTCTTTTACGCGTACGGCTGGCATATGCCTAATCACCTCGTTATATACGGTTCAAATTCTGTCTAAATTGCCCCGGCAGGGGCAGGGAACAGGCAATTCTAATTATTCGGGAGGAAAAAAGCAAAGGGAAGATAAGCTGGAAGTTGAAAGTTCCAGGTTGAAGGTTCATAGAGGAGAGTCCGGATCACCTCGGATGGTCGGCCGCCATGCTACCGTTCCTTGAACCTTGAACCTTGAACCTTGAACCTGGAACCTGGAACCTGGAACCTGGAACTTGGAACAATAGTTCTTGAACCTCCCTCGCCTTGCGGGGAAAATGCCCGCCATGCTTATTCTGGGAATCGAAACCTCCTGTGACGAGACCGGCGTTGCCCTCTATGACGGCGAGCGCGGGTTGCTGGGTCACACCCTCTACAGCCAGGTCGCCATGCACGCCGAGTATGGCGGCGTGGTGCCGGAGCTGGCCTCGCGCGACCATGTGCAGAAGCTGCTGCCGCTGATCAGCGAGGTGCTGGCGCAGGCCGGGGTGACACGCGCCGAGATCGACGGGGTGGCCTATACTGCCGGCCCCGGCCTTATCGGCGCCCTGCTGGTGGGCGCCTCGGTGGGGCGCAGCCTGGCCTGGGCCTGGGGCGTGCCTGCCATAGGTGTGCACCACATGGAGGGCCACCTGCTGGCGCCGATGCTGGAGGAGAACCCGCCGGTCTTCCCCTTTGTTGCGCTGCTGGTCTCCGGCGGCCATACCATGCTGGTGAAGGTCGAGGGGGTAGGGCGCTACGAGATCCTCGGTGAATCGCTGGACGATGCCGCCGGCGAGGCCTTCGACAAGACCGCCAAGATGCTGGGGCTGGGCTATCCCGGCGGGCCGGTGTTGGCGCGACTGGCAGAGAGCGGCGACCCTGAGGCCTACCGCTTCCCGCGGCCGATGACCGACCGGCCCGGCCTCGACTTCAGCTTCTCCGGCCTCAAGACCTTCACCCTTACCACTTGGCAACAGAGTACCCAGACCGAACAGGACAAGGCCAACGTTGCCCGTGCCTTCCAGGATGCGGTGGTGGATACCCTGGCGATCAAGTGCAAACGTGCACTGGAAAAAACCGGCCTCAAACGGCTGGTGATCGCCGGCGGCGTGAGTGCCAACAAGGGGCTGCGCGAGCGGCTGTCGAAGATGGGCGGGGAGCTGGGGGCTGAGGTCTATTACCCGCGCCCCGAGTTCTGCACCGACAACGGCGCGATGATCGCCTACGCCGGCCACCTGCGACTGCAGGCGGGTCAGCACGAGGAGCTTGCCTTCACTGCCACCCCGCGCTGGCCGTTGGAGACCCTGCCGGCGATCTAAAAAATATCTCACCGCAAAGACACAAAGGGCGCGAAGGAACTGCCTTGGTGTCTTTGTGCAGTCTAGATGGCGGCTCGCGACTGCCATCAGGAGAAGGCGCGCACGGTACGCCCTATTCCGGTTTTTCTCAGGATTTCCTTTGCGTTCTTGGCGCCTTTGCGGTGAATTAGTTTTTCCCGATCTTCCCCTCCGCCCCGGACACCAGCTTGCGGATATTGCTGCGGTGGCGCCAGATGAGCAGCAGACTCATCAGCGCCAGCATGATTATGTATTCACGCTGCGGTGTCAGCAGCCAGCAGTAGAGGGGGGTGAGCACCGCGGCGATCAACGCCGATAGCGAGGAGATCCTGAACACCTTGGCCGCCACCAGCCAGGTGAGCAGGGCGGCCAGCGCCACCTGCCAGGAGAGACCCAGGATCACCCCCAGCGCGGTGGCGACCCCCTTGCCACCCTGGAAACCGAAGAAGACGGGATAGAGATGGCCGAGGAAGGCGGCCATGGCGATCAGCGCCAACACCAGCGGTTCGACCTCCAGCAGTCGGCCGATAAGCACCGGCACAAGCCCCTTGAGAAAGTCACCAAACAGGGTGACCGCTGCAGCCTTTTTATTGCCGATGCGCAGCACGTTGGTGGCGCCGGGGTTTTTCGAACCTTCGGTGCGCGGGTCCGGCAGTCCCATCAGCTTGCAGGTGATGATGGCGGCGGAGACGGAGCCCAGCAGGTAGGCCAGCACGATAAGCGCGATTTCCAGTACGGTCATGTTGGGACGTTCTTCTTTATGTTGAGTGGGGCGATTATACGGCCTTGGCCGGTCTGCTTCGAGCGTGACGCGGTTTGAGGTATAGTGTGCCCCTCGTAAACCTCATGGACAGCGCATGGATATCATCTACATCACTGACCTGAAGATCGACACCGTGATCGGTATCTACGACTGGGAGCGGCGGATCAAGCAGACCGTCAGCTTCGACCTGGAGATGGCCACCGACATCCGCAAGGCCGCCGCTTCCGATACCATCGAGGATACCCTCGACTACAAGGCGGTCTCCAAGCGCCTCATTCAATTCGTCGGTGAGAGCAAGTTCCAGCTGGTGGAGACCATGGCCGAGCAGGTGGCCGAGATCATCCTCAACGAATTTAACGTGCCGTGGGTCCGCCTGCGCCTGAACAAGGGCGGTGCGCTGCGTCACGCCTCGGCGGTGGGGATTGTCATTGAACGTTCCGCCGGGAGCGGAACGTGTCATCCGCAGGATGCCGGTACGGGGCAGGCCAGGGAGGGCCGGCAACAGAGGGGCGCGCGCCCCTGATGGCGAAGGTCTACGTCAGCATCGGCAGCAATATCGATCGTGATGCCAACATCCGTGGCGGGGTGGCCGACCTGCAAAAGTGGTTCGGCGAACTGGCGCTCTCCCGGGTCTATGAGAGTGAGGCGGTGGGCTTCGATGGCGACAACTTCTTCAACCTGGTGGCCGCTTTCGATACTGACGAGGATGTCCTGACGGTGGCGAAGATCCTCCGCGAGATCGAAAACGACCACGGACGCACTCGCGAGGGGCCGCGCTTCTCCTCCCGTACCCTCGACATCGACCTGCTGCTCTTTGATGACCTTGTCATGCAGCAGGGCAAGCTGGAGTTGCCGCGGGAGGAGATCACCAAAAACGCCTTCGTCCTCTGGCCGCTGGCCGAGATCGCGCCGCAGCTTAAGCACCCCGTGCTGCATAAAAACTACGCCGAACTGTGGGCTGCCTTCGACAAGAACAAACAGCCGCTGTGGCCGGTGGAGTTTGAATTTTGCTGAAAGGCGGATTCACCGCAAAGGCGCAAAGTGCGCAAAGGAAATCTCAAGGTCGGATTAGCCGCCAAGCGGCGTAATCCGACGTATCGCGAAGTGGCTCGGTGTGTTGTGTCGTCGGGTTACGGCCTCCCGGCCTAACCCGACCTGGATAACAGCAATAAAATCCTTTGCGCCCTTTGCGTCTTTGCGGTGAACATTTATGAGTTCAAAGACCGACCGCCGTCGACTTTGAGGACTTGGCCGCTGGTGTAGTCGGCGTCGCGGATCAAAAACAGCGCGGCACGGGCGATGTCCTGCGGACTGCCCTGGCGTTTGAGAAAGGTGCGTTCGAGGATCTTCGCCTTGGTGTCATCGTCCATCTCGTTCTCCGGCCAGAGGATGGCGCCGGGGGCGATGGCGTTGACTCGCACCTCGGGGCCCAGTTCGCAGGCCAGCGACTTGGTCATCATCACCAGCCCCGCCTTGGCCATGGAGTAGACCGGGTGCGCCTTGAGCGGCCGGTCGGCGTGGATGTCGACGATGTTGACGATGCAGCCGCGTTCTCTCTTCAGGTGCGATGCGGCGGCCTGGGAGAGGAAGAAGGGGGCCTTGAGATTGGAGCCCATCAGGTCGTGCCATTGCTCCTCGGTCACCGTGCCCACCGGTGTGGGGTAGAAGGTGGAGGCGTTGTTGATCAGTACATCCAGCCGGCCCCAGGCGGCGTGGGCCTGCTGTACGATTTTCGCCAGACTCGGGGTGTCGAGCAGATCGCCCTGCACCAGAGTGGCCGAGTCGGCGCGCAGGGCGTTAAGCTCCTGCTGCAGCGCCTCGGCAGCGGTGGCAGAGTTGCGGTAATGGAGTACGATGTTCGCCCCGGCGGCGTGCAGGGTACGGGCGGTGGTGGCGCCGATGCGGTGTGCCGCACCGGTGATGAGGACGACCTTGCCTTCCAGGGTGTTATTCTCGCTCACGGGTATCTCCGGGGGTTATTCACCACAGAGGCACGGAGGACACGGAGAGAAAAAGAGCATGGGGTTCCTATCCAGCCCAGTTGGGCGGTGCGGCATGCCTTAATCGTTTTTTCCTCCGTGCACTCCGTGTCTCTGTGGTGAAATAGGTTTTTTTCATATTAACGCAATTGGACGGATGGATGTTTTCTGAGGGTAAACAGGGCGGATTCAAGGGGCAGGGCGTCTCGGCGCACGATCTGCCGGTACCGTCCGAGGCGGCGCTGGCGCACAGCGAGCGGCTGCAGGCGCTGATCCGCAGTGAGATCGAACAGGCCGGCGGTCACATCGGTTTCGAACGCTTCATGGAGCTGGCGCTCTATGCGCCGGGGCTGGGTTACTACAGCGCCGGCAGCGGCAAGTTCGGCGAGACGGGGGATTTTGTCACCGCACCGGAGCTCTCGCCGCTCTTCTCCCGCTGCCTGGCACGCCAGTGCGCCGAGGTCCTCTCCGGTATCGGCGGTGGCGATATCCTCGAGTTCGGCGCCGGCAGCGGTGTGATGGCGGCGGATATTCTCGCCGAGCTGGCGCGGCTAGAGGCCCTGCCCGGGCAGTACTTTATCCTCGAGCTGAGCGCCGACCTGCGCCAGCGCCAGCAGCAGGCCATTGAGCAGAAGGTACCGCAGCTGACAGGACGTGTGGTATGGCTCGACGCCCTGCCCGAGCCGGGTTTTTGCGGCGTGGTGCTGGCCAACGAGGTGCTCGATGCGATGCCGGTGCACCGCTTTGTTATCGACAACGGCGAACCCCGTGAACTGTGCGTGGTGTGGGACGGAGAGCAGTTCGAACTGCAGAGCGGTCCTGCCGATGCGGCGCTCTACACCCGTCTCAAACAGCTGCAGCAGGAGTATGCCCTGGCCGACGGTTACAGCTCGGAGCTCAATCTGCACGCAGAGGAGTGGGTGCGCAGCCTGGCAGACTTTCTTGCCCAGGGGGTGGCGCTGCTCATCGATTACGGTTTCCCGCAACGGGAGTTCTACCATCCGCAGCGCAGCGGCGGCACCCTGATGTGCCACTATCGGCACCGTGTTCATGACGATGCCTTGCGCCTCATCGGGCTGCAGGACATCACTGCCCATGTCGATTTTACCGCCGTGGGCGAGGCGGCGCTGGCGGCGGGACTTGATGTGCGAGGCTACACCAGCCAGGCCAATTTCCTGGTCGCCAATGGCCTGACCGAGCTGCTGGCCGGTGCGGGCGGCGACAGTCGGCAACAACTGACGCTCTCGGCCCAGGTCAAACGGTTGACCATGCCGGGAGAGATGGGGGAGCTGTTCAAGGTGATGGCCCTGAGCCGGGAGTGGCGGCGGCCGTTGCAGGGTTTTTCCCTGCGGGATGAGCGGAGAAAGCTGGGTTAGTTTCTGATATCGGCCAGCTGGCGGCGACGGGCGCGTAGCAGTTCGGTGTAGCTGCGGGCGAGGGATCTTTCATAGGCACAATCGCCGGTCTGGCCGATGGCCACCAGTCGTGCTTCCAGGTAGGCGATCTCCTCCAACAACCGGGTATGGCCCTGGTCAGGGTGGGGACGTGCCAGCGAATAGTTCTGTATCAGTTCCTGCATGATGCCTCTTCTCTCTTTTCTGTGTGATGACACGCTGAAGCCTAGTCAGGACTAGTGAAGGTTGTGTTACAGCAGGATGAAGATTGGGTGAACCGTGCCGGCGCAGTGATGGCTTCTCCTCGCGCGCGGCCGCGGCCACTGTGGCGATCACCGTTTTTCGCTGACTTCGCGCTGCTGTCACGAACGGGCGAACGCGGTATCATGGCGCCCTCACAGAATCACAGCGAGGTGGATATGTCCGAACGAATCAAGCAGACCCAGGCGATGCTGGCGGCACATCACCGCGACGGCGAGCGCTTTGCCGAGATGATGAAACAGGGCTTTGCCGAGCGTTTTAACGATGATTTCTGGGCCGAGTGGGATCACTGGATCAAGCCGGTCTACTCGGCACAACCGCGGGTGCTGGATCTGGGTGCCGGCCCCGGGATGTTCCTGCAGGCACTGGCAAAGCGTACCCCGGGGATCCACGCGATCGGCGTCGAGTGTGCGCCCTATATGCTGGAGGCGAAGGTCGAGCTGCCCGAGGGTTGCGAGATGATCACCGAGGACCTGCACGAGCCGAAGCTACCACTGGAGGATGGTTCGGTGGATGCGGCGATGGCCTCGGTGGTGCTGCATGAGATGAAACAACCGCTGCGTACCCTGCAGGAGATGCAGCGTTGCCTCAAGCCGGGCGGTCGGCTCTACATCCTCGACTGGGTGCGGGCACCGCTGGAGGTCTATATCCATGCGCAGACTGAGGAGGCGCGGGTGTTTGACCGTGAGACGCCGGTGGATGAACTGGATGATCTCTTCATCCACTTTATCGAACACAACCGCTTCAGTCGCGAGGACCTCATTTATATGCTCAATATGAGCGGTTTTTCCGTATTGCACAGCCGCATCATGAAAGAGGGACGCTACGCCCAGATCGTGGCGGAGAAGCGGTAAAAAGATAACTAACCGCAAAGGCGCGAAGAGCGCAAAGGAAGTAATGCGCTGTAAACGCAGGCGAACCTTCACTCTCATGATGGGGGGAGATTTTTTCTTCGCGTGCTTTGCGCCTTTGCGGTGAACGGATTTTATTGGGATAAACAATGGAACTGATTCAGATTGTTTTGCTGGCCCTGGTGCAGGGGTTGACCGAGTTTTTGCCCATCTCCAGTTCGGCGCATTTGATCCTCTTCCCCGTCCTCAGCGGTTGGGCGGATCAGGGACTGGCCTTCGATGTGGCGGTGCACGTGGGCACGCTTGTGGCGGTGGTAGGGTATTTCCGCCACGAGCTGCGGGTGATGGTGCGTGACTGGCTCGCCTCGATCCGCCAGCGCCGTCGGGTGGGCGACAGCAATCTGATGTGGGCGGTCGGTTTCGGCACCATCCCCGCCGGGCTTGGGGGGCTGTTGTTCAACGATATTATCGAGACCGTGTTGCGCTCACCGCTGGTGATCGCCGCAACGACGGTCATCTTCGGTCTGCTGTTGTGGTGGGCGGATGCACAGGGCAAGCGCGAACGCAGTGAGCACACCATCGGCTGGCGCGATGTGCTGGTGATCGGCCTGGCCCAGGCGCTGGCGCTGATTCCGGGCACCTCCCGCTCCGGCATCACCATGACTGCCGGGCTGATGCTGGGCTTGAGCCGTGCCGGCGCAGCGCGTTTCTCCTTTCTGCTCTCGATACCGATCATCCTGCTTGCCGGTGGTTATAACGGGGTAAAGCTGGCGCAGTCCGGGCAGGCAGTGGAGTGGGCTGCGTTGGGACTCGGTGTGCTCTTCTCTGCCCTGAGCGCCTATCTGTGCATCCACCTCTTTCTCAAAGCGCTGGAGCGAATCGGCATGTTACCGTTTGTGATCTATCGTCTGCTGCTCGGTACGGTACTGTTCTGGATCTATCTTTGATGCGGGATTTTCGCTACCCGAAAACCTGGTTGATTCTCGGTTGGTCGGGTATCGGCCTGCTGGTCTGGTTTTCACTGGCCAGCCTCACGCTGCATATCGATGTCGAGTATGGTGATAAGTGGATGCACCTGCTCACCTATGCCTTGCTGATGGGGTGGTTCGTGCAGCTCTATTCTCGTTGGCCGCTGATCCTGCTGCATGCATTGCTGCTGATGCTGCTGGGGGTGATGTTAGAGTTTCTGCAAACGCAGACCGGACGCCACTTCGAGGTTGCCGACATGCTGGCAAATACTCTGGGGGTGACACTTGGAGGCATCACGGTACTGACTCCGCTGCGCGATCGTCTGCTGTGGCTTGAACGGAAATTGTTTGTCTGAATCATGCTCGAATCACTCTCATCTCTGGAACTGCTGCTGGCGGCGCTGATCATTATCACCGCCTTTTTTGTCCGTGGCATTGCCGGCTTCGGCTCGGGACTGATCGCCATTCCGCTACTGGCGCAGATGCTGCCGCTCTCGGTGGTGGTGCCGCTGGTGGGACTGCTCGACTATCTCGCCTCCACCAGTCATGGGGTGAAGCATCGCCAGGCGATCAGCTGGGGGGATATTCTGCCGCTGTTGCCGTTTACCTTCACCGGGGTACTGACGGCGCTCTATCTGTTCCATACCCTGGATGCGGAGCTGCTGCGCAAGGCGTTGGGCGGCTTTATCGTGCTCTACGCCCTCTACACCCTGCTTAGCTCCGGCCCCGGTTTTCACGGCAGCCGCTGGTGGGCGATCCCGGGCGGGGCCCTGGGGGGATTGATCGGCACCCTGTTCGGTACCGGCGGGCCGTTCTACGTGATCTACCTGCGGCTGCGCCACCTGCAGAAGAGCTCCTTCCGCGCCACGATTGCCATCGTTTTTCTTATCGACGGCGGCAGCCGCATCATCGGCTACTTCTTCTCCGGTTTTTACACCGGCGACACCATGTACCTGCTGGCCGCGGCGCTGCCGATCATGGTGATCGGTCTGTATGTCGGCGGACATATCCACACCACGATCAGCCAGCAGAGCTTCCAGCGTGGTATCGGTCTGCTGCTGGTCGGCAGTGGCCTGGCGCTGCTGTTGCGTTAATTGGCGGATGTAATGAAGAGGTGTCCCTGCGGCTCGGACAAGGCATATCGGGATTGTTGCGCACCACTGCATCACGGTGCAGCCTTGGCGGCAAGTGCCGAGGCGCTGATGCGCTCCCGTTACTGTGCCTACGTCCTCAAGCTGGGCGATTACCTCTCCGCCACCTGGCACCCCTCCAGCCGACCACAGGGTCTGGATATCAGTCACGACGAAACCCCATGGCAACGCCTGCAGATCATCGACACCGTCGCCGGTAGTGAAAATGACGATGAAGGTGTCGTGGAGTTTGCCGCCTACTTTGCAGGCGGGCAGTTGCACGAACGCAGTCGTTTCGTCAAAGAGGGCGGGCAGTGGTTCTACGTCGACGGAGAACTCCTGCCGCCGGTGGCTGCCGCAAAGGTTGGGCGAAACGAATGGCTGGAATGACCGACATCCGCAGGCTGGGAGCAGACATAGATCCCGTATATCTGCAGCCCACCAACAACATTGTCGCAACTGCCAAGCGGTGAGCTTGGGCGTTATGTAGTCTTCCTTAAGTCTTGTTGACAAGCGTCACGTGACGCGCTACACTTCTCCGCATGATCAAATCCTTCGCCGACAAACGAACCCAAGAGCTTTACTCCAAGGGCAGGTCAAAGAAATTTCCTGCGGATGTTTCATCGAGAGCCGCTAGAAAACTTGAATACGTGGATCTGGCCTTACAGCTGGAGGATTTGAAAGTGCCGCCCGGCAACCGCCTTCACCCGCTGTCAGGAAACAGGCAGGGGCAGCACGCAATTTCAATAAATGACCAGTGGCGTATCTGTTTTCGTTTTGAAGATGGCGATGCGTATGAAGTCGAAGTGTGTGACTACCACTGAGTGAGGTGATGACTATGACTATTCCTAATACCGCCGGCATACAACGCAAGCCGACTCATCCTGGCGAAATGCTAAGGGAGGATTTCCTTCCGGACTATGGCCTGTCCGTTGCCGGGTTGGCTGAATCTCTAGGTGTTTCTCGCCAATCAGTTAACGAATTACTGCGCGAACGTCGTGCTGTCAGTCCTGAAATGGCGCTCCGACTTGCTCGTTTGTTTGGTAACTCGCCAGAGTTCTGGCTGAATGCGCAGCGATCTGTTGATCTTTGGACGGCCGCTCAATCGGTTAAGGAAGAAGTGAATCGGATCAAGCCGCTACATGCGGCATAACCATGCCATGCGCCGGATGTCAAAACCTCCGCTTTGCTGCGGTTCTGACACCGGTGATGGCGGGCGTTATATGTCTGCTCCCGACAGGCGGATTCAATAGGTCAACGCAACATACTACATTCTACATAGGTAGAAGGAGTGTTGCGTTGACCTATTGAATCCGCCACCCTATAGCTCAATGCATACGTGTAGACGGTTGACTTCCGCTTTGATCGCTTATCAGACTACATCGCTGGTAATTACAAACTGATGGGTAAAGGGCGTATTCGCTTAAATCCAACTGTCGTGCTATCGGTGCATCATTAAAAAAGGCAGAGACCTTGCGGTCCCTGCCTTTTCACATTACACACCAGGAGAGCGGTAACTTAGCTGCAGCCCTTCGGACGCGGCAGACCGGCAATCTTGTTGGCGGATTTGATCAGGCCGTAGGGAAAGAGGGAGTAGATGTACTGCTGTGAGCTGCGCTCAGCGCCATACTTCTTTTTCATCAGCTTGGAGAAGACACGCGGCTCGGCCACGGTGCCGTACTCGGTGAAATACTCACGGGCTTCGTTGATGATGTCCCAGTGTTCATCGGTGAGCTCGACCTTCTCATTGGTGGCAATGCCTTCGGCGATCTTTTCGTTCCACTCGCTCAGGTCCTCAAGCCAACCGGCCTCACTCAGCAGAATGGTTTTGCCGTCGATTTGCAGTTCCATGTTTCTTTCCTCATTGAATACGTGTTTAACAGGGTAGATCCCGTATCGGGACGCTCCACTCGAATAATAGCGAGTGAATTTGTAGGGGATTATGCAATAGCATACAAAAACAGTCAAGTAATTTTTGATGTTTATCAGATTCCGCGCTCGCCCGGAATTGTTCAGGCCGGGGCGCGAATTTTCCAGCAGCGGTGGATATGGGGGTTGCGGGCGAAATCCCTGGGCAGGGTCCGTTCGGAGAGTTCCTCGATATTCAGCCCGCTGAGCGCCTCACGGTCGAGTTTGAAGCGGCGGAAGTTGTTGGAAAAGATCAATAGCCCCCCCGGGGATAGCAGGGCCATGGCATTGCGGATCAGGCTGACGTGGTCGCGCTGGATGTCAAAGCTCTCCTCCATCCGCTTGGAACTGGAGAAGGTGGGCGGGTCGAGAAAGATGAGGTCAAAACGCTGTTTCCCGCGTTTGGCCTCCTGTTCCAGCCAGCGGGTGCAGTCTGCCTGGATGAAGCTGTGCTGTTGGCCGCGATAGCCGTTCAGTGCCATGTTCCGCCGCGCCCACTCCAGGTAGGTGTTGGACATGTCCACCGTGGTGGTGGTGCGGGCACCGCCGACGGCGGCATGGACGGTGGCAGCGCCGGTGTAGGCGAACAGGTTGAGGAAATGCCTGTCGCGCGCCTCCTCCTCGATCATCTGGCGGGTGATGCGGTGGTCGAGGAACAGACCGGTATCGAGGTAGTCGGTGAAGTTGACCAGCAGGCGGCAGTTACCCTCGCGCACCTCGTGGAAGTGGCGTGTGTCGGCCTGCTTCTCATATTGGGCGCTGCCCTTTTGCTTGCGCCGTACCTTGAAGTGGATCTGTTCGCGGGGGATCTGCAACACCTCCGGTAGCACCGCCAGCGCCTCCTGCAGGCGCTGCATTGCCTTGTCCGGATCGACAGTGCGCGGTGCCTGGTACTCCTGCACGTGGGCCCACAGCTTGTCTCCCTGGTAGAGATCGATGGCCAGGGCGTACTCGGGCAGGTCCGCATCATAGAGGCGGTAGCAGTCGATGCCCTCGCGCCGCGCCCACTTGCCGAGGTTTTTCAGGTTCTTGCGCAGGCGGTTGGCAAACATCTGTGCCCCCTCGCTGGCGCTGGCCGCAGGCTGTGCGCTCTCAGCCCCCCGGGCTGCTGTCGTTTGTGCGGGATCGTAGCGGAAGAGCTGGCACTCAAGCGGGCCGTTGAACAGGGTCAGCGGCTTTCTGCCGCGCAGGCCCACATGCGCGGCCAGTTCGGGGTTGGCGGTAAAGAGGGCCAGTTGCCAGCCGGGCAGAGCGTGCATCAGCTCGCCGATGCGGCTGTAGAGGCTGCGCAGCGCCTGCACCTCGCCGAGGCGCTCGCCGTAGGGAGGATTGGTGGCAATCAGGCCGTGCTCGGCGGGCGCCTCGGGCAGCTGCTGCTCCAGATCCTGCAGTGATACCTTGATATGGCCCTCCAGTCCGGCGCGGAGGATGTTCTCCTCACTGGCGCGCAGCGAGGCCGGATCGGCATCGTAGCCGATGATCGGAGGCAGTTGCTTAACCCCCGCCGTACGTCTCTGTTCCGCCTCCTCCAGCAGCTTCTGCCAGAGCGTTTCGTCGTGGCGGCGCCAGCGGAGAAAGCCGTAGTAGTCGCGGTAGAGTCCGGGGGCGATATCGGCGGCGATCAGCGCCCCCTCGATGAGCAGGGTGCCGGAGCCGCACATCGGGTCGAGCAGCGCACCGCCGTTGCGGGCGATGCCGGGCCAGCCCGCCTCCAGCAGGATCGCCGCGGCGAGGTTCTCCTTCAGTGGCGCGAGTACCCCCTCCACCCGGTAACCGCGGCGGTGCAGGCTGCTGCCGGAGAGATCCAGGCTGATACGGGCGCGGTCCAGGCGCAGCTGCAGGTGGATGCGAATATCCGGGCTCTCCAGCTCCACCGAGGGGCGTTCATCGAACCGTTCACGGAAACGGTCCACCACCGCATCCTTGACCGTCAGTGCCGCATACTTGCTATGGCCGATGGTGGCGTTGGCGCTCTTGACCTCCACCGCAAAACTGCCGTCGGAGAAGAGGTGTTTTTCCCAGCGGATCGCCCTGATCTCTTCATACAGCTGCTCCGGGGTGGCCGCCTTGACCGTGGTCAGCGGTAGCAGGATGCGGCTGGCGGTGCGTGACCAGAGGCAGGCGCGGTAGGCCGTTTCCAGACCGCCCTCGAAGGCGACGCCGGTATTGGCGGGGACCACCTTGCTGGCGCCGAGGCGGTGCAGCTCGGCGGCAAGCAGTTGAGGCATGCCTCGGGCGGCAGTGGCGAAGAATTTCATCGCTAATTCAGTAGTGCGGTGGCGGGGTTTCGTCGGCCCGGGAGGCCACGGCGGAGGGCGCTACCTCCCGCACTACCGACTTGAGGTAGTTGAGCTGGTCACGCAGCTCTTCGATAGTCTTCTGCTGTGCCAGCAGCATCAGGGTCAGCTGCTCCTGCTCGGCCTCCAGATGGGCCGAGCGGATCTCCAGGTCGTCGAGGCGTGATTCCATGGTCATCGTCGTGGTTGATTCGGTTGCGGCGATTGTAGCATGCGCCACGATCTTCACAGTTGCAGTTGCACCCGCGGCTCGGCCCCCGCTTCACGATCCAGGGTCGGGTTGCAGATAAAAAGCTGCCCCGGGGCGAGCTGGTACTGTTCGACCAGCTGCTGTTTGAGTGCCGCGGCACGGGCTCGCGCCAACTCCTCCAGCTGCTCATTGGGGCCGGGCGGGATCGTCTGCTGCTGGCCCTTGCTGAGCGCTATCAGGTCGGCCGTGGTGGCAATGCCACAAAGGCGCAGTTGCAGATTTTTGCGTTCGGCGAACAGCTTGGCCAGGCGTTCGAGATAATCGGCTGTATCGGCGCCGGGCTCGGCACTGCCGGCAGTAAACAGGACGGGGTCGAGCTGGACCCCTCCGCCGGCCTTGCCGGCCAGCTGCACCAGCGTAATCACGCTGCCGTAGGGTTGCAGCAGATACTTGAGATAACTGACGCTGGCGCTGCGCATCGCCTTGGCCAGGGCGGTGTTGATGGCGTCACTGAGGTCGAACTGCGGGTCGTCGAGCGCGCCGGAGAAGGGGATAGTCAGCTCAATATTGCCCTGTTTATCGCGTAGCAGCCCCAGTGCGGTGTTGAGCGGCAGGGTGGACTTCTGCTCAAAGGCTGCGATCCGATCAGGGTCCTCGGGCTGCATTTGAAGCTGCCGTGCCTTGATCTGTGTCTCGCCCTGCAGGCTATTGTCGGCAAGGGTGAGGGTGAGCGTGTTGTCGAGCTGGCCGCTGTTGATACGGTAACCGAGCAAGCGCACCAGATAGGGGCTCAGTGGCGGCATCTCATAGTCCTGCAGGGTCACCTCAAGGCCGGCGCCGGGAGGTGTGGCAAAGGGGGTCACCTGACCCGTGGCGGACAGCTGACTGTGCGCCCCCAGCCGTGCCTGCAGTGCCAGTGGTGTGGTGCGGGCAGGCTGGTGGCTGTCGAGCGCGCCGAGGGTGAGCGTGTTCACGGTCAGGGTTTCTGCAAAGCGCGGGCTGACGGTGGTGTCCTCGAAGTGGATCAGGGTATCGCCGTCGAGGCTTAGGCCGGCGAGGCGCAGGCGGGGTGGCTCGGCAGGTTCGCTTACCGCGGTGGCGGTGCCCGTACCGGCTCCGCTCTGAGCCTCCGGAAGGTGCTGCTGCAGCGGCTCCATGCCCTCCGCGGTCAGCCGTAGGCGGGTCTGCAGGTTCTGCAGCTGAAGTGTGCCCAGTTCGATATCCTGGAGCCCGTCGATGCGGATTTGTGGTATCAACAGACGCGCCAGAATGGTGTGTGGTGGCTCCTTATCGAGGGTGCCCAGCGCGGCCTGCTGCAGTTCCGCCTCACCCTGGAGCCGGATATCGGGGGTCTCAGCTGCCGAGATCGCCGCGCTGCCCTGCCAGGAGAGTCTCTCGCCACTGAAGTCGAGTGCGCTGCCGGGCAGCTGTAGTGCCAGCCTGTCACTGCGCAAACTCCCTTCGGTGACGCTGCGGCTCCCCTGCGGTTCGAGGGTGATCCGGGTGGTCCCCTGCCAGTTGAGATGCCCTGTCGTCGCTGTGTTGCCGTTACCGGGCTGTTTCAGCGCCAGCGTCTCGCCGTCCAGGCTGCCCTCAAGAGTGACTCGGGTGGCCGTCTCATCAAGCTGTAGCGCGCTGCTGCCTTGCCAACTGAGCTTGCCCGTTGCCACCTCGGTGTCGGTGTCAGTGCCGGGCAGTCTCAGGGCGAGGCCGTTGGTGCTGAGAGCGCCGTTAAGGGTGTTGCGGATCCCCTGCCCATCAAGCTGCAGCGTGCTCTTGCCTTGCCAGAGGAGATCCCGACCCTCTGCTTCGGTGCCATTGGCGGTCAGTTTTATCGTGAGCTGGTCACCGCCAAGGGTGCCGTCAAGCAGGAGGCGGGTGCTCTCTGCATCGAGCAGTAGCTCGCTGCTGCCCTGCCAGCGGAGGTTCTGGCCGGTCAGCTGTTGCAGGGGGTGGACCAGCTGTAGCCCCTGCAGTGTGAGATTGCCGCTTTGCCGCAGCGAGAGCTGATCCCGGCGCTGGTTCAGGCTCAGTTCGAGCTCAGCAGAGAGCTGCCCCGACACTGTGCCAGCCGTTGGCGGCAGCAGGGGTTGTGCCGTGGCCAGCTCCAGCGGCGAGAGCTGCAGCCTGAGGGTGCCGGCCGGCTCTGCCGCCAGCGGGGTGGCGGAGGCCTCAAGTTGCAGTTGGGTTTCGTTGAGGTGCAGCAGTGCCTCGAGTGGGCTGGGCGTGTCTGCCTCCCAGCTCTTGAGCGGACCGAAATCGAACCGTTCGATCACCAGGGTCTGGGCCAGTCCGGGACGGATGAGGTGGATGCGGTTGTGCTCGAGTTGCAGCGCATCAATAGCGAAGCCCCAGTCGGAGGAGGTGGCGTCGGCAGCGGGCTCCGGGCTATCGCTGCCGGTAGGGAGGGCGAAGCCGGCGACACGCAGCGGTGCCCGGGGTGACTGGGAGAGGGTTAGCGAGAGCCCCTGCAGGCTGAGGTGGCGGATTTGCAGCCGTTTTTGCAGCAGCGCGCGCCATTCGAAATCGAGCTCACCGTGCTCCAGGTGCAGCACCTGCGCCGCGGAGCGGTAGAGACGCAGTTCATCAAAAGCTACCCGGCCGCTGAACAGGTTGAGATCGATGTTGCCGACCTCGATCCCACCCATGCCGTAGCGGGGCAGGGTGAAGCGCAACGCCTGGCCGATGAACGGTGGCAACAGCAGCAGCAACAGGGTAATGCCGATGATGCCGTAGACAGTGATATGAAACAGCGGGCGTGAGCGTTTGTGTTTTCGTGACATAACCGGCCGGGTCCCTAGTGTAGTGCTTCATACTGATTGGCGCTTTCAGAGGCCCGCAAATGCCCCAAGACAAGGCGCAGCCCGCAGGGAATGGCCCGTCCTTTTCAAGGGCTGCAATGCAGGATTGGGGCATTTGCGGGCCTCCCTGCGGGCGCGGCGAGAAGCCCTCATCTGCGGCGTTGCGTTGCTTGGAAAGGGCGCGCCATTCCCTGCACAACGCGCCTTGCAGCTAACGGCTTCTCGTCACGCTGAAAACGTCAATCAGTATGAAACACTACACTAGATACGAAAAATGTTCCTGTCATTATGGATTGCGTCGGTGCCGGGAAAAGGGCCGGCAGATCCGGTAGGTGCAGGCCACTGTGTCCGAATATCGACAGCTCTTTTCAGTATAGAGAATATATCAGGCTTATCAGGCTTATCGGTCGAAGCGGTAGTGTTTGCATCCCGGTGTGATATCTCCTGTTCGAGCCCTTTGATGCTCAGGCCCGTGGCATCACTCTGCGCTATGCTGCTCAAGCTCCTCGCCAAGCTCCAGCCACTGCTCTTCGGTGGCGGCAAGTTCCGCATCGAGCGTCCCCTTCTCCTGCAACAGCTGTTTGAGGGTATCCCGGTTTTGCTCCTCGTACATGGCGGGAGATGCCAGCTGCTGCTCCAGCCCCTGTTTACGCTGTTGCAGGGTGTCGAGGCTCTTCTCCAGCCGATTGAGTGCCTGGCGAAGGGGTTTGAGGCGCTGGCGTTGTTCGGCCTCAATCCGCTTGCGCTCCTTGCGAACGCCGGCGCTGTTGTGTGCGGCCTTTGCCTCATCGTTGCTGGCCGGGGTGCTGCGGGACTGTTCGGCCAGCCAGCGACGGTAGTCTTCCAGATCGCCGTCAAATTCCCCGACCTTGCCGCTGTCGACCAGATAGAGCGTATCGGTAACACTACGTAGCAGGTGGCGGTCGTGTGAGACCACCACCAGCGCCCCCTCATACTCCTGCAGTGCCATGGCCATGGCGTGGCGCATCTCCAGGTCGAGGTGGTTGGTCGGCTCGTCGAGCAGCAGCAGGTTGGGACGCTGGTAGACCAGCATCGCCAGCACCAGACGCGCCTTCTCTCCGCCGGAGAAGGGGGCGACGGGAGCCAATGCCATGTCGTTGTTGAAACCGAAGCCGCCGAGGTAGTCGCGCAGTGACTGCTCACTCGCCTTGGGGTCCATCCTCTGCAGGTGCTGTACCGGACTGGCCTCGGGATCGAGCTGCTCCAGCTGGTGCTGGGCGAAGTAACCCGTGCGCAGCTCCTGAGCCTTGATGATCTCACCACCAAGCGGGGCAAGCTCACCGGCGATATGCTTGATCAGGGTCGACTTGCCGGCGCCGTTATGGCCCAGCAGGCCGATGCGGTCGCCCGGCTGGAGCGACAGATTGGCACCACGCAGGAGGGGCTGCTCGCCGTAGCCCATATCGACCCGGTCGAGGGTCAGCAGCGGGGTGGGCAGCTTGTGCGGCGGCAGGAAACGGAAATGAAACGGGGAGTCGACATGGGCGGGGGCGATGCGCTCCATCCGCTCCAGCGACTTGAGGCGGCTCTGCGCCTGTTTGGCCTTGGTCGCCTTGGCACGGAAGCGGTTGACAAAGGATTCGATGTGCTTGATCTCGCGCTGCTGCTTCTCGTAGGCGGATTGCTGCAGCGCCAGTTTCTCGGCGCGCATCTGCTCAAAGGCGCTGTAGTTGCCGGTGTAGAGAGTGAGGCGTTGCTGTTCGATGTGCAGGATGCTGCCGGCCACCTCATCGAGAAAATCGCGGTCGTGGGAGATCAGCAACAGGGTTCCCTGATACTGTCCCAGCCACTCCTGCAGCCAGATCACCGCGTCGAGGTCCAGGTGGTTGGTCGGCTCATCCAGCAGCAACAGATCGGAGCGACACATCAGCGCCTGGGCCAGGTTGAGGCGCATGCGCCAGCCACCGGAAAACTCCCTGAGCGGCAGTTCAATCTGTTCGTTGCCAAAACCCAGTCCGTCCAGCAGGCGGGCAGCGCGTGCCCGTGCGGTGTAGCCACCGATGCTCTCCATGCGGCCGTGCAGCTCACCCAGCAGGTGACCGTCATTGCGCTTCTCTGCCTCAATAATTTGCTGTTCCAGCTGCCGCAGTTCGGCGTCGCCATCGAGGACGTATTCGATGGCGTGCTCTGCGGTGGCCGGCATCTCCTGTGCCACGTGGGCGATGACCCAGTCCGGTGGCAGGATCAGTTCGCCGCTGTCGGCATGCAACTCATTGCGGATCAGGGCGAACAGGCTCGATTTGCCGCAGCCGTTGGCGCCGGTGATGCCGACTTTCTGTCCAGGATTGATGTGGAGGCTGGCGTCGGCAAACAGCAGTTGTGTACCGCGGCGAAGGGAGAGTGACTGGAAACGTATCATGGCCGGCGCAGTGTATCAGCGGCGCCTGAGCAAGCCAACGTCTGTGCGCCGCAGATCCACGGTGGCGTTTGCGGTGAGAATATTGAGGTGAAACCTCACGGCTCAGCCGGGCTGAGCGTAGCCGTTGCAGGGGAGGCTGTGCACCGAACCGCTTTCCAGCTCGAGTGCGGTGAGGCGTCCGCCCCAGAGACAGCCGGTATCGATGGCGTGGACGTTGTCCTGCTGGTAGAGGCCGAGGGTGGACCAGTGACCGAAGACAATCGGCAGGTCGCGGCTTTTACGTTGTGGCAGGGCGAACCACGGCAGGTAATCGTGTTCGCCGCTGCCTGGTATCCCCTTGTGGAGGAAGTCGAGCTTGCCGTCATGGGTGCAGAAACGCAGGCGGGTGAAGCAGTTGACGATAAAGCGCATCCGGTCCCAGCCGCTGAGGTTGTCGGACCAGAGGGCCGGTTTGTTGCCGTACATGTGGCCGAGAAACTCATGGAATTTCGGTCCGCGCAGAACCGCTTCGACCTCGGTGGCGCAGGCCAGGGCCTGGTCCCTGTCCCACTGTGGCGGCAGACCGGCATGCACCATGGCCATGTTCATCCCGGCATCAAAGTGCATCAGCGGACACTGGCGCAGCCACTCCATGAGCTCATCGCCATCATCGGCACGGAAGATCGCCGCCAGGCTGTCGTTGCTCTTGAGGTGGCGTTGCCGATTCTGCCATACCGCCAGCAGGTGCAGGTCGTGATTGCCCAGCACGGTGATGGCGCTGTCGCCCAGCGCGCGGACAAACCGCAGCGTTTCCAGCGATTTGGGGCCACGGTTGACCAGGTCGCCGGTGAACCAGAGCCGATCCATGACGGGATCAAAGTTAAGCTGTTGCAGCAGTTGCTGTAACTCGTCGAAACAGCCCTGAATGTCACCGATGGCGTAGGTGGCCATTGCATCTCCGGTCGGAAATCGAGGATGGCGGGTATGGTAGCAGATTTAGGGGGGATTCGAAGGTCAAGGTTCAAGGTTCAAGGTTTAAAGAACATCGAGTTTTCAATTGGGCTGCATGGGCCTGGCGAGGTATGCCGGGCGCTGGTGCCGTCCGGTAGGACAAGCAACCCAAATGCGCCACTTTCAATCTTGAACCTTGAACCTTGAACATTGAACCTTGAACTCAGTGCAAGGTATGCGGCAGTGACAGGGTGAATACCGGAATCATCGCCTCGAATTCGCTGCCGTCGTCGGCGCGCATACGGTAGCTCCCCTCCATGGTGCCCACCGGGGTTTCCAGCACGGTGCCGCTGGTGTAGCGGAAATAGTCGCCGGGACCGATGTGCGGCGTTTCGCCGACCACCCCCTCTCCCCGGACCTCCTGGGTGTTGCCGTCCCCGTCGGTGATGATCCAGTGGCGATTGAGCAGTTTCGCCGGTTGTTCGCCATTGTTATGGATAGTGATGGTGTAGGCGAAGACGTAGCGATTTTCCTCCGGCAGTGATTGTTCTTCGATGTAGTGGGTTTCGACGTTGATGTCGATTTGATTGATCAGCTGATCTGTCATCGGTTTCTCCATTACAGGCGGGCGGCAAAGTGGGCCGCCCCAAGTAGTCCACAACGGGGGTTGGTGATCACCTGCACAGGAAAGCCGTGTACCAGCGCACGCATGCGCCCTTTATCGAGGAACGCCTCCATAAAGGTACCATCCTGCAGGTAATCAAGCATTTTCGGGGCGATGCCTCCGGCGATATAGATCCCGCCGGCGGGCAGGGTTGCCAGTGCCAGGTCGCCGGCCACCGCTCCGTAGATACGGCTGAACAGGCTGATCGCATCGACCGCCACGGAGTGTTTTCCTGTCAGTGCCTGCGCACCGATTGCGGCGGCCGGGTCCGGCTGCGCCAGCAGGGGATCGCTGCTCCGCTGCTCCGGCGGCAGCAGAAAACGGTAGATATTTACCAGTCCCGCGCCGGAGACCAATCGTTCGCAGGAGACACGTCCGTACTCCTGTTGCAGGAACTGCAGTAGCTGCGCCTGCTGTGCATCACGGGGGGCGAAGGCGATATGGCCACCCTCGGAAGGGTAGCTGATGTAGCGGCCGCTGTCCGGGAACAGGGTGCAGACACCGAGCCCGGTGCCGGCTCCGACCACCAGGCGCGGGGCACCTTCCCGGGCCGGCGACCGGTTCAGGGGGACCAGGTCGTCCTCGTCGAGCTCATCCAGGCTGTAACCGATGGCCTGAAAATCATTGAGCAGGACCAGACGGGGGATCGCCAGACGGGTGGCCATGCGCCGGCTGTCGAGCTGCCAGGGCAGGTTGGTCAGGCTGGCGCTTTGACACTCACCCTGTTGCTGCACCGGACCGGCGACGGCAAGACAGGCGCTGTCGGGGCGACGTGCGCCGTGCTCGTCAAGAAATCGCTCAATCAACGATTCCAGCGAGTCGAAATCCTCGCTCGGATAACGTTGTTCGGCTTGCTGCGTGGCATGGCCGTCGGCATCTATGGTGCGCAGTTGTAGCAGGGTTTTGGTGCCGCCCACATCGGCGGCAAGGAGTAACCGCTGTGGGCTTGAGCTGCTTGGTGTTTTCATGCTTGGATTCAGGCCTCGCACTCCTCATCAAGAAAGCGCGCCGCATCGGCATCCAGATACCACTCTACCTTGTCGTGATCGAGCATCTGCACCGGCAGGGGTTCGGCCGTGCCCGGACCGTGGAAGACGTGGCGTACCACATCGGCCTTCTTCGCGCCGCTGACCAGCATGATGATGTGGCGGGCATTGTTCAACACCGGCAGGGTGAGGCTGTAGCGCCAGCACTCGAGTTTATCGACATAGCTGGCGCCAATGCCCTGCTGCTGTTCCTGCAGCAGGGGTGTGTTGGGAAACAGCGAGGCGATGTGGCCATCGGCGCCGATACCGAGCAGCACCAGATCGAAACGGGCGGTGCCGTTCTCCTGGGGCAGCTGTTCCAGCGCCTGGCGGTAATGGGAAACCGCCTCCTCAGGGGAGAGCTCTCCCCTGATCCGCTGGATGGCGGAGTCCTTGATCTGCAGGGGCTGGAACAGTGACTCCCTGACCATGCGGTAGTTGCTCTGCTGGTGGTCGGGGGGGACATTACGCTCATCGCCGAAGTAGAAGCGTACCCGGTCCCAGTGGGGGAATTCCTCGCTGTGCAAACGGCTCAGTTGCTGGTAGAGGGCTCGGGGGGTGGTGCCGCCGGCTAGCGCGATGTGAAAATAGTCCTGTGTCTGCAGGGTACTGGCCGCCAGCTCCAGGATGCGTCTGGCGCATTGCCGGAAGAGTGTTTCGGGTGCCTGGTAGATATGTGTTTTGGTGCCCATGGTCGGAATTCCTGTAATGTCTATTTCAGTGTCGACTCAGGGCCCGGTTTTCGTCGGGGTACCCTCCCGGATCTGCTGTGCGGCATGGAGTACGGCCTCGTTAACCCGATGCTGCATCTTCTCCCGCTCACGGGTGGAGAGAAAGAGGGCCATGTCTACATCGTGTCTTACATAGCGAGCAGGCAGCTGATTCAGGGCCAGGCAGGCAATATCCTCCAGCAGTTCCTGATCCAGTTCAGACTCCCTGGCCAGGGTGTTGACTATGCGCTCAAGCACCAAGGCTTCGTAGTAATTGTGCATATTATCGAAGGTCATGCTCGGTACCTTCCCGCACAGATTTTTGCAGCGACAGTATGAGCTTAGACAGAGGGGCGGGCTTATTCAACCACAGTTAATCGACCGTGCTCGATGTCATTACAGAACACGGTGTTTTTCGTTCGGTTTTGGGGTTCAACGCCGAGGGTTTGGAGGGGTAGGTGAGGAGCCTGCGAACATCGCACTCGCCAGGGCGTCAGACTGTTTACGTCTGTTCCACCACGGCATTGGCCAGTGCCACGAACTGCTGTAGTGAGAGGGTTTCGGGGCGTGCCCCCGGGTCGATGCCGAGGGACTCGATAGTCGCGGTGTCGAGTACCTTTTTGAGGTTGTTGCGCAGGGTCTTGCGGCGCTGGGAGAAGGCCTGGGCGACCAGCCGGGCAAAGACCTTTTCATCACGTGCAGGGTGCGGGAGTTCGCTGTAGGGGGTGAGCCGTACGATCGCCGAGTACACCTTGGGCGGAGGGTTGAAGGCGCCGGGTGGGACGGTAAACAGTTTTTCCACCCGGCAGTGGTACTGCACCATGACGCTGAGCCGGCCGTAGTCGCCGCCTCCAGGGCCGGCGGCGAGGCGCTCCACCACCTCCTTCTGCAGCATGAAGTGCATATCCTCAATGCAGTGCGACTGCTCCAGCAGGTGGAAAATAAGCGGAGTGGAGATGTTATAGGGCAGGTTGCCGACGACTCGCAGTAGTGTGCTGTCCGCACCAAGCAGTGAGCAGAAGTCGAACTTCAGTGCGTCGGTGTTGTGGATACGCAGTTCACCCCGGTTGGTGAACAGTTGTTGCAGATGAGGGACGAGGTCGCGGTCCAGCTCCACCGCATCCATCTCGCCGAGCAGCTCCAGCAATGGCTCGGTCAGCGCCCCGAGTCCGGGACCGATCTCCACCAGGTGCTCTCCCGAACGCGGGTGGATGGCGGCAATGATGCCGCGGATCACCCCGGTGTCATGGAGAAAGTTCTGGCCGAAACGTTTGCGGGGACGATGATTCAATGTTGCTCCGTTGGGATCAGTTTAAGGTTCCAAGTTCCAAGTTCCAAGTTCCAAGGTAACTACTCGCCCCCTTGACGCAGCTTCCTATTCCCGGCCATTGTGCGGCGGCCATGGGCCGCCTTATATGCCGGGATCCGGGAAACCCTATGGGACTCTCGCCAAGCCGCCAAGAAAGGGCTTGTTTCTCTTTGCGCGCTTGGCGGCTTGGCGAGAGTATTGGGTAGGGGCATAGGGTGTGTCGTGCACGCCATGAGAAATGCAAACAGGGGCGAGTAGTTACGTTCAAAGTTCAAAGGGGCGTATTCCCCCTTCGAGTCCTGACACACGATCCGCGCCCATAGCACGGAGCTGGAACTTGGAACCGTTTTGCTCTCACGTTTTCGCGACCATCTGCAGCGCCACCTTGATGGCATACTCCAGGCTACCGGTTTCGGCCTTGCCGCTGCCGGCAAGATCGAGCGCGGTGCCGTGATCCACCGAAGTGCGGATAAATGGCAGGCCGAGGGTGATGTTGACGGCGCGCCCGAAGCCCATGTGTTTGAGCACCGGCAGCCCCTGGTCGTGGTACATCGCCAGTACCGCATCGGCTTCATTGAGGTAGCGGGGGGTGAACAGGGTATCGGCCGGCAGCGGGCCATAAAGCTGCATCCCCTCGCCTCGCAACTGCTCCAGCAGTGGGGCGATGATCTCCAACTCCTCGCGGCCAAGGTGGCCGCCTTCGCCGGCATGGGGATTGAGGCCGCAGACCATGATGCGTGGCGAGTCGATGCCGAAGTGGTTGCGCAGGTCGTGGTGCAGGACGCGCAGTACCTCATCGAGCAGCGGTCGGGTGATCGCTCCGCTGACCTCGGCCAGTGGCAGGTGGGTGGTGGCCAGGGCCACCCGCAACCCCTCGGTGGCGAGCATCATCACTACCCGTGGTGTGGCGGTACGCTCGGCCAGAAACTCGGTGTGACCGGTAAAGGGGATGCCGGCGTCATTGATCACCCCTTTGTGTACCGGGCCGGTGACCAGGGCTGCGAAGTGGTCGTTGCAGCAGCCGTCCACGGCAAGGCGCAGGGTCTGCAGCAGATAGTCGGCATTGGCCGGATCGAGATGCCCGGGCCGTGCCGGGTTGGCCAGGGCAACGGGCAGTATAGTCAGCTCGCCGGCCTTATTGGCGGCAGCAGGTGTACCGGATTCAAACTGCCGCAAGCTCAGCGGCAGTCCAAGCTGTGCCGCCCGTTGCTGCAACAGCTCCGGAGCGGCGATCGCCACCAGCTCCGCCGGCTGCGGCTGTTGTGCCAGCTGGATGCACAGGTCGGGGCCGATCCCGGCCGGTTCTCCGGGGGTGAGGGCCAGGCGAGGGGGAGTGGTCATTGCGCTAGCGCTCGAGGCGGTACTCCACATAGGCCTCGTCACGCAGGCGTCGGATCCAGGCCTGGGTCTGCTCCTCGATCTTGCGCTCGCGCAGCGTCTTGAAGGCCTGGTTACGCAGCATCTCGTCGGTGTTGTCGTGATCGCGCCAGCCCAGCGGTTGCACGATATGCCAGCCGAACTGGCTCTGGAAAGGCTGGCTGAGCTGGTCCACCGGGGTCTCCTTGAGGGCTTCAGTGAAGGCGCCGACGTAGATCGCCGGATCCGCCCAGCCCAGCTCTCCCCCCTTGGTGGCGGAACCGGGATCATCGGAGTTGGCACGCGCCAGGGCAGCGAAGTCTTCGCCGCCGACGATGCGTTCACGCAGTCTTTGCAGCCGCTCGCGCGCCTCGTTATCGGAGACCAGCTCACTGGTACGGATCAGAATGTGGCGGGCGTTCACCTGGCGGATGATCGCCTTCTCCTCGCCCCGTTTCTGTTCCAGCTGCAGGATGTGAAAACCGCTGCTGCTGCGGATCACTGGACTGAGTTCGCCCGGCTGCATCTGCATCACGATATCGGCAAACAGGGTTGGTAACTGGCCGGCGCGTCGCCAGCCCAGATCGCCCCCCTCCAGTGCCTGCTGGCCGTCGGAGTGGGCCATGGCGACCTGACGGAAATCCTCACCCTGTTGTAGCCGGCTCAGCAGTCCTTCCGCCTTTTTCCCCGCCTGCGTAACCTGTTCCGGTGAGGCGTTGCCGGGCAGCGAGACCAGGATGTGACGAAGCCGGTACTCGGTGTCCTTCTCATCCTGCTGCTGACGAGCCTCAAGAAAGGCGTCCACCTCGTGTGGCGCAACATTGACGCGATTATCGACCTGTTTGCTTTTCAGCTGTGAGATCAGTACCTCGTTGCGGATCTGCTCGCGGAAGAAGGCGAAACTCATTCCATCGGCTTCCAGCGCGGCGCGAAACGCCTCCAGCGACAGACCGTTCTCGGTGGCGATATTGCCGATGATCGTGTTGAGCTGCTCATCATTGACCTTGAGACCAACCTCACGGGCGTGGTTCAGTTGCAGTTTCTCGATAATCAGCCGCTCCAGAATCTGACGTTCAAGGATCTCCCTCGGCGGAAGTTGCAGGTTGCCTCGCTGGCGCAGTTGGGCGCTGATACTCTCTACCCGCTTGTTCAGTTCGTTCCAGGTGATGACATCGTCATCGACCACGGCGGCGATACCGTTGAGCTCCTGCACGGCGGCATGAAGCGGGCTAAAGAGGGCGAATAGCAGAAGGAAGAGTGGAGTCAGTCGCATAGTGCTCATCATTGTCGGTTAGTCGTGCAGGTTAGTCATAGCCAAGGATACCACGCTCGATGGTCTCATCGAGACCACGGCCGAGGCTGGCCAGTCCCTTGAGTTCGAGTGTCAGGTAGACGCTATGGTTCAATTCGTCGTCGACGGTGTCGCGCTGGGCCCGTGCCAACAGCTGAACGCTCCAGCAGCAGCTCTCATACTCCAGCCCGCCGATGGTGTCGAGTGAGATCTCGTTCTCCAGGTCGTACTGGTAACGACCGATCATCCGCCATTGCCGTGCCACCGGCCAGAACAGCGCCACATCGGCCTGCTCCAGGGCATCTTCCCGGTTGTAGCGGTAGCCCATACTGATGATCTTGCGCTGCCCGGGTGAATAGCGCAGTTGTGTATTGAGCCGTTCTACCTGTTCCAGCTCCGGGTTCCACTGCTCGGTGACTCGAAAGTTGAGGGCATCGATGGGGCTCAGGGAGAGTTCGCCGATGATGTCCGAGGTGGTGCGGGTTTCCGCCTCACTTCCGCTGGTTAGTGTGACCCGGCGGTCTTCGAAGTAGTGGATCTGGCCGATGGCCGCCCGCGCCCGTTCCCTGCCGCTGCGCTCATCGAGCAGGCGGCTGGTGAGGGCAACGGTCAGCTGATCCGCATCGCCCTGACGGTCGGCGCCGCTGAAGCGGTTATCACTGAACATCTGACTGAAGCTGAAGTCGGGTGAACCGGTGTCGAAGAGCGGTAGCTCGTCCTGGTTCTCATAGGGGACCTTGAGGTAGAACAGGCGTGGTTCGAGGGTCTGCCTCAGGGGGGTATCACCCGCTTTCAGAGAGCGCTCGAAGAACAGTCCGCCATCTAGGGAGGCGATCGGCAGGGAGCGCTCAAGCTGTTGTTCTGTGTCCGCGCCATCATCCACCTGGTATTGCGTGTGTCGCCATGCCGCTTTGGGGGTGAGGAACCATGCCGGTCCGCCCAGCGGCAGGCTTAGTGAGGGCTTGAGGTCTACCCGGTCTGCGGTGGGGGTGAGGGTTTCGTGGCGGAAGCGGACCGCCTCGCTCTCCAGGCCATAGCGCAGCTGGTTAAGACGATTGGGACTCTGGCCCTGCAGCTGTAACTGCGGCAGTCGCTGGTAGGGGGCAGTACCGCTCAGGGTCTGGTAGTCCTGGGCCCGGGCGAGGAATTGCCAGTAGCGATCGTTGTACTGCAGCTCGGCGCGTCGCTCCAGGTGGGTCTGGTTGCTGCTCTCATCGACATCGGCCAGGTCGTCGAGGAAAAACTCACTGTCAGAGGTGCGCCGGTAGGTCAGGGCGCTGTGCCAGCCGGCACTGAGGCGGGCGCTGTGCTGCAGCGAGAAATAGCTGCGGTCATCGCCGAAGAGCTTGTCATCATCCAGGTAGCTGCCGTTGAGCTGGCCACGGCTATTTTGGGTCAGAAAGCGGTACTCCCCTGTCAGCATGGGACCCCGGCGTGAGATGGACCGCGGGGTCAGGGTGGCGTCCTGGTTGGGGGCGATATTCCAGTAGACCGGCAGACTGATATCGGTACCGTCACGCTCCGAGGTGCCGTAAGTGGGTGGGAGCAGGCCGCTTTTTCGCCCCTCCAGCGGAAAGTTCAGGTAGGGGCTGTAGAAAAACGGGACCCCCTTGAAGGAGAGGGTGGCATGGCGGGCCTCGCCGGTGTTGCTCGATTGATCCAGGCTCAGTTCGCTGGCCTTGAGTTCCCAGTCGGTCTGGCCGGGGTTGCAGGTGGTGTAGCGAAGCTCCTCAAGGCGCAGGTGTCTGGGGTCATCCACCTCGATGCGTGCGGCGCTGCCAAAGCCGTGGGTCCCCGGCAGGTAGAAACGGGCCTGCTCGAAACTGCCGCGCTGTGCCTCCAGCATGAATTTTGCCTGCTCGCCCTCGATCTCCAGGGCATCGCCGCGGTAGCTGATGTGGCCCTGCAGCAGCAGACGGTCCTCGCTGCGGTAGTACTCCGCCTGATCACCCAGCAACGTGGCCTGGTCGCGCTGGATCACCACATCACCCAGTAGCCGGGTGACCTGATCCGCTTCGGCAAAGACCTCATTGGCGCTGGCCTGGGTGGTCCCCGGTGTCGCCGGCTCATAGGGGGGGAGCGCCGGGGCGCGACTGTCCACCACCGGCGGACAGAGAGCCCACCGCTCATCGGTCTCTGCCGCGGCAAGCGCCATCGGCAGACTCAATGCGGCCGCGCTGGCAAGGCTAATGGCTGTAATCGCAATTCGTTTCACAACAGTGGTTTAAAGGTAGTGGCAAAATACGGGGCCAGTGATTATGGCTATTTTCATCGATTGCGCAGGCCGCTATTGTTTGCGAACATCGGCCGGATCCATGCAACACGCGGCTCAGGGCGGCTAAAATCGCACAGATCCCGGGCAGCATCAACGGGATTCTCTCCCTTTCCGTATTTGTAGCGTGTTGCATTTCGCATTTGTGGCACCAGGGGATCTGGCATACTCTGCAGCCAATCCGGATCAATGTCGTTTCAACCAAAGGAAACTCTTATGCCTAAAGTTCTCTATGCCCTGCCACTGTTGTCGCTCTTTGCTTCACCGCTGCTGGCGGACGACATCGATGCCCTGGGCAGTCTCAGTCAGGCACAGTTCAGGGCCCTCTCCGAGGATTTGGGGGCTGCGCTAAGCTACAAGGCGCTTAGCCCGGCAGAGCCGCTGGGGGTCACCGGTATTGACGTCGGTATGGAGGTAAGCGCAACCGACATTGAGAATACCGCTGCCTTCGATGCGGCCTGTGGCGGCTGCGGCACGGAGACACTGGTTATCCCCAAGCTGCACCTGCACAAGGGGTTGCCCGCCTCATTCGACATCGGCCTGGTACTCGGTTCGGTGCCCGGCAGTAACGTCAAACTCAGCGGGGTGGAACTGCGCTACGCCTTGATCGATGGTGGTATGGCGCTTCCCGCCGTGGCGCTGCGTGCCAGTTACAGCGAACTCAGCGGGGTGGATGAGCTGTCAATGAACAGCAGCGGGATGGAGCTGACCGTCTCCAAGGGGCTGACCATGGTTACCCCTTACGCCGGCATCGGCCGGCACTGGATCAACAGCAATCCTGCAGGCAGTACCGGACTGGCGGATGAGGAGTTCACCCAGGACAAGCTCTTCGCCGGGGCCAATCTTAATCTGGGTCTGATGAACCTGGCCTTTGAGGTGGACCGCAGCGGCGACAGTGAAAGCTACAGCGCCAAACTGGGTTTCCGTTTCTAGAGGATAATATGTCGCAACGTCTGGAGCAGTTGAATCACTGGCTGAGCAACGCCGTGGGCTTGCCGGAATACCGCATCGCCCCTGCCTCCTCCGATGCCAGTTTTCGCCGCTATTTTCGCATCCGCTTTGCCGGCGAGAGCCGCATCGTGATGGATGCCCCACCGGAGAAGGAGGACAGTCGGCCCTTTGTGCGTATCGGTCGGCAACTGCGGGAGATCGGTCTCAACGTGCCGGAGATCCTGGCCGAGGATCTGGGGCAGGGTTTTTTGCTGCTCAGTGACCTGGGCGAGAGGCAGTATCTCGATGTGCTCGATGCGCAGAACGTGGAGCGGCTCTATGGCGATGCCATGGGGGCGCTGGCCACGCTGCAGGCCTGTGGGCCCGATGCGCAGGCGCTGCCGCCCTATGACCGCGAGTTGCTGTGGCGGGAGATGGTGCTGTTCCGGGAGTGGTACCTGGAGAGACACCTGGGGCTGGTCCTCAGTGACAGTGAGCAGAGGGTGCTGGATGAGACCTTCGAGCAGCTGGTGACCAGTGCGCTGGAGCAGCCGAAGGTGAGCGTGCACCGTGACTACCATTCGCGCAACCTGATGGTCAGCGAACACAACCCCGGTATCCTCGACTTCCAGGATGCGGTGCACGGACCCATCACCTACGACCTGGTCTCTCTGCTGCGCGACTGCTATATCGCCTGGCCGCGTGAGCAGGTCGAGGAGTGGGTCAGGGGCTACCACGATATCGCGATCGATCACGGCATCCTGCGTGAGCACCAGGAGGAGCGCTTCCTGCGCTGGTTCGATCTGATGGGGGTGCAGCGTCACCTCAAGGCGACGGGTATCTTTGCCCGTCTCAACCACCGTGACGGCAAGCCCGGCTATCTCAACGATATCCCGCGTACCCTCGGTTATGTGGCGGAGGTGAGTGGGCGTTATCCACAGCTGCGGCCGTTTATGCACCTGCTGGAAGATAAAGGTGTTTTAGGTTACATATCGAAGCCGGCTTTTTTGTAGTACTCTTTCGCCTTCTCCTCGTCCTGCTCCACACCGTTGCCCTCCTGGTACATCATCCCCAGGGTGGTCAGGGAGCCGACCAGTCCCTGTGCCGCAGCAAGCTCAAACCACTTCATCGCCTCGCTCGGGTCCTTCTCCACCCCCTCGCCCTCAAGGTACATAAAGCCCATGCCGTGCTGCGCCATGGCGTGTCCCTTTTCGGCGGCGGCGCGCATCATCCTGACCGCCTCAGGCAGGTTTTGCGCGCCCAGCAGACCATTCTGTTGCATGATGGCGACGCGGTACTGGGCCTCGAGGTTACCCTCCTCGGCCAGAGGTGAGAGCAGCTGCATCGCGGTGCCGAAGTGCTTGCCCTCGAAGGCCGTAATGCCGCTGTTCAGGTCCATATCATTATTGCTGATGTCATTCACGCTGCTGCTCCTCAATCTTGTAGGATGTCTGATGCCCGCCGGGCAATGCTACACATTCAAATGGAGGGGACGTCGGTGCTTTTCAAGGCAAGGGCCTGCCGCTGGCGGGGGGCGTCTGCTACCGGTTCGCCTGTGCGGTTGTGGTTGAGGGCCAGTTTTGCCAATAATGGCGGAAGGCAGCGGGGCACAGAGCCGGCACCGTTGTAGCAGGAGTGAAGCTCAGTGAAACAGGATGCTTGTATATGAAAGCCATGATACTGGCCGCCGGGCGGGGCGAGCGCATGCGCCCGCTGACCGACACCACCCCCAAGCCGTTGTTGCGTGCCGGGGGCAAGCCGCTTATCGCCTATCACCTGGAGGCGTTGGCGCAGGCCGGTTTTGAGACGGTGGTGATCAACCATGCTCACCTGGGGGGGCAGATTGAACAGGCACTCGGTGACGGCAGCCGCTACGGGTTGACCATCCACTATTCCCATGAGGAGCAGGCGCTGGAGACCGGTGGCGGGATCTTTCGCGCCCTGCCGCTGCTGGGGGAGTCACCCTTCGCCGTGATCAACGGTGACATCTGGACCGATTATCCCTACAGCCGTTTGCGCCAGCTTGCGATCGAGCGGGCGCACCTGGTGCTGGTGGATAATCCGCCGCAGCACCCGGCCGGGGATTTTGTGCTGCACCAGGGTCGGGTACTGGAGGGGGAGGGGGAGCGGCTGACCTTCTCCGGGATCGGCGTCTATCATCCGGCGCTGTTTACCGCCTGTTCCGCGGGGGCTTTCCCGCTGGCGCCGCTGCTGCGTGAGGCGATGCAGGCGGGAGCGGTCAGCGGTGAGCACTATCGCGGGCGCTGGTTCGATATCGGCACCCCCGAGCGGTTGGTGCAACTCGATGCGTTGCTGCGCCGGCAACCACAGGAGTAAACATGGGCCAGGAGATTATTGCCTCACGTTTCAGGAAACAGGACTTCACCCGCTTTGCCCGGGCGCTGGCGCAAGAGACCGCGCTGTTGCAACAGTGGCACGAGCAAGGGAGGCTGTCAGGTCGTCGCGGCATCGGCGGTTTCGAGCTCGAGGCCTGGTTAGTGGATGCCGAGGGTAATCCTGCACCGATCAATGAAGAGTACCTGGCGCTGCTCGGTGACAGCGCCCTTTACAGTCCCGAGTTGTCGCGTTTCAATGTCGAGCTCAACAGTTCGCCGCTGGCGCTGGAGGGCGATGCACTGGCGCGGATGCAGCGTGAGCTGGAGACGAACTGGCAGCGCTGCCGCGCGGTGGCGCAGCAGCTGGATGCGGATCTGGTGATGATCGGCATTCTGCCGACGGTGCGCGATACCATGCTGAGTCTGCAGAATATGTCGCAGATGGAGCGCTACCGGGCACTCAATGAACAGGTGTTGCGTCTGCGCCAGGGACGACCGCTGGAGCTGAATATCGTCGGTGAACAGCACTTGGAGGCGCTGCACGGTGATGTGATGCTGGAGGCGGCCACCACCTCGTTCCAGCTCCACCTGCAGGTGGAGCCTGAAAAAGCGGTGCGTTATTACAATGCCATGCAGATCCTCTCCGCACCGATGGTGGCGATCAGCGCCAACTCACCCCTGCTGTTCGGCAAGCGGCTGTGGCAGGAGACCCGCATCCCGCTGTTTGAGCAGGCGGTGGCGATCGGCGGTATCGCCGGCGGCGCCTTCGGTCCGCTCAGGCGGGTCTCCTTTGGTAGTGGCTATGCCCGCTACAGCTTGATGGAGGTATTTGAGGAAAACGCCGAGCACTTTCCGCTGTTGTTGCCCGTGGAGCTGGGGGATGAACCTGCGCAGCTGAGCCACCTGCGTCTGCACAACGGTACCATCTGGCGCTGGAACCGGCCGCTGATCGGTTTTGATGAGGATGGTACGGCACACCTGCGTATTGAGCACAGGGTGATCCCCGCCGGCCCGACAATTATCGATGCGATAGCCAATGCCGCGCTGTTTTACGGCCTGGTAGAGGCACTGGCGGGGCAGAGTACCCCGGCGGAGCAGCAACTGGAGTTCTTTCAGGCAAGGGATAACTTCTATGCCGCCGCGCGTTACGGGCTTAATGCCCAGGTTACCTGGCTGGACGGGCGTCGTGGTCGCATGGCGGAGTTGCTGCAGCGGCTGCTGCCGCTGGCCCGCCAGGGGCTGGTGCAGCTGGGTTGTGAGCCTCGGCTCAGTGAATACTATCTATCTGTGATCGCGCAGCGGCTGCATAGCGGCCAGACCGGCAGCGCCTGGCAACTGGGCTATCTGGATCGCCATGGCGAGGATCTGGCGGCGATGCTCGCTGCCTACCGCGAAGGACAGGAGAGCGGCAAGCCGGTGCATGCGTGGCGCCTGTAGCCGACCAGCGGGCCCGAAGGCCCGTGTGAACAGGCCGTTCGGCACAACCATGGCGATCCCTTGTGATCTCGGTGGTGAACAATCAACTACAGGAGAATCCATGCTGACAGAACTGAACGCCATCCCCGAGGGGCTGCTGGAACTGCCCGCCGGACGGCTGCATGAGCGACTCGATGGCCCGACCCTGATCCACCTGCCGGGGCGCCAGCCGCGGCCGCTGTTCGTCTCGGTGTTGTTACATGGTAACGAGGACACCGGTTGGGAGGCGATGCGTCTGCTGCTGCAAAACTACGCACACAGGACCTTGCCGCGGGCCCTGTCGCTGTTTATCGGCAATATCGAGGCGGCCCGCGAGGGGGTGCGTCATCTGGAGGGCAAACCGGACTACAACCGCATCTGGAAGGGGGGCGAGAGCGAGGAGGCGAAGATGGCGCAGGCGCTGGTCGGGAAGATGCGCGAGCGCAACGTCTTCGCCAGTATCGACATCCACAACAATACCGGTCTCAATCCGCACTACGCCTGCATCAATCTGCTGCAACAGCCGTTCCTGCAGCTGGCCACGCTCTTCAGTCGCACCATCGTCTACTTCATCCGCCCCGACAGCGTACAGTCGATGGCCTTCAGCAAGCTCTGCCCGGCGGTGACCGTGGAGTGTGGCAAGGCGGGGCTGAGTCACAACACCGAACACGCCATGACTTTCGTCGAGGGGGCGCTGCACCTGGATCATTTTCCTGAGCACGCGGTGCCCGATACCGATTATGAACTCTATCACACCGTGGTGACGGTGAAGGTGCCGCAGACGATGCGCTACAGTTTCAGTGATCCGAGCGCCGATCTGGTTTTTCCAGGCGACCTGGATCATATGAACTTTCGCGAACTGCCGGCAGGTACCGAACTGGCGCGCATTGGTGGCGGCGCCCGACTGGAGGCGTGGGATGAGCGCGGTGAGGATGTGGCGGAGCGTTACTTTGATCTGGAAAACGGGCGACTCACCACCCGCCTGCCGGTGATGCCCTCAATGCTGACCCTGAACGAAGAGGTTATTCGTCAGGATTGTCTCTGCTACCTGATGGAGCGCTTGCCACCGATTAGCTAGCCGCAACATCCCTCAGTGAGGAGGGGCAGCAGAAACTCCAGCGTATTTTCGATAGCCTGGTTTACCTAAATGTGGTAAATCTGAAAACTCCGTCACAGATAAATGGGCAGTGATCGTCCATGGTTATTCCCAACACGGTTGATTTCCCCGACGTATTTGCGAAAGAAAGAGAGATGCCGCTATGAACGACAAGCGCTATCAGGTGATCTACACAGGCAGGCTCAAGCCGGGGCTTGATGCTGATACGGTCAAGAGCAACCTCGTCCTTTTACTCGGTATCGATGAGGTGAAGGCTGCGAAGCTGCTGCAGAGTGGGCCGCTATTGCTCAAGCGTTGCAACAGCGCGGTCGAGGCGCAGGTGCTGGCGGAGAAGTTCGAGCAGGCCGGGATTCTGTGTGGCGTGCATAATGGTGTTGCCGGCAGCGACAGCAATCCGGGTGTTGAGGCCGGTGGTGAGAGCTCCCTGGTGCGCATGCTCCGGCATGTCTCCCCTTCGAGTGGCAGCGATAGTCCATCGCTGTTCAAGCGCCTCATCGGTGGCGACCGGAAGCACCGTCGCGCCTGAAACCGTCCATTTTGTAGCCATGGCACCCGCCCTGTAAAATGTCATTTTGTCGGGCCTCGCCTGGGCGGGCCCAAGCTGAAGTTCCCTGAATCTTCGCCCGTCTTCCCTTTCGCGACACTCTCCTGACTCCCTCTCCTCTACTGCAGGCCAGCGTCCCATCGGGCCTGTCGAGGGGACTCTTTGCTGCTGTCATTAACTCTTCACTGCCGCGTCACCCCTCTGTCATGGAATCGAGGCACTCTGTTCTGCGTAGAGACGGGCAACCGAGTGTATGAGGATGGGTAGAGAGCTTCGAATCAGTCTGGTGAGCGAGACCTGGCCGCCGGAGATCAACGGTGTGGCAATGACCCTCTCACACCTGGCCGGGCAGCTGGCCCGGCGCGGCCACCGGTTGCAACTGGTGCGACCGCTTCAGCCGCAGGAGGGCGGTCATGATCCGGCCATCATGCAGACCCTGCGCGTACGCGGCATGGCCATTCCCGGCTATCCGGAGCTGCGCCTGGGATTGCCCGCCGGACGCCTGCTGCGTCGGGCATGGCGGTTGCAGCGCCCCGATGTGATCTACGTTGCTACCGAGGGACCGTTGGGTTGGTCGGCGGTGCGGCAGGCCGCACGGCTGGGTATCCCCGTGGTCAGCGGTTTTCACACCCAGTTTCACCACTACAGCCGCTACTACCGGGTCGGCTGGTTGCAGCCACTGGTCTACCGTTACCTGCAGTCTCTGCACAACCGCACGGCCTGCACCCTGGTGCCGACCGAGACGATGCGCCGGCAGATGAGTGCCAATATCCCTGCGGTAGAGGTGTTGAGCCGCGGCATCGATACCGAACTATTTCATCCGGCCAAGCGCAGTGAGACGCTGCGCCGCGAGTGGGGCGTCGGGCCCGCAGACAAGGTCTTTCTCTATGTGGGCCGTCTGGCCAGGGAGAAAAATATCGAGCTGGCGCTGGAGACCTTTCTTACCCTGCGCCAGGGATCCCCCACGGCACGCCTGGTACTGGTGGGACATGGCCCGGACTATGCGCGCCTCTATGCTCGCCACGAAGGGATCATCTTCGCCGGCAGCCACGTCGGCGAGAAGCTCGCGTGCCATTACGCCTCAGCGGACATCTTTCTCTTTCCCAGTATGAGTGAGACTTTCGGTAACGTGGTGCTCGAGGCGATGGCCAGCGGGCTGGGTGTAGTTGCCTTCGACGAGGCCGCAGCCGGCATCCACATCAGCCACGGTAACAACGGCATGCTCTGCCCTGTAGGGGACGGGAGTGTCTTTTTACGCCACAGCAAGACGCTGCTGGCCAATCCGCCCTACCTGCAGACGCTGCGCAAACAGGCGCGACGTGCCATGGAGGGGGTTTCCTGGGAGAGGGTGGGGGCGGAGTTCGAGCGCATCCTTCGGAGTCAGGTTGAGAACCTGGAGGTGAGAGATGAGTCAAGCGAACGTATGGCAGCGGATTTCAGCCGTTGACGGCAGGCTCTGTCTGTTGCTCAACCGCATGTCGCGCCGCCACCTGCTGGTGTTGCTGTTCCGTTTTATTTCACGCATCGGCGACGGCATATTCTGGTATGCGCTGATGGCTGTGTTGCCGTTGCTCTATGGTGAGCGCGGTCTTGTCGCTGCGGGGCTGATGGTGCTTGCCGGCCTTATCAACCTGCAGGTCTACCGCTTGTGCAAACATCGTTTCGCCCGTGAGCGGCCCTTTGTCAGCATGCCGCGGATCAACCTCGCCGGCGTACCGCTGGATCGCTACAGCTTCCCCTCCGGCCACACACAGCATGCCGTGGGGTTCTCGGTGGTGGCGGTGGCCTTCTTCCCGCACCTGGCGATGGCGCTCTTTGTGCTGGCCGCACTGGTGGCGCTGTCGCGACCACTGCTCGGTCTGCACTACCCCTCGGATGTGGTGCTGGGTGCGGGACTGGGCTTTGGTGTGGCGCAATTGCTGCTGGGTGTGGCAGCGCTGTCGGGATGGATGGCGTAACGTATTGGAATATTTGTGTATTTTAATTTATTAACGCTCGTGGTCAGCACAATAATGGGCGTCTATACTTGATCCCGCGCCCGCCTTTAGGTGCTCGGGAGGCACGGGATCGCCGTGCAGATGTTGAGCGAGCAAAGCGGCGCGCAAGGAGATATGTTCCACTTGTTTGAGGTTTTATCTATGCGTACTGGTACAGTTAAGTGGTTTAACAACACCAAAGGTTTCGGTTTTATCGCACCGTCCGAGGGGGGAGAAGATGTCTTCGTGCATTTCTCGGTGATTCAGGGCGAGGGCTACCGCACCCTTAATGAAGGACAGAACGTCAATTTTGAAATGGAGCAGGGCCCCAAGGGGCTTCAGGCGACTCAGGTTAGCGTTACCGGCTGATCTCACCCAGCGCCGCCAGACAGCAGGGCCACGCTCCCCGGCGCGGCCCTGTTTTCATTTCAGGACTGATCGCTTTCGACCGCCGCCCGGGGAAGTTCAAGAAGCACAGTGCAGAGGTTGCCGGTGTTTCCATCGACACCCACCACACCCATAACGGGTGGTGCAACACCGCCGGTGGTTTTTTGTCTCTGGTGGTCTTGCTAGCAGGGAGTGTTGCCTGAAAAAGCAGTAGCTTGCGCGGAGTGTGTCATGTTGCCCGGGTTCGCGGACAGAAAAAAACCGGGCTGAGTAGCCCGGTCTCTTTACGGCCTTCCCGTTGCCTCAGGCAAGGGAGAGGGGAGGGGGTTAACCCTGTCCATTACCTGCACTGCGCGGCCGGCCACCGACAGCAGGGCGCTTGTGGTGAATAGTCGGCTTGCGGCCGTTACCACCACCGGGCTTGTTGTTACCACCGAAGCGGCGTTTCTGGCCATAACCGCCGGGACGCCCCCCTTTGCCTCGCTGGGCAAAGGGTTTCGGTTCGGGCTGGCGCGGCTCCAGGCCGTCGAGAACCAGGCGGTTGAGCTTGCAGCCGGTCAGTTTCTCGATGCGTGCAACCTTGTCCCACTCCTGCGGACCGACCAGCGACAGGGCGGTGCCGGATGCGCCGCCACGACCGGTACGGCCGATGCGGTGGATGTAGTCCTCGGCGGCCATCGGCAGATCGAAGTTGAATACGTGGCTCAGGCCTTTGATATCGATCCCGCGTGCGGCGACATCGGTGGCAACCAATACGCGACACTGGCCGCGACGCATCTGCTCTACGGTGCGACGACGAGCGCCCTGACTCATGTCGCCGTGCAGCGCAGCGCTACGGTGGCCCTGCTCGCGCAGTTGCTTGGCCAGATCATCGGCGCCGCGCTTGGTGGCGGTGAAGACGATGGCCTGACTGACTGCCTCCTGTCCCAGGTGGTGGGCCAGCAGCGCCTGTTTGTGGCGGAAGTCATCGGCTTGGTGGATGTGCTGATCGATAGAGTCGTGATTGGTCTTCACACCGGCGATCTGGATGCGCTGGGGCTCCTTCAGCAGGCGACGGGCAACGTTACGCACCTCGCCTTCCAGGGTGGCGGAGAACAGCAGGGTCTGGCGCTGCTCAGGCAGGGCGGCGGCGATGCGCTCGACATCGTCGACAAAGCCCATGTCGAGCATGCGGTCGGCCTCATCCAGCACCAGCATCTCCAGACGGCCGAAGTCCAGGCGGCCGCTCTCGAAATGGTCGATCAGCCGTCCGGGGGTTGCCACCAACAGGTCCAGCGGCTGACGCAGCATCTTGATCTGCGGCGGGTAGGGCATTCCGCCCACCACGGTGGTCGAGCGCAGACGGCTGAACTTGCCAAGATCACGGATCGCATCGGTTACCTGGGTAGCCAGTTCGCGGGTCGGGGTGAGGATCAGTACCCGCGGGCCATGGCCGGGTGCGGGTTCATTGTTCAGCAGTCGCTGCAGGGCGGGCAGGACGAACGCGGCGGTCTTGCCGGTGCCGGTCTGCGCAGAGGCCATCAGGTCATGGCCCTCAAGGGCAACAGGAATGGCCTGTTTCTGAATGTCGGAAGGCGAGGTGAAGCCACAGGCCTGGATAGCACGCAGCAGTTGTTCGTCGAGATTAAGGTCTGTAAAAGACAAAATAGCTCCTTATCCATCCACAACGGGACGGAAACATAGGCGGGGATGGTTACCCGTACAGGTGATAGGTTCGCGCCCCGGTTGACCGGGGTTGGCGCCGCTGTTCAAATTCGCCCGATGGTATGTCGGGTCGGGTTGTCGCTAACCCTTGGGCGGTGAACATCACGGCGGGAGGTCAGAGACGATGGATACGCAATCCTTGCGCTGGGGGCGACTATACGCATGCTTTGACAGAAAAGCCAGATAAATGTATGCCACAAGCACTGACGGTGTTGGGGTTGAGACAGGGCTTCCCGTGGCAGGGGGTTTACGGCTAGTATTGCCTGCATGCCCCGGACACGGGTGGTCGTCGGTATGGGAACTGTCGACCGATACCCGTTTATTCCCCCTTATTTTATCCCTGAGGAGAACTACTGATGTTTGGTGAACACCACGACCTGATCCATGAACTGCCGGAATACCGTGAACAGATCCATGAGATGAAACTGAATAATGCCCACTTCTCCAGGCTGTTCGATGAGTACCATGAGGTGGATCACGAGATTCGTCGCATCGAGCAGGAGATTGAAACCCCTTCAGACGAATATACCGAGGAGTTGAAAAAGAGACGTCTCAGCCTGAAGGACGAACTGCTCGGGATGCTCAAGGCGGCCTGATCAGGGCAGACTTGTATGGATGAACGATCCGACGGGTATCAGCCGTTGTGGTAGTGGCGCTGGAGCAGGGCGCGGGTGAAGGCGGGTCGCAGGTAGTAGCCACGGGGGTTGGTCACGATCGCCTCACCGTCGGCGCCAACGCTGCGGCAGCGTACCGCTGAGTTGGCAGCCTTGGGCCGGATCTGCAGTACTGTGCCCATACGTGCGGTGATCTGCTCCAACTCACCCATGCAGATCATCTCGCCCAGCTCTTCCCAGTCCTGGCGCAGCAGTGTCTGTTCATCCTCATCGGGACTCCAAAGCAGGGCGCTGCCAAGGCGCCGTGCTGCAAGCGGAATGGCCGGATCGGCCTCCACCGGCAACCATAATACCCGTGAGAGTTTGCGGCAGACCCAGCTCTCCTCCCATCGCGGTTCCAGTCCCTCTTCCAGTGGTACAGTACAGACGTAGGTCGATTCCCGCGGCATACCCTTACTGTCGACAGGCACGGTTTTCAACTCTACTCCGATGGCGCGAAAATCGGGTTCGGCCAGCGACTGGGCGTCAGCCCCCAGCGCCAGTTCCACCAGTTGTCCAACCCAGCCTTTGTGCCGCCTGAGGTCCGGCGGGATGGCGATGGCATAGCGTTCTGCAAGCTGCTGCAGTGTCAGGCCGGCAAGGCTGCGGCAACGTTGCAGTAGCTCTGTTTCGCTTTGTGGTGGGGCGACTTGGGGTTGCATCGGGTTATGATGGCGGGACTCTGCCGTGCTGTCCAGAATGACACTTGAAGCACTGCTCCATCATTGCTATCTCATGTCTAACTATCACAATCACGATCCAAGGAGTAGTCATGACATCCCAACCCCTCTCAGATCAGGCGCTAGATCAGCTGTTTCGTGAGGCGCGCAGTTTCAATGCCTGGCAGGATAAGGCGGTCAGCGATGCGCTGCTACATGAGCTTTACGAGTTGATGAAATGGGGACCGACCAGTGCCAATAGCAGCCCGGCACGCATCGTCTTCGTCAAAAGCGCTGAGGCGAAAGAACGGCTCAAGCCCTGTCTTAACGAGGGAAATGTGGAAAAGTCGATGACGGCACCGGTGGTGGCGATCATCGCCATGGACATGGAGTTCTACGAGAAACTGCCCACGCTCTTCCCACATACCGATGCCCGTTCATGGTTTGCCGGTAAGCCGGAGAAGATTGAGGAGAACGCGATGCGCAACAGCTCGCTGCAGGGGGCCTACCTGATGCTGGCGGCGCGCGCCCTGGGGCTGGATTGCGGGCCGATGTCCGGCCTGGATTACGACAGGCTCAATACCGCCTTTTTTCCCGAGGGGAAGGTCAAAGCCAACTTTATCTGCGCGCTTGGCTATGGCTCTAGTGACAAACTCTATCCACGGGGACCACGTCTGAGTTTCGCTGAGGCCTGCCGTATCGAGTAGATTCTGTCGGCGGCGTCGGCGCTCTTGCCGGGGTGGATCTCCTGCAGAGCATGGATCTTGGCCAGTTCACGGCGCGGCAGGCGCCTCAACGTTTCCAGTGTCCCGATTTGCCGCCAGCCTTCTCCAGCAGGTGAACTCCTTCCATGGTCATTCCTTTGTCCACCGCCTTGCACATATCGTAGATGGTCAGCAGGGTGACCTGGACAGCGGTCAGGGCTTCCATCTCCACGCCGGTCTGGCCACTGGTCTGTACTGTGGCGGTACAGTGTACGGCGCTCTGCTGCTCAACAGGGGTCAGTTCGATGCTGACCTTACTCAGCATTAGCGGATGGCACAGGGGGATAAGGTCGGCGGTTCTCTTCGCCCCCATAATCCCGGCGATGCGCGCCACACCCAGCACGTCGCCTTTTTTCGCCTCGCCCTTGAGGATAAGGGCAAGGGTTTCGGGTTGCATGGTGATGCGTCCTTCGGCCACGGCGATACGCTGGGTGACATCCTTGGTGCCGACATCGACCATGTGTGCCTCACCGGCACTGTTGAAATGGGTCAGTTTGCTCATAGTGGTCTGGATTGAGGATAGAGTCCGTCGTTGGTTGCAATTGGCAATCATGATAGGCTGAGGGCTTGCATGGCGCAAACCAATGCGCCGATTTTCGAGGAAAAAGCTGATGACGGTCCGGGTTAAGTTTTTCGCCAGCCTGAAAGAGCAGATGGGGTGCGACGGCGCCACGGTGGAGATCGGGGAGGTGGCCACCGCCGCCGATGTCTGGCTGGCTGCCTCCGGCGGCAAGGCGTTACCGAATAATGTGCTGGTGGCGGTCAACATGGAGTACTGCGATCCCAATCAGGAGGTCAGTAGTGGCGATGAGGTGGCCTTTTTCCCGCCGGTGACCGGAGGCTGAGATGCGTGTCGAGGTCCACGATACCCCCTTCCACCCGTGGAAAGCATTGCAACAGTATGAGAATGATGTCATTGCCCGGGAGTATCCCGGCAAATATGGCGCCAGCGCGGTCTTCGTCGGCACCATGCGTGATTTCAACGAGGGTGATGAGATCACCGGCATGACCCTGGAGCACTACCCGGGGATGACCGAAAAGGAGCTGGCTAATATCGTCGGCGAGGCGCGTCAGCGTTGGCAGTTGCTTGAGGAGTTACTGCTTCACCGTGTCGGTGACCTCGCTCCCAACGATCCCATCGTGCTGGTGGCCGTCTGGTCTGCCCACCGCAAGGATGCCTTTGAGGCGTGTCGCTACATTATGGAGGCACTCAAGTCCCGCGCCCCGTTCTGGAAGAAGGAGCAGCTGGATGAGGGTTATCGCTGGGTGGAGAAGAACACCGACGGTTACTAGTGTAGTGTTTCATACTGATTGACGTTTTCAGCGTGACGAGAAGCCGTTAGCTGCAAGGCGCGTTGCGCAGGGAATGGCGCGCCCTTTCCAAGCA
>JAPHTQ010000028.1 GCA_026196275.1 Gammaproteobacteria bacterium
AGCCGAAGCCATTGACAGAGAAACGAGAAGGATGAAAATCAGTGCCAATAGTTGACAGGTCAATCCATATCAGGATGGGCAAAGCGCAGCGTGCCCATCTTTTGCTACACAGATGGGCACGTCGCTCTCGCTCCTTCACCCGCATGGATGCAGGTGAGGGGCATGAGCAGGACGCGGAAGCCTTGCCCATCCTACGTGCTACGATCTTTGCGCCTTTGCGGTGAATAGGTTTTTTATTCAATGTTCTGGATCTGTTCGCGCATCTGCTCGATGAGGACCTTGAGCTCCACCGAGGCCCTGGTGGTTTCGCTGTCGGCGGACTTGGAGCCCAGGGTGTTGGCCTCGCGGTTGAGCTCCTGCATCAGAAAATCGAGACGGCGACCCACCGGCTCGTCGCTATCGAGCACCCGGCGCACCTCCTCGACATGGGTGGCGAGGCGGTCCATCTCCTCGTCCACATCCAGCTTTTGCGCCAGCAGCACCATCTCCTGCTCCAGCCGCTCCTGGTCCAGCTCCTGCCTGAGCTCCTCGAGGCGCTGTTGCAGTCGACTGCGCACGCCGGCGAGCACCTCAGGCAGCCGCTCTCTGACTGCATCGACCACCGCCTCAGCCGTGTCACAGCGCTGCAGGATGATCGCCTTGAGTTTATCGCCCTCGCGCCGACGATTATCATCCAGTTCGTCCAGGGCCTCATCCAGCAGACCGAGCAGGGCCTGTTGCAGCTGCGCCTCATCTATACCGGGAGATTCCAGCACCCCGGGCCAGCGCAGGACATCCAGCGAGTTGACCGGCGCCGGGTTGTAGAGAATGGCATCCACCTCGCGGCTGGTGTGGGCCAGCTGCTTGACCAGCTCCTTGTTGATGGCCAGCTCGCCGGCCATCGCCTGCGGCGCCTGGTAGCGCACGTTGCACTCCACCTTGCCACGCGCCAGCCGCCGACCGATGCGCTCACGCAGCTTCGGCTCCAGCGCCCTCAGCTCATCGGGCAGGCGCGGGCTGAGCTCCAGGTAGCGGTGGTTGACCGAACGCAGCTCCAACTGCAGGGCACCCCACTCGCCTTGCCCCTGCTTGCGGGCAAAGGCCGTCATACTTCGAATCATGGATACTCCTGCGAACGATTTGGTAGACTTGACGTTTATGGTAAACCTAACCGTCCCGGATAAAAACCGCCAGGACGGCTGAGCGCGAACAGTGGATGAACGATAACAACAGCAGTCTCAGCCCGGGCACCCGGCTGGAAAATTATATTATCAGCTATAAGCTCGGTGGGGGTGGGTTTAGTATTGTCTATCTGGCCGAGGACGCCCAGAGTGGTGAGCCGGTGGCGATCAAGGAGTACATGCCGCTAAAACTGGCCTATCGTGGCGAAGATGGTCACACCATCTACCCCAGTGACGACAAGGCCGGCGAGCAGTTCGCCCACGGGCGGCGCATGTTCTTCCAGGAGGCCAATGCGCTGGCGGCGATCAAGCATCCCAACATCATCAACGTGGTCAACTTTTTTCGTGCCAATGGTACGGTCTACATGGTGATGGAGTTCGTCAAGGGGATCAATCTGCAGGACTACATCAAGCGCCACAAGGGCGGTCTGAGCGAGACCTTCATCTATCATGTCTTCCTGCCGTTGCTCGACGGTCTGCGGCAGCTGCACGCCAAGGGGCTGCTGCATATGGATATCAAGCCGGGCAATATCCATCTGCGCCCCGGCGGCAATCCGGTGTTGCTCGACTTCGGTGCGGTACACCAGATGCAGACCAGCCGTAAATATCAGCCGGGTCAGGTACTGACCCTGGGCTTCTCGCCGGTGGAACAGTCGATGTACGGCGGGTATGTCGGGCCGTGGACCGATATCTACGCCATCGGTGCCACCATGCGTGCCTGCATCGAGGGACATGCACCGCCACCGGCAGAGCAGCGGCGGCTGGAGGAGACCATGAAACCGGCGGTGGAGGTCTTCAAAAAGGGTTATTCGGAAAAGCTGCTGCGGGCCATCGATTGGGCTCTGGAGGTCGATCCGATGTACCGGCCACAGAGCGTGGATGAGCTGCTGCAGGCGCTGGGCAATGATAGCGGCCCGCCGGGTGATGAGGGCGGTGACTCCTCGGTGTTGGGCAAACTGGCTAGTGGTCTATCGTGGATCAAGGGCGGTGCGCGATGAGATACGAGCTGGGCCAGGCCAATCGACTGGGGAATCGAAGCAGTAACCAGGATCGTTTCTGCGCCGTCGAGACTGACGAGGGGGTGATGTTGGTGCTGGGTGACGGGCTGGGCGGTAAGGCCGATGGCGAGGTGGCGGCTCAGACCCTGGTGGATTGCGCACGTGATGCCTACCTGCAGGCGGTACGACCCATTGCCAATCCCGGGGAGTTTCTCGGTGCGGTCATCAAGCACGCACACCTGCAGATCATCGCCTTTGGCCAGCGCCAGGTGCCGCCGGTGATCCCCGGCACTACCGCAGTGCTGTGCCTGATCCAGGACGGTGATGCCACTTGGGCCCATGTCGGGGACAGTCGGCTCTATATCTATCAGCAGGGACTGCCACTCTACCGCACCACCGACCACTCCTATGTCGAGGAGCTGTTCCAGAGCGGAGAGATCAGTCGCTGGGAGCAGGATACCCATCCCAAGCGAAACCAGATCACCCAGTGCCTGGGCTGCCGCCGCGAGTTGCCCAAGGTAACCCTCAGCAACACGGTGATGCTCAAGCCGCGGGATGTGATCCTGCTCTGCTCCGATGGCCTGTGGGGGCCGCTGGACGACTCGCAGATCGGCACGCTGCTGGAGGATCACCAGCCGCTGGATAATGCGATCAACGCGATCGCCGAAAAGGCCGAAAAACTCAGTTATCCGCACAGCGACAATATCAGTGCCCTCGCGTTGCGCTTTCTCTCCGCCGAGGGCGGGCAGGGGCGTGGTGAGGAGCGACGCGAGCAACGGCACAATGGGGCACAGTACGACCCGCTGGAGGATGCGATCGCACAGATCGAGGAGGTGATCAGCGAGTATGAAGAGGAGTTTAATCGCTGAAACCGGCCCGTCACCCGACGGACGGCTCGGACTGAACCTCGGTCTACAGATGAAGCTGCGGGCGGCCCCTCGCACCGTCAGCTGTCGCCCGGTACAATGCTCCTCCGCAAGCCGAAACAGACAAGGTAGGTTCCCATGCGCCCCAGCGGCCGCCAGCCCGATGAGTTGCGTCAAATCCGTATTACCCGTCACTACACCAAACACGCAGAGGGTTCGGTGTTGGTGGAGTTCGGCGATACCAAGGTGCTGTGCAATGCCACGGTCGAGGAGCGGGTGCCGCGCTTTCTCAAGGGCAAGAAACAGGGCTGGGTGACCGCCGAGTACGGCATGCTGCCGCGGGCCACCGGCATGCGCATGGGGCGCGAGGCGGCGATGGGCAAACAGGGTGGCCGCACCCTGGAGATCCAGCGCCTGATCGGCCGCTCGCTGCGTGCGGTGGTGGATCTCGGTGCGCTGGGTGAGCGCACCATCACCGTCGACTGCGATGTGATCCAGGCCGACGGCGGCACCCGCACCGCCTCCATCACCGGGGCCTATGTGGCACTGGTCGATGCGATGGCCCACCTCAAGAAGAAAAAGCTGATCAAGAAAGAGCCGCTGCACGGCCAGCTCGCCTCGGTTTCGGTGGGGATATTTGAAGGTGCGCCGGTGCTCGATCTCGACTATGCCGAAGACGCTAACGCCGAGACCGACATGAATGTGGTGATGAACGACGGCGGTGCCTTCATCGAGGTGCAGGGCACCGCCGAAGGGCACGCCTTCCGCCGCGAGGAGATGGACGCCATGCTCGACCTGGCGCAAAAAGGGATCGCCGAACTCATCGAACACCAGCGCGAGGCGCTGAAAGATTAATAAATCTCACCGCAAAGGCGCAAAGTACGCTAAGGGTATTGTGTCGGTGCGCAATTCCGAATTTTCAGTCGGGGTCGCAGCGGGCGAAAGTTTGTTGCCTATTGCCAGATTGATACAAGGTTTGTCATATCCATTCTCCTCCGCGCTCTTTGCGCCTTTGCGGTGATATCCAGGGTTATTTCTATGAATAAAATTGTTTTGGCCAGTGGCAACGCGGGAAAGGTGCGGGAGATCAATCAGCTGCTTGCCGGGCTGGATATCGAGGTGGTGCCGCAGAGTGATTTCGGGGTGCCGGAGGCGGAGGAGACGGGGCTGACCTTTGTCGAGAATGCGATCCTCAAGGCGCGCAATGCGGCGCAGCATACCGGTCTGCCGGCGATTGCCGATGATTCGGGGCTGGAGGTGGATGCGCTGCGCGGCGCGCCGGGGATCTATTCGGCCCGTTATGCCGGTATCGGCGCCGGGGACGAGGCGAACCTGCGCAAGCTGTTGCAGGCGCTGGACGGGGTGACCGGGGCGCAGCGCACGGCGCGCTTTCAGTGCCTGATGGTCTACATGGGGCACGAACTCGATCCCACGCCGATCATCTGCCAGGGCAGTTGGGAGGGGGTGATCGCCCAGGCCCCTGCGGGGGATAACGGCTTCGGCTATGACCCGGTGTTCCAGGTGCCGAGCCACGGCTGCACCGCCGCCCAGCTCGATGCGGCGGAGAAGAACCGTCTGAGCCATCGCGGTCAGGCGCTGCAGTGTCTGCTGCATGCGCTCGAACAGTAGCCTGAAAGGCCATTATGGCCATGCAACCACGCCATGCTGCTGAGTTTTCCCGCACCGCCGCCGCTCTCGCTCTATATCCATTTCCCCTGGTGCGTGCGCAAGTGCCCCTACTGTGATTTCAACTCTCATGAGCCGCACGGGGCGATCCCCGAGCAGCGCTATATCGATGCCCTGCTGGCGGATCTGCAGCAGCAGCTGCCGGCGGTGTGGGGGCGTCCGCTGGAGTCGGTATTTATCGGCGGCGGCACCCCCAGCCTGTTAAGCCCTGAGGCCATCGAACGACTACTCTCGGCGCTGCGTGCCATGCTGGGACTCGGGCCGGATATCGAGGTGACACTGGAGGCCAATCCGGGCACCCTGGAGCAGGGGCGCTTTGCCGAGTATCGCGCGGCGGGCATCAACCGTCTCTCCATCGGCGTGCAGAGCTTTGAGGATGAGAAGCTGCAGTGTCTCGGCCGTATCCACAGCCGCAGGGAGGCGCTGCACGCCGCCGAGGCGGCCCACGCTGCGGGGTTGGAGAACTTCAACCTGGATTTGATGTTCGGCCTGCCGGGACAGAGTCCGGCGCAGGCGCGCGCCGATGTGGCGCAGGCGATCACCCTCGAACCGGCGCACATCTCCTGGTATCAGCTTACCATCGAGCCCAATACCGCCTTTGCCCACGCCCCGCCGGTGGTGCCGGAGGATGACGCGCTGTGGGCGATCCAGCAGCTGGGGCAGGAAACCCTGGCCGCGGCAGGCTATGTTCAGTATGAGGTCTCCGCCTATGCCCGCGAGGGACGCCGCTGCCGTCACAACCTCAACTACTGGCAGTTCGGTGACTATCTCGGTATCGGTCCCGGCGCCCACGGCAAGCTCACCGATGCGCCGCAGGGACGGGTGGAACGGCAGTGGCGACAGCGCCACCCCCAGGCCTGGCTGGAGAGTGCCGCCGGCGCGGACGTGGTGGCCGGGCGGCGCACACTTGGTCGTGAGGATCTGGTGCTGGAGTTCATGATGAATGCCCTGCGCCTGCGCGAGGGATTTGCCAGTGCACTGTTCCAGGCCCATACCGGGATGCCGATCAGCACGGTGGAGCCGGCGCTGCGGGAGGCCGAGCGCAAGGGGCTGCTGCAGTGGCAGCTGCAGCGGGTGCTGCCCACCGAGCGCGGACACAACTATCTCAATGAGCTGTTGCAGCTCTTTATGCCGGAGGAGAAGTAGCGATGAGCGACGACGATAAGTACACCCCGATCGACTGTGGCCTCTATTCGGAGTACGAGCTGGCGATCATGCACCGCCGCCCGCTGCGCCTGCACTGGCAGGACGAGGAGGGCGGTGACCATATCGATCATGTGGTACCGCATGACCTTGAGACGGCGGATAAACGCGAATACCTGATCGCCGCACAGGGGGATGGCACTACCCTCAGACTGCGGCTGGATCGTATACTCAAGGCCGCGGTCGCAGACCTTTAGCAATCAATCCCCGACGGAAACCCTATGAGCAGCGGCGATATCATCTCCATCCTGATCAACCTGGCGGTAGGGATCTATTTTGCCCTCTTCTACCCGCGCAGTGTGCGCAAGCGCTTTACCACGCAGCCCCCGCCGCGCGGCTTTGTTCTGCTGCTCAAGGTAGTGCCGGCGGTGGGATATCTGATCATCGGTCTGACCGTGATCTATGCTGTCGCCCTGCTTGTCGGGATGATACCGAGCCAGGCAGCCTGAAGCCGGCAGGCTCTGCCCGGATTGGTGCCGAATAGTTCCCGCCCGCCTCAATACTCCCTCAGTTCATCCATGATGGCGATGATGTCGTTCTTCCAGCGCATTGTCAGTTGGGCAAATGCCTCATCGTCGACGATGTCGTCCAGTGCGGTCGGATCCAGTGCCACCAACAGGGTCTCGTCCTGCTCGGCAAAGATGGTCATCTTCAGCGGCAGGTAGGGGATGAGCTCGGGGTGTTCGCCGCTCAGGTGGCGGATCTCCTCGGGCTTGCCGAAAAAGACAATGCGGTAGCGGTCGGTCTCGAAGCCGCTGGCAGTCAGGCCGATATCCACCCGCTGGACCCGGGAGACGGTGTAGCCGTACTCCCCCAGGGTCTTTTGTACCGCCAGCATGGCCTCGGGGAAGGACTGGCTGGAGCGCATCATCAGCAGACTCTCCTCCTCCGCGGCAAGGGGGTTGAGGAGCAGCGCCAGCAGCAGCGCGGAAAGAAGGCGCAGGGGTCTCTTCACAGTGTGGCCTCCTCGATAATCGATTCGTAGAGATTGTGCATCCGGGTGCAGGCCTCATCCAGCTCGGCGTTGTTGAACAGGCGGCTCATGTAGCGCGGATTGATCGCCATCAGCTCCACCGTGCCGTCCGCCTTCTCCACCGCCGTGATGCGGCAGGGCATAAACAGCCCGACCCGCGGGTCGAGGCTGAGCGCCTCGTTGATGAAGTTGAAGTTGCAGAAGTAGACGATCACCTGCTTCTCATTCTGCTCTCCCTCCTCGAACAGGCCATCCTCCAGCCTCTGGATGCGGATGATGCGGAAGTTCTTGCCCACCGCGGCGCGCTTGATGTTCTCCACAGTGGTCTGCAGGTCGTAGCTCGACTCCATGGTGATGGCCGGCGCCTCGTCCCGGTCATACTGCCAGTGCAGCGGCTCCTCCTCGAAGCTGCGCACGTAGCTGACAATATCGTCGATCTGTTGCTCGTTGAGCCCGGCATCGAGGAAGGAGACCATCGGCGTGCCCTCGCGCCCCTCCATCAGGGTGCGCTTGATCATGTGGTCATCGGCGGCGGCGAGAAAGCCGGGATTGTTCAGGGCCGGCGCCATGACCGGCAGATCGCGCGGGCGCGAGAAGGTCACCCCGGTGCCGTGGCCTCCCTCGCCGTTGGCACCGTGACACTGGGCACAGTGCTGCGCGAACAGCGCCTTGCCGCGTCCCGGCTTGCCGTGGGCCGGTTTTCGCACCGGTCGGGCGGCCTGTTGTGGCCGCTCCGGCGCCCAGCTGCGAAGGTGGTCGACGATGGCGCGCACCTGGGCGTCGCTCAGGCTGGTGAATGCCGGCATCACCCGGCCCGGCCGGCCATGGCGGATAGTGGTGAAGAGAAAATCATCCTCAACGGCGCGCTGGAAGCTGGGCAGGACCAGCGGTACCCCGACCCCACCTTCACCCTCAAGGCCGTGACAGGCCGAGCAGTGGCGCTCATAGAGGCGGGCGCCGTCGGGCGCCGCCAGCAGGGTGGTGCTGAGCAACAGGCCGCTTATCAGGAATAGTGTGCTGCGAAACATAAAAACCGATCCATGTGGCTGGATAGAGGGGACTATATATTAGTGGTTGCTAATTAACTGACATTGACATGCGTCAAGTAAAACGCCATTTATACCTATGTGATCCACAGTAAACAGTAACCTGTTTGGAGGAAAAGGTGAAACCCTGTGCCGAGTCCTGTATCGAAAACCGTGGCCCCATCCTGACGGTCTTCCGCCAATTGCTCCGCGACCGACGTCATCTGCTGGAGATCGGCAGCGGCACCGGCCAGCACGCAGTCTATCTGGCACCGGCACTCCCCCGGCTGCAGTGGCAGACATCGGATCGCAAGGAGAATCTCCCCGCTATCTGCCAGTGGCTGCGCGAGGAGGGGGCGGAGAATCTGCTCGCACCGCTGCCCCTGGATGTGCTGCAGCCACAGTGGCCACTGGAGGAGGCGTCAGTGGACGTGGTGTTCAGCGCCAATACCGCTCACATTATGGGCTGGGAGGGGGTGCAGGCGATGTTTGCCGGTGTCGGCCGGGTGCTGCAGCCGCAGGGGCTGTTTCTGCTCTACGGTCCGTTCCGCTACCGCGGTCGCTTCACCACCGAGGGCAACGCCCGCTTCGACCAGTGGCTGAAAAGCCGCGATCCACAGAGCGGGATCCGCGATATCGAGGCGTTGCAAGAGCTGGCCGCGCTGTCCGGGATGGAGCACTACCGCGACTTTGCCATGCCCGCCAACAATCGGCTGCTGGTCTGGCGCCGCGGCTGAAGTGCCGCTGTACTCCACCGGAGCCCACGTCTCGACGTTGCCTTCGTTCGGCTTTCGCCTAGACAACTCGAGAGTTGTGCTCCAACGGGGGCTTCGGTTAGGGTTTTTGGAGTCCACGGCTTGGCGTGGCTTTCGTTCGGCAAACGCGTAGACAACATTGCCGTGCTGTGGCTTTCCGGTTCCGGCCTGCTCGACAGCGCCGGGCGGCCGATCGGCACCGATTTCGCCAATCCTTATTCCGCCGGAGCGATGGCGCAGCGCGGCGAGGCGGCGGCGGCCTATGATTACTCTGCGCAATATCGCGAACAGCAGGCGATTTTCGCGAGGACACTCGATGATCCCGACGACCT
>JAPHTQ010000079.1 GCA_026196275.1 Gammaproteobacteria bacterium
CCTTGATACCGACCTCGTTCTCCTTGTTGTTCTGGTAGCCGATATCGCCCATGCGCAGGGAGGTGGCGTAAGGCTCGTAATAGGTGAACTCGTCGTATAATTCCAGACGGCTCTGCTTGCCCTGGAGAAAGGATTTGCATACCGCCGGTGAGGCGCCGAACAGATAGGGGATGAGCCAACCGACCCGCAGCAGATTGCGTACCAGGTCGAAATAGCGATCGGAGATATAGTCCTGCAGGGTCCCGTCATCCCCCTCCAGCTGCTGCAGCGCCTGCCAGAAGGCTTCACTGAAGGAGAAGTTCATGTGCACCCCGGCGATCACCTGCATCACCCGCCCGTAGCGGTAGCCCAGGCCGCGGCGGTAGACCGTCTTCATTAACCCGGCGTTGGAGCTTCCATAGGCGGCGATGGGGATCCCCTCCTCGCCGCCCACCACGCAGGGCATGCTGGTGGCCCATAGCACCTCGTTTTCCAGCCGATTGTAGACGAACTGCTGCAGGTCACGCAGAAACGACAGTGCCTCATTCATCTGGTGAAACGGTGGGGTGATGAACTCCAGCAGCGCCTCGGAGTAGTCTGTGGTGATATAGGGGTGGGTCAGTGCCGAGCCAAAAACGGCCGGATGCGGCGTCTGGGCGATCTTGCCCTCACTGTTAACGCGCAGGCTCTCCTTTTCCAGCCCCACCATGCTGCCTTTGAGCAGTGGGGCCAGATTGGCCGCCTCGATGCGGGCCACGCGCTGTTTGACGGTATAGTGCAAGATTCGTTTACCGGGGGCTGGGTTTACGGGACGGGGGATGTATCAAAGTATACCGTATCGTGGCACAGGCCGCGTATTTCAAGCTTTCCGGTGAAAACTGAGACTCACCGTGAGTCGGCAAAGCAGCCGGCTATTCCCGCTTTTTATCCATCTTTGCGTCCTCTGCACCTCCGCGGTGAGAGTTTCAGGTGAGGCTCAGTTTGCTGGTATCGATCTCGGGCTTCTCGGGCTTCTCCGGCTCAACGAGAGTCACCCCCGGTTCGTCCATACTCAGATCGCCGGTATCCACCTCCAACTCCGGTGCCTCCTCCTGCTCCACCAGAGTCACGCCCGGTTCATCCATACTCAGCTCACCGGTATCCAGCTCAGGCGCGGCAACCGGCTCATGCTCCACCAGCGTCGCGCCCGGCTCGTCCATGCTCAGGCCGCTGGTATCCAACTGCGGCGGTGGCACCTCGCGGTGCTCGGTCAGCACGGTGCCCGGCTCATCCACACTGACCGCACTCAGCTCACCCAGGCCGGCCGGTGGCTCCTTGATCACATACCGGGTAGCACCGCCTTCACCGGCAGCGATCTCCGCACTGCTCTTGCCAGCATCGGTGGCCGGCGGCACAGCAGGTTTCGGGCTCTCTGTATCTTGCCCGGCGGGTGCAGGGGCGGAGGAGACCACTCTGGCCTCACAGATCGCACCGGCCTTCTTCATCGCCAGCAGATACTTTTTCGCGGTCGGCTCATCGACCCCCTTCTTCAGCACCGATGGCGCATCGTCGAACAGGCGCTCGACCTTCGCCACCTCGACCTTGAAAAGTTTGGCCACGTTGGCCTTGACCTGATCCACGGCGGCGCCCTCAACCAGCCTGCCGCTGAATATCACCTCATAGCGCTTGTCACCCATGCCTTACCCCCGTTTATCGCCCATCAAGCCGAAAAATACGCGCCGCAGCGGGATCGGGCAAGTAACGTTCACCCGCGTCATCCTCGGCAATCACTACGGCGATAGCCGTGCCGGACACTCAATCGACCGGTCGCGCCAGCCACAGCAATACCGCAGTCAGCCCCATCAGTAACAACGTGCCCCACCACTCTCGTGCGAACAGGTAGAACAGGGCCCCCATCACCCCCGGCAGCTCGGCCATGCCGGCAGCGTAGACCACCTGATTGAGCTGTAGTAGCTGACGGGCATTGGCACTCAGCCCCTTCTCCTCCTCCAGCTTGCGTCGGGCACGGTTGCGATAGAGCAGCGCCGGGGCGGCCAGCACCATCCCGGCGATGAACGTCCATGAGGCCAACTCGGGAAAGGCGGCAACCGGCACCATGCGGTGAAACACAAACAGCAGCACCACCAGTGTGGTCATGTTGGCGGCCAGCAGTATGCGCCACATCAGTTGCGGCGATAGGGCCGGACGGGGGTCGCTCGCTTCGCTCATTCTCGCTCCTCAGGATTTCTTCGTTTAGCCCAAGGATACACCGCTGCTCGCGGCACCGCAGCAAATCTCTGGCTGCTGGTAACCATTCGATGGGCGCGTCCGGGAGCATGAGGGGTGTCGTGAGCGAGGGGGGGAGCAAGCCCGGGCAGGAATCCTCGACAGGGGCACGTCGCGGGCCGTCCGTTCCAGGCAATAAAAAAAGACAGGCCGGAGCCTGTCTTGGAGGTTGCCTGTAGGGTCAACAAATCAGGCCATCCCTGGCCCACGATCTTCCATTATCTTCTCTTGCGAGCTTTCCCTGCGCACTCCGTGTTACGCATGATTCAATTTTAGGCCACGGCACGATTAGGCGCTGTAGGCATTTTCCCACACAGGCTGTCAGTCAATGCCGCATCAGTTCGTCGTCAGGTGGCTCGTCCAGAAGGCGTGCTCCTTGTTGAGGAACTCATCCCAGGGCAGGTAGTGCGAACCGTCACAGGAGAAGGTCAGACTGACCATGCCGTTGAAGATATTCACCGCCCCGGCCCGCAGATAGAACATCTCGTCCATGTAGCGCAGCTCGCGCAGCCCATCGAGTACGTCGCGGATACGATTGGCCGGCACCACCGCCCCCTCCGGATAGGGACGGCGCGGATAGGCCAGACAGATATCCGGGTCGTTGAGCATATCGATATCCATCAGCCGGTAACGATAGGGATCGTCCACCAGCCAGATGGTGGCGCGGCTGCTGGAGAAGTGCAGCTTGGCGTGAAAGATGCCGTGCTCGAGGATCAGCTCCTCCACCACCCCCAGCACCTCGTCGATGTGCTTATCCATACGGCTGTCGCTGCGGGTCTGATGGAAGACGCTGACGCGGATCGCCGGGTCACCCTTGATCTGGCGCCAGGAGGTAGGCTCATCATAGAGTTCACGGGTCAACGGCAGGTCGCGCAGATCGAAGTCGGCGCCGAGATAGCCCAGCAGATTGTTCTCCTCATCGATCACGGTGGTCAGCGCAGTCAATGACGGGCGACGGGCACGCATGCTGATATAGGCTTCGGAGAGCATGAAATTGGTGCCCACCTTGATCTGCTGCATATAGGGTCGCTGCGAGCGGTCACGGCCGAAATCCTTCTCGATCAGCCCCTCGTGGCTGATATTGCTGCTGATCTGCACACCATGCGGGTTCAGCGCATAGAGAAACTTGCAGTAGGGGATCACCGCCAACGACTCCTGTAGCAGCGCCTCCAGCCTCTCCCGCTCATGCCAGACACGCACACTCGCCTGCGCCACCTGTTGTAACGGCGCCTTCATCATCGCGATCAGCTCTTCACGCTGATTGGCAATACTCTCCTGCAGAGAACCCTTATTGACAGACATATTTAACTACCCGACTGCAACTTCACTGGAGATCCAAGATTAAGGACAAAGGATTATATTAACAACCGCTAATGACTATTTTGTTACCAAAGCACGCAGACTGTAGTTGAGGCGACAGCCCTTTTTTCTGCTGTCCAGCTCCGGCCAGCCGGCCAGCTTCTGCCGCAGCACCCTCCCCTCCACCGGCTGGCGAAGAAAAGCGCCGATAACGTTCTCATAGAGCGGTGTGGTCAGGCGAAAAGCGCTGGGGAACTTGCTCCGGATGGCCGGTTCAGTAAACCAGGCACTGCACCGCAGCTCGGTTTGCGAGCCGAAATTGATCACCAGCACACCCTGCGGCGAGAGGCGCTTGAGCAGCAGGCGCAGCCATGGGGCATCAGCCTCGATGACACGCTGCGGGTCACCACCGTTATCGCTGAACAGGTCCTCGATAATCAGATCGAACGGCTCGCCGCGATACTGCCGGAGCCAGAGGATGGCGTCGGCCTGGTGCAGCGCCACATTCCGCGCCTCGACATCGAAATAGTCCCGAGCCACCTCCAGGTGGACCGGGTTGAGCTCCACCCCGACGATCAGCTCCGGCCGGAGAAAGTGGTTGAGCTGGCGGATCACCGCGCCACCGCCCACCCCCAGCACCAGCACCCGTCTGATCCGCTGCGGGGCGAAAAAGGCCGGCAGCATCAGCAGGTCCCAGACACTGCCGGTAACCGGATTGTTCGGGTTGTACTGGCTGTGGAACACGCCGTTGGTATAGAGGCGACGGGTCCGGCCGGCACTGCGCACCTCATAGCGCGTATCGCTCTCCTGTTTGCTCCAGAGTATCGCCACTGTCATTCCGATTTGAATCAAATCGCCACCCTCACCCCCGGCGTTATCTCTGTCAAGGCAAAACCTTTTTCACCGCAAAGGCGCAAAGTACGCAAAGGAAGTCATGTGTGGGTGAAAAACCCTAGCTTAGAGCGTATCCTGAATCCCCGCCGAAGGCACAACCGATGAAAATCGAATTTCTTCGCGCTCTTTGCGCCTTTGCGGTGAGTTACCTTTTTTAATTGCCCTGATAACCCGCCATGACCCGCATCCTTCTTACCACCCTTAATGCCCGTTACAGCCACGCCTCGCTGGGGCTGCGCTATCTGCTGGCTAACATGGGGGAGCTTGAGGGGCAGAGCGCGCTGCGGGAGTTCACCATCAAGCAGCGCCCCATCGATATCGCCGAGCAGCTGCTGGCCGAGGAGCCTGAGATCATCGGTATGGGTGTCTACATCTGGAACGCCCGCGAGAGCGAGGAGCTGGTGGCGATCCTCAAGCAGTTGCGCCCGGAGCTGATCCTCATCCTCGGAGGTCCGGAGGTGAGCCATGAGTGGGAAGAGCAGCCCATCGTCGCGCTGGCCGACTACCTCATCCCCGGCCAGGGGGATCTCGCCTTTGCCACCCTGTGCAGACGCCTGCTCGCCGGCGACCGCCCGACAGGGAAGGTTGTTCATCCGCAACCGTTCCGCCTGGAGCAGCTGCAACTGCCCTATCGCTACTACAGCGATCACGATGTGCGCCACCGGGTCGTCTACGTCGAGGCCTCCCGCGGCTGCCCCTTCAAGTGCGAGTTCTGTCTCTCGGCGCTGGAGAAGACCGCCACGCCGTTCGGCCTCGATCTCTTCCTCGTCGAGATGGATGCCCTTTATGCTCGTGGCCTGCGCCAGTTCAAGTTCGTCGACCGCACCTTTAACCTCAAGGTGGCGCAGAGCATCCGCATCATGGAGTTCTTCCTCGAACGTATGGACGACGACCTGTTTCTGCACTTCGAACTGATCCCGGATCGACTGCCCGAGGCGCTCAAGGCCACCATCCGGCGCTTCCCGCCCGGCTCCCTGCAGTTCGAGATCGGCATCCAAAGCTTCAACCCCGCCGTACAGACACTGATCAGCCGCCGCCAGGACAACCTGAAGACCGAGGCCAACCTGCGCTGGCTATGCGACGAGAGTCACGCCCACCTGCACGCCGATCTCATCATCGGCCTGCCCGGCGAGGATCTCGCCAGCTTCGCCGCCGGATTCGACCGACTGGTGGTGCTCAAGCCGCACGAGATCCAGCTGGGGATCCTCAAGCGGCTGCGCGGCGCCCCCATCGCCCGCCACACCACCGACCACGCCATGCGCTACCAGCCGGTCCCTCCCTACAACGTGCTGGCCACTGACTGCATCGGGTTTGCCGACATGCAGCGGCTGGCCCGCTTTGCCCGCTACTGGGACCTTATCGCCAACTCCGGCCGCTTTCACGCCACCCTGCCGCTGATTCTGGGCGATTCACCTTTCGAGCGCTTTCTTGCCCTCGCCGACTGGCTCTACGCCGAGGTCGGCCAGACCCACCGCATCCAGCTGCCGCGCCTCTTCTCCCTGCTTTACCGGGCACTGGCCGGTCCGCTACGGGGCGATCCCGAAGCGGCGGAAGAGGCGCTGATCGCCGACTACGCCCGCAGCGGCCAGAAGGGGCAGCCGCCCCTCGGCACAACGCAAGGCAACAGCGCCTTCAGCACCGTTAAGGTCAAGCGTCAGCTGCGCCACCACCAGGCCGCCAAGTAATAGCAAAATGACACTCCTGCGCACAGATTGACCGCCACCGCGCCGAAAGCTATCTTGGTCCTATCCCCAAGTCACCCAAGGAGAACGGGATGGGACGTATACCACTCCTGCTGAGCCCCCTTCTGCTACTGCCCGTATTCGCCGCAGCCGACGAACTGAGCCCGGAGAGCAACACCATCGACAGCGTCACCGTCTATCTCGACCGCGCCGAGGTCACCCGCCGCGTGGAGCTACCGCTGCCCGCCGGCGCCCACACCGTGCTGATCCCCAATCTTCCCGCCCAGCTCTTCGAGGCCTCACTGCGCGCCAGCGGCCGGGGGCCGGCAGGACTGGGTATCGCCACCGTGGAGACCCGCCGGGAGTTTGGCGAGAAGGTCGCCGCAGAGCAGGAGCGCCGCCTGCGCCAACAGCTGCAGGGGTTGAATGACGAAAAGGACAAACTGCTTGGACAACGCCAGGCCCTCGACACACAAGCCAAATTTATCGAGCGGCTTGCCTCGCTTCCCAGCGAACAGGACGATAGCGGCAACCGGGTCTTCGCCCCGGAGAAGTGGGCCACCGCCTGGGAGGCGATCGGCAAGGGGATGAGCGAAACCAACCTCGCCCGCGTCACCCTGCGGCAGCAACAGAGCGAGCTGGATGAGAAGATCCGCAAGATCGAGCAGGATCTGCGCCAGATCCAGACCGGCCGCCGCGACACCCTCACCGCCGCCATCCAGGTGGAGGCAAAGCAGCCCGGCAAGGCCACGTTCGATTTGACCTACCAGCTCGGCAACGCCTCCTGGTCACCGAGCTACGACGCCGCCCTCGATACCGAAACGGGCGAGGTGACCCTGACCCAGGCGGCCCATGTACGCCAGCGCAGCGGCGAGTCGTGGGAGAGGGCCAAGGTCACCGTCTCCACCGCCCGCCCCAGCACTGGGGCGGCGATGCCAGAACTCCACCCCTGGTGGATCGATTTCCAGCAACCCCCTGCGCCCCTGCTGCGTGAGTCGCGCGCCAAGACCCTGCAGGACAATGAGATGCTCGCCGGTGCCATGGCGCCGGAGGGCGAACCGGCGGAGATGAGTCAGGCACAGACCCTCACCAGCGACTTCTCCGTGCGCTACGCCATCCCCGGCCGTGTGACGATCCCCGCTGATAACAGCAAACACCGCTTCGTACTTAACCGGCAGACACTGAAGACCGAGTTGCAGGCGCGCAGCGCCCCGCGGCTGGACCGTCGCGCCTTCCTATACGCTGAGCTCGACTACCAGGGGGAAGCACCGCTACTGCCCGGACCCTGGCAGCTGCAGCGCGACGGCACCTTTGTCGGCAGCCAGCACAACCCGGCACTGCGTCCCGGCGAAACCATCGCCCTGGCCTTCGGCGCCGATGATGCCATCGCCATCGACTACCAGCAGCTCAGTGACGAACGGGGCAAGCAGGGGCTCATCAACCGCGCGCAGAACGTACAGCGCAGCTACCGCATCACTGTCACCAGCCACCACACACGCAAGCTACCGGTGAGTATCTTCGATCAACTTCCGGTCTCCCGCGATGAGAGCATCAAGGTTTCACTCACCAAGGGGAGCACCCCGCCGAGCGGGCGGGATGTAAACGACCGCCCCGGTGTGCTTGAGTGGACGCGTACCCTGGAGGCGAATGAGGGGTGGATCATCGACTTCGGCTACCAGGTCAGCTATCCACAGGATGAAAAGGTACCGGGGTTCTGAAGATGGATGAACGAGAAAGGATCGCTGCGGCGGTAAAACAGGCCTGCATCGACACGGCGCTGCGTGCCTACGAGGAGGCTGGCATCAGCGGTCTGTGCGCCGAGGGGCGCTGGGAGCTGGCTGTCGATACCATGCGCAATCTCGATACGAAGACCCTGCTGGCCTCAGTCGAGGCCAGAGATTGAACCCGCACCGGCCAGCCGAACGACCAAATGCGCGTTTTAGTCGATCCCGGCAAATCCCCTTTTCGCCTCATTCACAAAGCGCCGCGTCAGCCCCGCATCCTTGCGCCCATCGGCCCCCTCGATACCGGTATGCACATCCACACCTAAGGGACGTACCTGGCGGATCGCCTCGGCCACATTGTCGGGGTTGAGTCCACCGGCGAGGATCACCGGTCGTGGCGACATCGCCACCAGCGCCCGGTCAATGGCCCAGTCGTGGGTCATGCCGGTGGCACCCTCTGCGCCACTGGCCGGGTCGAAGGTGTCGGTGATATAGGCGTCGACGAACGGCGCGCTGGTGCCGATAATCACCTTCAGTTCATCGAGGTTGTCGCCGCGCACCACCAGGCTTTTGATGATCACCAGCGTCGGCGCCGCCATCCTGATCTTCACCAGTTCCTCGATATCGACGGCACCGTGCAGCTGTACGATGGAGACCCCCAGCTCGCGGCAGAAGGCAACGATCTCCTCGGCCTTGTCCAGATAGGTGATGAGCACCCCGTGCACACCCGCGGGGAGGTCGGCAATCAGGGCTGCCGCCTCGGCCTCGCTCAGGTCCTCGGCGTTCACCGGCAGACGCAGCGGAAAACCGAGATAGTGCACCCCGCTGGCGATCAACATCTCGGCCTCTGCCCGGTCACTCACGCCGGCTACCTGAATCATCCCTTTTTCGAACATTACACTATACTGATTGCTGAATTAATGAGTTACTGAGTTACTGGAAAAGAATGTGATAAATCCATCAAGAGTGCGAGCATCGCAACCAACCCTCCCGCTGCCGAAACCAGACCATGCCCTATAGCACGCTTGCCGATCTGGTCCTGCTACTGCACTTCCTCTTCATTCTCTTCGTGCTGTTTGGTGGCCTGCTGGTGCTTTATCGCCGCTGGACCGCCTGGCTGCATGTGCCGATGTTCCTGTGGGGCGCGCTGGTCAACCTCACACCCTGGCGCTGCCCGCTCACCCCGCTGGAGAACCACTTCCGCCAACTGGCCGGTCAGACCGGTTACGAAGGAGGCTTTGTCGAACACTATATCGCGCCGCTGGTTTACCCGCAGGGACTGACAGCGGATCTGGGGATGGTGGTCGGCACAGCAACGCTCCTGTGGAATACGGCTGTGTACGGCTTTGTTTTCTATCGCGGGCGGCACTAGGCCACGACTTTGGTGCAGTACACTAGGCCCGCCCGACATTACTGTCGTTGGGCGAATGGTAATAGTCGCTGTCGCGGGCCAGCTCCGTGGTGAGTTTCAGCAACTCGGTCAGGCGCTGTTCAGCGGTGGCATGGGGGGCACACTCCTCGCACATGGGATCGTCGCAGGGCTGACGCGAATAGAGCCAGTAGTGGATCGCTCCGGCCAGCAGACCGTCAGCCAGATCCCACAGGTCCGCCTGTTCCTCCTCGTTGGCCAGTTCATTGCCCAGCTCAACGGCACGGCGCGCCGCCAGCTCGAGCGGACTCTCTTCGATTGGCATGGCTCGTTTCCCAAGGTTGTGATAAAGACCCGATCACCGGGGCAGATGTGGCTCACACACTAATCGATCCCGCAGCCGCTTGCACCCACCGGTGACGATGATGCGCTTGCCAGCCACTGAACAGCCATTGACGCTGTGGACCGAGGACCCCGGCAAGCAGTCCCTTACCCCGGTAAGCCACTGAGATAACAGCGAATTTGCCATTTTTCCGCAAACACGGTAAAACAGGAATAGATTTTCCAGGCAAGGAGGCTGCTGCGCGAAGCGGCATTGCAACGCTGCCAGCCGCTCCACCCCTCAGCCGTAACGCAACAATTTGCCTGCAACAACAAGACGAAACAAAACAGGGATATAGACCATGCTACGTTACACACTTGCGCTCTCTGCACTTGCCGCACTCACTCCGGCACACGCCTCCTCCCCACAAAGCATCAACGGTGGCAGCGGCATGGGCATCCTGAACACCAGCGAGATCATGGCCACCGGCGATCACGCGCTTTCACTGGGCGCCGGCATCACCTCCCGCGGTACCCCTCTCGGCTCGGGCCAGACCCTGACACCGTCTTTGAACATGGGCTTCGGCGACATGGGTGAAGTTTTTCTCTCTGTCCCCCACACCACCTTCGATCCCGACGGAGGCAGCAGCGTCTCCGGTGTGGGCGACCCTCGGCTGGGACTCAAACTCGGCATCACCCAACCAGAGGGTAACGGCTTTGCCTCCGCCGTATCGCTCTTCGGGACACTCGGTGTCGCTGACGAGGACGACGGGATCGCCAGCGGTGAGGGCAACTACGGTGTCGAGCTGCACCTCTCCAACTGGCATGACGGCGGTGCCGTACACTTCAATATCGGCTACGAGGAGTCAGACAGCATGGTCAGCACCGGCCTCATCGAGCCCCATGCAAAAGTCACTGCGGCGCTCGGCGTGGAGCAAGCCCTCTCGAGCACCACCACCCTGTTCGCCCAGTCCAGCGCCTATATCGACCGTGACGCCAACGATGACAAGAACCTGCTCGTTGCCCTCGGCCTCCACTACGCCCCCTCCCGTAACCTGGGATTGCAGTTCGGATATGGCCGCGGTGTACCGGACGACCGTTCGGAACCCGAGTCGCTCCTGTTCGCCGGCGTGAGCTGGTCGCCCAATAGCCGGCGTCCCTCACGCTACGTCGACTACAACGATCCCGAACGGGTTGAGAGCATTGAAGGGCAGCAACAGCAACTGGACCATCGCGTAACCAATCTCGACACCAGAGTCGATAACATTGGTCAGCGTGTCGAACACATCGAGCAGAGCACTTCAGTGGACGCAGGAGACGCCTTCCCCGCCCACGCACGCATCGAAGTGGTCAAGGTCTCCAGTAATCCCACCGTAATCAATCGCATCATGGATCAACTCAAGCAGGCCAACGCCAACATCGTCAACGTACGTGAACTGAGCAACACCAGTGAGGAGACCACCTGGATCCATTACCGCACCGGTTTCAGCGAAGCGGCCATCACTCTGGGCCACCGCCTCGACGGCAACCAGATCGTCGTGAACCGGCCACTGCCACCGGGCATCGATATCCAGCTCCTCATCGGCGACACACTGGGGGCCCCCTAGCCCTTTGTAATGGCCTCATCACCATTTGAAATGGCAAAGTTGGTCGGGGTTGATTCCGCAAAGGCCTCGGCTTTATTCGCGGCAGACAGCATGATAGCGATTTGACTACGCCGTTTTAACCTACCGCCCTGCGCAAGAAGTCGATCAACTTGCCGCCATGGGCATCGACATGCTCAATGGAGTCATGATCTGCCCCCGCCAGGGTCAACAGCTCCACCTTCCCATTTTCACTGCCGGCATGGATCAACTCCGCATCAGCGTGCGGCACGCTTCGGTCATTATCCCCGTGCACCAGCAGCACCGGGCAGCGGATTTTTCTGATGGTGTTGGCCGGGGCGATCGCATCGAAACGGTGGCCGATGGCACGTTCAATGTAGCGCAGCACCACCCAGCCTATCGGTCGGTAGGGGATGTGGTTCGCCTGCATCTGCCGGCGCATCAGTGTCTCGGGATGGGCAAAAGCAGCAATGCTGACCACAGCGGCGACATCATTGCGGCGCGAAGCGAGCAGCAACGCGGCAGCAGCCCCCACCGAGTGGCCCAACAGGGCAATCTGCGGCGGGTTCACCTCGGGCTGCGAGGCAAGCCAGTCGAAGGCATGTTCCATATCTTCGGCGAAACGCGGCATGGAAGAGAAGCCATCGCCATCGCTCTGGCCGTGATTGCGGGCATCGGGCAGCAGTACCGCATAGCCGGCCTGATACAGTTGGCGGGCAAACGGCAGCATCAATTCGGCATTGCCGCCCCAGCCGTGCATCACCACCACCGCCGGTGCAGGTGTCGCCGTGGTCTTCGGCGGGAGATACCAGGCAAAGAGCCGTTTGTGGTTGGCCGTGGTGATGGCAACGGTGCGATAGGTCAACCCAAAATCTGCCGGGGTGCCCTGCTCCACCCGTTGCGGCGCGCGGTAGGCGTGACGGATAGCAGTTCTCAGCAGCAGATAGATGACAACCAGCGACAGCAGTGCACCGAGAATGTGTAGCCCACTCATCTGTATTGAACCCTCGACTTAATACCGGTCAGTTAATTCGTATCATACGTTGACTAGAACGATCGTTCGATCTATTTTGACGCCATGTCCACCACTTCCACGCCATCCGCCAACCGAGACAAGGTGCTCGCCACCGCGCTGATACTGTTTACCCGCAAGGGTTACTTCAACACCTCTATGCGGGATATCACCCGCGAGTCGGGAGTCAGCACCGGTTCGATCTACCACTACTTCCGCGACAAGGAGGGGGTGGCCCTGGCGCTCTACCAGAGCCTGATCGCACGGATGCAAGAGGAGTTCAGCGCCATCATGAGGCGCCACGACTCGACCCATGACCAGTGCCGTGCCGTGGTGGCCCTGCTGTTTCGTATCACCGAGAGCGAGCCGGAGGTGATGACTTTCATGCTCTATGTGAAACACCGCGAGTTTCTGCCTGAGGAGCGGCCGGTCTGCTCCTCGGCACCGTTCGAACAGATGCGGGCGATGGTGCAGCGCGGCATGGAGCGGGGAGAGATCGTGCACTGCGACGTGCTGGTGGCCTCCACCTGCCTGTTCGGTGGGGCGATCCGGATGATCACCTCCCGGCTCGACGGCATTGTGGAGCAGCCGCTGGCACACTATCTGGATGATGTCTGGGCCTGCTCCTGGCGGGCCGTTGCGGCAAACTGAAGCTGTCGCTTTTTATTTGGCCAACAACTAGAACGAGCATTCGTTCTAGTTGTCTTGAAATAGGAGATGAGAATGGGTACCGACACCACGAACAAAGAGCACTGCATCGGCTGCGTCTACTACCCGCCCAACCTCCCCCCTTCGGCCTATGCCGAGGAGGACTATCGCATGCTGCAGACGAAAAGCTGCTCCTTCGATCACCGCCCCGACGACGAGGGGTGCCGTGTCACACGCAAGACCAGTTGTTCACTGGTCGATCTGCAACACCTTCAACAATCCATCCAGAAAAGGGAGATATAACCATGAAGCCCGCAATTTACCGACTTTTTACCCTATTTTTCCTGCTTTTAGCCAGTCAGGCACTGCACGCCCAACAGGCGCCCATCAACGACGCCGCCGCCCTGGGCAACCTTAAGACCGGCAAGGGGGTCTTTCTGGTCGACATCGGCGATCCGAAGAAACTCAACTTCTACCTGGAGGTGATCCAGGGCACCCACAAAGGGATGAAGGCGCAGGGCGTAGAGCCCGACTTTATCCTGGTCTATATCGGTCCCAGCGTGAAGTACCTGACCGGCTCCCCCTCTGCCGAGACGGAGCAGGAGACCGGCGGCCTCCTGCTCGATATCGAGGCGAACGTGGAGAAACTCGGCAAGCTGGGGGTACGGCAGGAGATCTGCGCCGTCGCCACCCGGGTGTTCGGCGTCGATAACGACAGCGTCTTCCCGGATCTCACTCTGGTCGGCGACGGCTTCATCTCGCTCATCGGCTACCAGGCCCAGGGCTACCACCTGGTGCCGGTATTCTGAACGCCTTTGAAAAACATGCCGATATCTTTGCTGCGCAAGGGAGTGCTATGCTTCACCTCTCCCACACATAATCCCGTTAACCGCTGTTATCTTCGGTGAACCAAAATGAGCCAATCACTTATAGAAAAACATGAACCCGTCATTATTGAGATGGCAAATATCTATCTGGATAATATGGAGCTGGCTTTGGCCAGAAAATACAAAAACAATGATTATCAGGTAAATGCCGCCATTTCCAATGCGCAATACGACACATTGAAGGCAAAGCACAATATTCCAAACCGCGAGTTCGCCGATCTCTATCAAGAGTTTCAAAAGATGAAGCCCACCACCCACCTCAGAAGGGTGATGAGCGCATTCACCGCATCAGGCGGCAGTGTTGAGGTCGAGCCCTACTATGATGAAGATGCCGAAAGGTTGAAGGTCTCCGTCAATTTCGTCATTGATGACAAGGCACTTGATAAAATCGAAGGGCTTTCGCCGATAGAGGATTTGCTTCTGAAGATGGACGCCATGCTTCAAATCGACACCGTCCTCTCAGGTGCTGACCCGGAAATTTCACCCTCGTTCTAGCTAAGCAGCGGTGGGTTGCTGTTCCCACCGCTTTTTGGTGGATTAAAAGATCTGGTTGGCCAGAATGTAGGTCGCCACCAGCATCAGGAAGATGGCGAAACCCTTCTTCAGCGCCTCGCCCGAGATGCGATGGGCGAACTGGGTGCCCGCCACGCTGCCGGCAATGGCCACGGTAGTGAAGACCGCCATCAGGCCGTAGTCGATGCTGACATCGCCCACATAACCGGCAAAACCGGCGTAGGATTTGATAGCGACGATCGCCAGCGAGGTGCCGATGGCCTGTTTCATCGGCAGGCGCGAAAGCAGCACCAGCGCCGGCACGATGAGGAAGCCGCCACCCACCCCGACCAGCCCGGTCAGGGCGCCGACAACGATGCCGTGCATCGCCACATGCATCATGCAGCGACCCGAATCGCACACCTCCTCGTTGACCACCGCCGCGGCACCTGCCGAGCGGTGGGGACGCGCCGGGCGCAGCATCCGCCAGGCGGCGGCGTACATGACCAGGGCGAAGAGGGTCAACTGCACCACCACCGGGGTGATCACCCCCAGTCGCGCGCCGGCGTAGGTACCGAAGATACCGAACAGGCCGAATACCGCCGTCACCTTAAGATTGACGTTGCCCTTCATCCAGTGCTGCAGCGAGGTGATCGTGGCGGTGAGCGCCACGATGCCCAGGCTCATGGCGATAGCCGATTTGGGCTCCACATCGAGCAGATAGAGCAGCGCCGGCGTGGTGACGATCGAGCCGCCGCTGCCAAAGAGGCCGAGTACGATGCCGGTGGCGAGTCCGGCGAGGATAGCACTGAGAGTCATGATCTTGTCCCGCTTTCATTAACTACTCAATAGATTAATTGAATAATAGAAAAAAGCAAGGAGCGTCTCGTGCTGCCGACAATAAATCAGGCTACACCCGTGTATCAGGTCATTTTTTTGAGGTAGACGGCGAGAAAACCGCCCCACAGCGGTCGCGGGGGTGCGATCCGCTCCGCCGCCGCGGCCAGCCGGCCGCCACCGGGCAGAAAAATGGCGCTACCGAACCGTGGCTGCGACACACCGGGCAGTCGGTCGGCCCATGCACGCACCTCGGCGGCGCTGTCCCAGCGGGCACCGCGGTAACCACCGTGGCCCGCCTTTTGCCAATGGAGCAGGCTATGGCGATTGAGCAGACCAAGGATGACTCCGCGGCGGGCGACACGCCACATCTCGCCAAGCGCCCGTTGCGGCTCGGCAACGAAACAGAGGGAGGTGACAGCGCTGCAGTAGTCGAAGCTGGCATCGGCGAAGGGCAACGTCTGCATATCGCCCTGCAGGTAATCGACGCCGCCGGCCAGGCTACGAGCGTAGTCGAGTGCAGCACGATCCGGATCAAGCCCGCTGACTGCTAGCCCTGCAGCGGCGAAACGGCGAGCGAAGTGGCCTGTACCGGTGCCAAGGTCAAGCAGGCTCTCACCGGGCGAGGGGCGGACCAGATGCGTCAGCAGCGCAAACTCGCGCCCGGCGATCCAGCTGCCCCGCTTTGAGCGGTACCAATTTTCATAGGCGGCAGGTTTCACCTCAAATCGAGAACGGGTTGCAGAAGCTTTGGGTCATCCCATTCCCGGCCGCCGATCGCACGATACATCAAAGTTCACCAATGAAGTCAGTGGCAAGATCACCGATATCCTCCGCCCACAGGCCGCGGAAGGAGTGGTCGGCACCATTGAACAACTCAAACTGGACACGCTCACCGTCGGCTACCCCTTCCATCTTCTGCGGCAGATCGGTCACCACGGTATCGGCGCTAGCGGCTATAACCAGTACCGGTTTTTTCAGCTGCTGCACCACCGTAGGGGCATCCATCAGCGGATCGGGACGGTAGTAGGAGACGAAGGCCTCGGCAGTCGCCGCTGTCTGCTGATTAGATGTTTTCACCGCAAAGACGCAGAGACAGGAGGTAACGCATGGATTGTTCTCGTGTCGCTTGTGCACAAGGCATGGAGCACACCGACAGGACGTTACGGCGCCCCTGGGGCTTCTCGCGGCGAACGGATCGCCATACTGTTTTCCCTTTGCGCCTTTGCGCCTTTGCGCCTTTGCGCCTTTGCGCCTTTGCGGTGATGTTTTAGTGCTGTTTCTCGGTCGGCAGACCCGACATCTTCCACTCGGGGTAGCCATCCTGCAGACGCCGGGCCTTGAGACCGCGTTCGCGCAGGCGCGCCACCGCATCGAAGGCGAGGATGCAGTGGGGGCCGCGGCAGTAGGCGATCACCTCGTGCTGCGGGTCGAGCTCATCCAGGTGCTCCTCCAGCTCTGCCAGCGGGATATTGACCGCCCCCGGCAGGTGGCCGGCGGCGTACTCCTCGGGAGGGCGCACATCCAGCACCGTGATCAGGCCGTCGCGGGCCCGCTCCAGCAGCTCCTCGCGGGCCAGCGGCTCCAACCCATCGCGGCTGGTCAGATAGGTATTGACCAACTGCTCCACCTCGGCCAGATGGCGCTCGGCCACCTGGCGCAACACCCCCAGCAGCTCCAGCACATCGTCGCCGCTGATGCTGTAGTAGACCTTCAACCCCTCCTTGCGGCACTTAATCAGCCCCGCCTGGCGCAGCTGTTGCAGGTGTTGCGAGGTATTGGCAACGGTCAGGCCAGCCACCTTCGACAGCTCTTCCACACTGCGCTCACCCTGGGCGATATACTCCAACAGCTCCAGCCGGTTGCCGTTACTCAGCGCCTTGCCGACACGGGCGAACTGGGTAAAGAGGTCGTGCTTGAAGTTGCCACTTGACATGATTCTGTTCCTTGACAATAATCAAATTCAATTAATCGCTTGAACAATTAACTTGCCTTGAATTCAGTATAACACCGGCATCGACGGCGACAAGCTATACTCATCGAACGGGGGGTAGCATGGGTATCAACGACTGGATTATGCAAAACGAGGTGCCCATCCGCCTCGGCTTCTTTTTCGGCATTCTACTGCTGATCGCCCTGTGGGAGCTCGTTGCCCCGCGGCGGGCGCTGACCGTCTCCAAGGCGTTGCGCTGGAGCAACAATCTCGGCCTGGTCTTCTTCAACAGCTTCCTGCTGCGCCTGCTCTTCCCCGCCGCGGCGGTGGGCATGGCGCTGTTCGCCAGTGAGCAGGGGTGGGGGATCTTCAACTACCTCGAGGTGCCGTTCTGGCTGGCGGTGGTGGCCTCGGTGATCGTCATGGACTTTATCATCTACCTGCAACACGTGATGGTCCATGCGGTGCCGCTACTGTGGCGACTGCACCGGGTCCACCATGCGGACCTCGACTACGATGTAACCACCGGCACCCGCTTCCACCCCATCGAGATCATCCTCTCCATGCTGATCAAGTTCGCCACTATCATCGTGCTGGGGCCGCCAGTGGTGGCGGTGGTGATCTTCGAGGTGATCCTCAACGGCCTGGCGATGTTCAACCACGGCAACATCCGCCTGCCGCTGGGGCTCGACAGGATGCTGCGCCGGCTCATCGTCACCCCCGACATGCACCGTGTGCACCACTCGGTGGAGGATGACGAGGCCAACAGCAACTTCGGCTTCAACCTCTCGCTGTGGGACCGCCTGTTCGGCACCTACCGCGATCAGCCCCGCGCCGGCCACCAGGGGATGACCATCGGCATCCACAAATTCCGCACCCCGGCCGAGGCGAGCCGTTTCGACGGCCTGCTGCTGATGCCCTTCCGCGGCAGGGTGACCGATTACGCCATCAACCGACGGCAATGGGGCAACGGGGAAGAGACGCACGACTGAGTCGTCCAATCAGCAAAAACCTTACCGCAGAGGCGCAAAGAAATGGGTAAAGGAGCATAGCGGACAGTGTGCCCTTTGGTCGCTCTCCTTTACGCCTCTGCGGTGAAAACACCACGGGTAGCAATATGAATAAAACCGTTCTGCGCGGCCTGCTCGCCGCTCTGGTGATCGCCGCCATCGCCGTGGCGGTAAGCTTCCGCGACCAGCTCAACGCCGAGGCGCTGGAGCAGTGGGTGGCCAGCGCCGGTCTGGCCGGACCGCTGCTCTTTATGCTGATCTACGCTATCGGCACGGTGCTGTTCCTGCCCGGCTCGGTGCTCACCCTCACCGGTGGCGCCATCTTCGGCCCGGTGTGGGGCACGCTCTATAATTTGACCGGGGCAACCCTCGGCGCCACCCTCGCCTTTCTCATCGCCCGTCATCTGGCCGCCGAGTGGGTGGAGCGCAAGAGCGGCGGCAGACTCAAGCAGATCAAAAACGGGGTGGAGAGCGAGGGGTGGCGTTTCGTCGCCTTCGTTCGGCTGGTGCCACTGTTCCCCTTCAACGTACTCAACTACGCCCTGGGGCTGACCCGTATCCGCCTCTCCCACTACCTCATCGCCTCCTACCTCTGCATGCTGCCGGGGGCGCTGGCCTACACCTACCTCGGTTACGCCGGGCGCGAGGCGGTGGCCGGCGGCGAGGGGGCGATCCAGAAGGGCCTGCTGGCGCTGGCGCTGCTGGCAACGGTGGCCTTTCTGCCACGACTGATCAGCCGGATGCGCCAGGGGCCGATGATCGACGCCAGCGCCCTGAAGACACAACTGGATCGCGATGAATCACCACTGGTGCTCGATGTGCGCAGCGTGGAGGAGTACCGTGGCGAACCGGGCCATATTCAGGGTGCGCTGAATATCCCGCTACCGGAGCTGGCGCAGCGACTCGATGAACTGGAGGGGGCCCGCGAGCGGCCCGTCGCCATCGTCTGCCACACCGATGTTTGCTCCCACAAGGCGGCGCTGCTGCTGGCCCGCCACGGCTTCGCCGATCTGTACGTCGTGCGCGGCGGCATGACCGCCTGGAATGAGCAACACCTTCCCGTGGAGCGATAGCCCCTAGCCGGTAGGATAGGCGAAGCTTGCGTGCCCATCATTCCGGCTGCATTGATGGGCACGTCGCTCTCGCTCCTTTGCCCATCCTACATATTAGACTTATTCAGAGGTTCCTTAACCCATGCACGATATGCTTCCCCTGCTGCACCCCGGCGACAGCGACTTCCCGCCGCTCAAGCGCGCTGCACTGCAGACCCTGCAGGTCAACCTCGGCTATCTCTGCAACCAGCAATGCCAGCACTGTCACATCAACGCCGGCCCCCACCGCACCGAGGTGATGGATGCCACCAACATCGATACGGTACTGCGCTTTCTCGCGAAGAACCCCATCAAGCGGCTCGACCTGACCGGCGGCGCACCAGAGATGAACCCCCACTTTCGCCGGCTGGTCAGCAGCGCCCGCCAGCTGGGTGTAACGGTGCTGGACCGTTGCAACCTCACCGTACTGGAGGAGCCGGGGCAGGAGGGATTGGCCGAATTTCTCGCCGAACAGCGGGTCGAGGTGATCGCCTCCCTGCCCTGCTATCTGGAGGAGAACGTCAACGGCCAGCGCGGCAAGGGAGTGTTCGACAGCAGCATCAAGGGGTTGCAGCGGCTCAACGCCCTCGACTACGGCGACCCCGACAGCGGACTGGTGCTCAACCTGATGTACAACCCGACCGGCCCCTTCCTGCCGCCGGCGCAGGAGGTGCTGGCGCGGGACTACCGCCGGGTATTGGGCGAGCAGTACGGCATCCGCTTTAACAACCTGCTCACTCTGGTGAACATGCCAATCCAGCGCTTCGGCAGCATGCTGGTCTCCACCGGACAATTCGGAGACTATATGCAGCTGCTGCGGGAGAACTACGCCGCCGACAACCTGCCGCAGGTGATGTGCCGCCACCTTGTCAGCGTCGACTGGCAGGGGCGGCTCTACGACTGCGACTTCAACCAGGTGCTCGGGCTGCCGCTGTCCGGCGAAGCGATGGCAACGCGCCACCTCAGCACGATCACCGCCGCCGAGCTGGAGGGCCGGCCCATCGCCGTGGCGGATCACTGCTACGGCTGCACCGCCGGCCACGGCAGCAGCTGCGGCGGGGCGTTGAGTTAATATCGTCTCACCGCAAAGGCACAAAGGAAATCATTGCCACAGAGCGCACAGAGGTCACAGAGTGGATTTCGGGGCAAGTCCGGAATGACGGCTCCGTTTTGTGCATCTGCTTAGCCGTCTCATGACAGTTTCTTTGCGCCCTTTGCGTCTTTGCGGTGAAATATCCCAATGAATCCCCGGCTATCGATTATCATCCCCGCCCTGAACGAGGCGCGGCATATCCGCGAGACGCTGCTGGCGCTGCAGCCGTTGCGCCGGCGGGGGCATGAGGTGATCGTGGTCGACGGTGGCAGCCACGACGAGACCGCCTCCCTGGCCCGTCCGCTGGCCGATGTCGTACTTGCCAGCCCGCCCGGCCGGGCAGTGCAGATGGCCGCCGGCGCCGAGCATGCGAGCCACACTGTTCTCTGGTTTCTTCACGCCGACACGCTGGTGCCGCCGCAGGCGGACAGGGCCATCGTCGACGCCCTGCAGCGGAGTGAGTGGGGACGCTTTGACATCGTCCTCAGCGGCCACCACCCCATGCTGCGGGTGGTGGAGCGGCTGATCAATCTGCGCTCCCGCCTCAGCGGTATCGCCACCGGCGATCAGGGGATCTTTGTCACCCGAGAGCTTTTCCAGCACATCGGCGGCATGCCGCAGCAACCGCTGATGGAGGATGTGGCGCTGAGCCGCCGGCTCAAGCGGATCGGCCGACCCGCCTGCCTGAGCCAGCGGCTGCTCACCTCCAGTCGCCGCTGGGAACAGCACGGTATCGTGCGCACGATCCTGCTGATGTGGTGGCTACGTGCCGCCTACGCCGCAGGTGTCTCACCACAACGGCTGGCGAGGTGGTACCGGTGAGCGAAACAGATGCCTGTGCACTGCTGGTCTTCGCCAGGGCTCCGGTACCCGGCGAGGCCAAGACGCGTCTCATCCCCGCCCTTGGCGCAGAAGGCGCCGCGGCGCTGCAGCAACGGCTGCTGGATGATACGCTGCGCATGGCCGCCGATGTGGCAGAGTGCGAATTACAGTTATGGTGCAGCCCCGACACCACTCACCCGGCCTTTGTGCGAATCGCAGAAGCATATCCGCTTACCCGTTACCGCCAACGGGGCAAGGGGCTGGGTGAGCGAATGGCCCACGCCCTGGAGCAAGCGCTGGCGCAAAGCCCTTTTGCCATTATCATCGGCACCGATTGCCCGGAACTGGACGCGAATGCTATCCGGGAGTGTATCGACAAGCTAACCTCAGGTTGCGAGGCGGTGATCGGTCCCGCCGCCGACGGCGGCTACTACCTGCTGGGCCTGAGCCGGTTTGAACCGTCGCTGTTCCTCGGTGTCGACTGGGGCAGTGATCGCGTGCTGGCACAGACCCTTGAGCGGATTGAGCACCTCGGCATGCGCTACGCCAGGCTATCCCTCAGGCACGATCTGGATCGTCCGGAAGATCTGCCGCGTTTCCCTGAACTACACTGAATCATGAGCGTGGTAACTGTTTTATGAAATGGCTCGACAAAATTCCCCTCGGCACCCTGGTCATTGCAGCACTGCTGTTGGGGCTGGCGCCCTTCACCCCTGAGCCGCATATGTGGGAGAAACTGAAGATGCTCGCTGACGGTACGCTGATCCGTCCCATCGACATCTTCGACCTGCTGATGCACGCGACCCCGGCGGTGCTGCTGGCGATAAAACTGATGCGCCTGCCGCGCGCATAAGGAGGCAACGATGGAATCCGAACACGGCATTTTGTTTGTCTACAAGGCCGACAGTGGCCTGTTCAACACCGTCACGGATATCGCGCACAAGGTCTTCTCGCCGGAGACCTACGAGTGCAACCTCTGCGCCCTGACCCACGGCTATTTCACCATGCGCCAGGAGTGGGAGGCTTTCATCAATGAGCTGGGACTGCCGAGCGAGTTCCTGCACCGGGATGAGGTGGCGCAGGTGGCGGGGGTCGACCGTGAGAACCTGCCCGCCGTCTACCGCTGGCGCGAGGGTGGCTGGCAACTCTGTCTCGGTGCAGAACAGATCGACAGCTGCACCGAACTGGAACAGTTGAAGTCACTGATCAAAGCGAACTGCAAATAAAGCAGTCATTATCCACCTCCCGGATGACAAAACTGAGCGGAGCGGAAAACCAGCGCCCCTCGCTCAACCCCTACCGATCTTCGGCGCCATGAGCCACGATAACGGGGCTACACTTTACCGATATAGGCTCTTGTTAATCATGCTCGCCGGAGGTTCCACAGATGATGCGCGGTATTCTTTTCGACATGGATGGCGTTCTCTACGAGGGTGACACGGCGATCCCCGGCGCCGCGGAGGTCATCGTCTGGTGCCGCGAACAAAACATTCCTTTTCTGTTTCTCAGCAACACCACCTCACGCCCGCGCCGCGCACTGGTTGAGAAACTGGCCGGCATGGGTATCGATATCGAACTGAATAACATCCTCACGCCGCCCGTAGCCGCCGTTAACTGGCTAAAACGACATCGCAGCGGTCCTGCGGCACTGTTCGTCCCCGAGTCAACCCGCGAGGAGTTTGCGGCTATCAGTGAGGCCCGAGCGGGGGAGGAGACGGTCAGTGCCGTAGTACTCGGCGACCTGGGAGAGCAATGGGATTTCGTTACCTATAACCGCGCTTTTCGCCTGTTGATGCAAAATCCCGATGCGCGCCTGATCGCCCTGGGATTGACCCGCTACTGGCAGGCCGCGGACGGTTTGCGCCTCGATGTCGGTCCCTTCGTCAAGGGGCTGGAATATGCAACGGGTGTCGAGTCGTTGGTCATGGGTAAACCGGCGCCCCCCTTCTTCCAGACCGCGCTGGACATGCTCGGCCTTGAGGCCGGAGAGACCCTGATGCTAGGGGATGATATTCGCGGCGACATCGACGGTGCACAGCGGGCGGGGATCAATGGCGTGCTGGTACGCAGCGGCAAGTTTCGCGATCACGACCTGTCACTCGGCATCACCCCCTATGCGGTAATCGACTCGATCGCCGTGTTGCCCGACTGGTGGTGTAACCAGGGTTTATGAGCAATAAGTTTTTGGGCATTACACGAAAGAAATGGCGGTTTTCCCCGGAAGGCACGAGGAAATCGCTTTGCCCGCCATTGCCCTGCGATAAGACGATGACAACGGTGGTGGCCGAGATGGCGGCGGCACGATGATGTTCTTGATGGCTATAGCCGTCGGTCAGGCTGAGGAAGATGAGGATGGCGGCAAAGGGATCGAGGATCACCAGCATGGCGGTTAAAAAAAACGGCTGTACTCCAGCCAGTACTCCATGGCTTGAACTCGCTATGCCTTTTTATGACGGTCCTGATATATCCTAGCCTGAACGATAGACGATGCACAGATCAACTTTGGGGTGGATATGAGTGAAGTTTATGGCAATGAGTGGCTGATCTGGCTGGGGATCCTGCTCTGTATCAGCCAGTCAGCAATGTTTTCGGGACTGAACCTCGCCCTTTTTGGCATCAGTCGGCTGCGGTTGGAGGTGGAGGCGACTTCGGGCAGTAAGGCGGCAAAAAGGATCCTGCTGTTGCGCCAGGATGCCAACTTCCTCCTCACCACCATTCTGTGGGGTAATGTGGGGATGAATGTGCTGCTGGCATTGCTCTCCAACTCGGTGTTGGCTGGAGTGGGCGCCTTCCTCTTCTCCACGGTCTTTATAACCTTCTTTGGTGAGATCACCCCGCAGGCCTATTTTTCCCGCAATGCCCTGTTGACCGGCTCACTGCTCGCACCGGTACTGCGTATCTATCAGATCCTGCTCTATCCTGTAGCGAAACCGACAGCCCTATTACTCGACTGGACACTGGGGCGGGAAGGGGTCCAGTACTTTCGTGAAAAGGATATTCGCACACTGATTCAGAAGCATGTGGAGGCGGATGAGAGCGATATCGATCGCCTTGAAGGGGTGGGGGCGATGAATTTCCTTGCCCTTGACGATCTGCTGGTTACGCAGGAGGGGGAACAGATTGATCCACTTAGTGTGATTGTTGTGCCGCACTATGATGGATTTCCCGTATTTCCAGATTATCAGTGCACTGTCGACGATCCGTTTGTACAGGCGGTGAACGCTTCAGGAAAGAAATGGGTGATCTTTACCGACAGTGAAGATGAGCCGTCACTGGTGATGAATGCCAATGAGTTCCTGCGCGCTATGCTATTTGCCGATAGCCCGGTCAGTCCTCGCCACTTCTGCCACCATCCGGTTATTGTACGAGATACTCGCATGCTGCTCGGCAGCGTACTCTCGAAAATGATGACAGCCGGGGCTGTAGTCGGTGAGGATGTGATTGAGCACGATCTGGTGCTGGTCTGGGCGGAACAGCGGCGTGTCATTACCGGCACCGATATCCTTGGACGCCTGTTGCACGGTGTCACACCCTTAACAGCCAAGCTGGCATTTGCCTAATGCTGCTATGCTGACAGGAGGATGCAGGTTCAGGACGGCGAGGAATGATGGACGCCATTATTCTTGAAATCACAAACCTCTGGCAGGCGATGGTGACGCTACTCGCCTTCGATCCGGCACGTCTGGCTGAACCGGAGATGGTGCTGCGCCTCACACTGCAGTGCCTGTTGCTCATCGGATCGGCCTTCTTCTCCAGCTCGGAGACGGCGCTCTTCTCTCTGTCGCGACTGGAGTTGAGAGAGTTGCGGCGAAGCCGTAATCCGCGGGCCGATACCCTGCACGCGCTGCTGGATCAACCGCGCCGCCTGATCATCTCCATTCTCTGCGGCAACGAGATCATCAACGTTGCCGCCGCGGCCAATATGACCGCCATATTGGTTCATCTCTACAGTGACGAGCAGGTGGTGTTGCTTAATATACTCATCATGGTACCGCTGCTGCTGCTGGTTGGTGAGGTAACGCCCAAGACCATTGCAGTGACCAATCCTGTTGCACTTAGTACCCGGGTGATCGCTGCGCCCATGGCGCTTTGGATACGTCTGGTTGCACCGTTTCGCTGGTCGGTGAGGTTGCTTTCCGAGCGGGTGACAACGCTTATCGTGGGGCCGGAGAAGAGACCGGAAAACATCCTCCAGGTTGATGAGTTCAGAAGTCTGGTAGATGAGGTGGTGGAGCATGGTGAGCTCCATGCCACCGAACGGATACTTATCGACAACCTTCTCGCCGCCGGTTCTACCGAGGTAGTGGAGATCATGATCCCTCGCACCCGTGTCGCTTTCATTAGTGGTGAGCTCAGTGTCCCGGAGGTAGTGGAGCAGGTGCGGCGGTTACGCCATCGCCGTATCCCGGTCTATAGCGGTCATCGCGATACCCTGATCGGCATGCTCCACGCTGAAGAGTTGATGCAGATGGCGCTGGAGGATGTTGACTTTGCGGCCCTGCAGCTGGAGGCGCTGTTGCATCCGGTCATTATGGTGCCGCCGACCAAGAAGGTCGATGAGATGTTTGAGTTCTTTCTACAGCACAACGCCCAGGCCGCCGTGGTGTTGAACGAGTTTGGTGGCGTGGATGGGCTTATCACTCTGAAGGGACTGGTCAATTTTATTTTTGGCCATGCCAGCGGAGAGGAACCGCTCAGGGAACTCTTCACCGAACCTGAAGAGGGGGTGTATGAGGTCGATGGCGGGATGAAGCTGAGTGATTTCAATGCCATCTCCAATTTTGGCCTTATCGACCGGCGCATGACCACCATTAGTGGTGTGGTGCTCCGCCACCTTGACCGCCCGCCACAGGCGGGCGACGAGGTGATCGTCGAGGGCATTCGCCTGCAGGTCATCTCGGTTGACGGGCACCGTATCGCCACCTTGCGGGCAATGCCGGCATCACATCCATTGTTAACGGCTGACCAGAGAGGAGAAGAAGCAAGCTCGGAAGAAGATGGCGATGAAATGGCTGAGTCAGCGGAAGAATCGCCGGAGGATAAGTCATGACGACATTGTTGATCCTGTTGGTGATGGTGCTGTTGCTGCTTGCGCAGGGATTTTTCTCTGGTTCCGAGATCGCGCTGGTAAACGCCGACAAGCTCAAGCTGCGCCACCTTGCCAGCAAGGGGCATAAGGGTGCGAAGCGGGTATTGAAGATGTTTGAACAACCCGAGGTACTGCTTGGCACCACGCTGGTTGGTACCAATGTCTCACTGGTGGCGCTGACAACACTCGGTACCCTGCTGATGATCCAGTTATTTGGACGTTATGGCGACCTGATCGCCTTCCTGTTCTACACGCCGTTGTTTCTAATCTTCGGTGAGGTAGTGCCAAAAAGTGTCTATCAACAGAAGGCCGATCAGCTGGCCCCGCGTATCATCTTCCCCCTGCATCTATTCTCACTGTTATTCTATCCGGTGGTGTGGATCTTTTCACATCTGGCGCGTCTTATCGTGCGCCTGGTTGGTGTAAAGCCATCACACCATAGTCCCTTTA
>JAPHTQ010000076.1 GCA_026196275.1 Gammaproteobacteria bacterium
TGAGCAACAGCAAACACCCAACTAACCATCAGGGCACTAGCGTGTCCGCGCTATCCATCCCCGCCCTGAACGGCGGGGTTTTTCGCGCAATCCGATAAACCCGACAAGACCGACTGTTCCGCTTCATCGAACAGCAGTCGGAGCTACGCATGGAAATCAGAAAATTGAATTAAAGCCACAGAGGGCACAGAGACCACTGAGCAAAACAGATCCTTCGAGCCTTCAGCAATGTTGACTGAGAATGTTTCATCACTTGCGAACCGTGACAACCTGGTCAGCACACTCACTTTCCGGCCAGTCCCACCTCAGTGCACTCTGTGCCCTCTGTGGCAACAATTAAAATCCACTAGGAGCGAATTATGAACGATCCCATCGTCGTCATCGGCACCGGGGAGATGTCCGGCGTCTTTACCCGCGGTTTTCTCAAACTGGGTTACCCGGTCTTTCCGGTCAACCGTCACACCGACATGGAGAAAATGGCCAGGGCGCTGACCGCCCCGGCACTGGTACTGGTGGCTGTGGGCGAGGCCGACCTCCACCCGGTGCTGGATAAGATCCCCTCCGCCTGGGAGGATTGCATCGCCCTATTGCAGAACGAGCTGCTGCCCCGCGACTGGGAGGCCCACGACCTACAGGAACCGACGGTTATCGCCGTCTGGTTCGAGAAAAAGAAGGGTCAGGACTACAAGGTGCTCATCCCCTCTCCCACCTACGGCGTCGGTGCGCCGATCCTGGAAAAGGCCCTCGCCACTCTGGACATCCCCACCTGGGAGGTGGGCAGCCACGCCGACATCGAGTACGAGCTGGTACGCAAGAACGTCTATATCCTCACCACCAACATCACCGGCCTGGAGCTGCCGCCGGGCACAGACGTTGAGGTGATGTGGAGCGAACACCAGGCACATGCCCGCGAGATCGCCGACGAGGTAATGGACATCCAGTTCCTGCTCATCGGCAAGGAGCTGGATCGGGAGAAGCTGACCGCAGGCATGGTCGAGGGCATCGAGGGCGATCTGCGCCACAAGTGCATGGGACGCTCCGCCCCGGCGCGCCTCAAACGCAATCTCGGCTTTGCCGACGAGGCGGGGCTGACAGTGCCCAGACTTCGCGCGATCGCAGCCCGGCTCGACTGATACCTGGAAACATCAGCGTAGTACGGCCACTGCGCGCCCTTGCAATACCCGACTAATAAGCTAAAGTTTAACCTCTAGCATTCGACTGTGCCGGCAACGGCACTGTCGGACTCCTCTCCCCTGCAGTATGAACACGGAGGACGCCACCATGCGTAACCTGCCTGTTATCCTTACTGTCCTGCTCAGCTCCGTCACCACCATTGCCATCGCCGCTGAGCCGGCTGCCAGCAAGATCGCTCGCGCCCAGCTTGCGGCGCACCCCGCCATCAGTCACGAGGCCACAATCGTAGATGTCGACGGTACCGTGCTACGGCCAGGCAGCAATGGCTGGACCTGCATGCCGGGCATCGGCCCCGGCGATAACCATCCAATGTGCAACGACAAGGTCTGGAAACAGCTGATGGCCGCTGCTGGTGCCGGTGCGGATTTTAGTACCGACAGCACAGGCATCTCCTACATGCTTCAGGGCGATGCGCATGTGAGCAACTCCAATCCGGCCGCCACCGACCCTAACAATGGGGATGTCTGGGTTCAGGAGGGACCTCACCTGATGATTGTCGTCCCCCGGGAGGCACTCAAGGGTTTATCGGACAACCCTTACAACGGCGGCCCCTATGTGATGTGGCGCGATACCCCGTATGCACACATTATGGTTCCGATCCGGCCAACGGAGTAAGACCTCGGTGAGTTTGCTCACTGCACTTCTACTCATTCAACCACTCGGGAAGCGCTGCACCCATGCCACTGACGATAATGAGTATTCATGTCACATTGCGAAGCTACGTGGCAGTTGAAGTCTCGGTGGGCACGGTCCTATAAGCTCAGCCACAGAGTGCACAGAGGCCCACTCAGCGCACTTTGTGGCAAACATCAAGCTGACTCGGAGCCCATGTGCCGGGATTCACCGCCCGGTCCTGAATGCCCCGCAAGAAACGCCTGCGCCCCCTCCTTGCCCATGTACTTCTGCAGCACCCGCTCATCGGTCTGGCGCAGGTCGACCATGATCAGGCCATCGATGCAGTCGTTGAATGACCTATCCACATTGAAGCCGAGCATCCGCCCACCCAGCTTGAGGTACTGCTTGATCAGGATCGGCACACCCTTTCCGCCGCTCTCCTGCAGGGAGACCAGCTCGGAGACCTCGTCGATGGTGCCCATGCCCGCCAGGTCCGCCTTGCGCCAGACCGGGCGCAGACTGCCGCGATAGGGTTTGCGCGGGCGGATGTGGCGGCTCAACCGTTCGTCGTAATTGTTGGCGCGGAGGAAATCGATCAGCAGCTGCTGTGAGGTGGAGCTGTAGTCGTTGCTGATGCTGACCGGGCCGAAAAGCACCGCATAGTGCGGGTGGTGGGCGACAAACTGGCCAATCCCCTTCCACAACAACATCAGTGGCGTGAAGCTGCGCTGGTATTCGGGACGGACGAAGGAGCGTCCCAGCTCGATGGCAGGGTTGAGCGCCCTGAGCAGGCGTTTACTGTAGCGGAACAGTGAATGGCTGTAGAGCCCCTTCTTACCGTACTTCTGCGTGATCTCATCGGCCAGGCCGAGCCGGTAGGCCCCCACCACCTCACGACTCTCTGCGTTCCAGATGAAAAGGTGCAGGTAGTAGCTGTCGTAAAGATCGATATCGCTGGCCTTGCCGGTGCCCTCGCCCACATCGCGGAAAGTCAGCTCGCGCAGCCGACCAAGCTCCTGCAGCAGCCACGGGAGCTGGTTGGAGCGGGCATAAAAGACCTTCAGGTCGCCGCTTTCGGCCAGGCGCTGGCCCGCCGGCAGTGCCGCCACCTCGGCAGCAAGCAGCGCGGAATCGACAGCCGGGGCGAGTGCGGCTAACTCAGCTGCTTGAGCGTCGGCTGCCTCGGCAGCTTTCTCTGCAGGTCGGGGCAACATGCAGGTATGGAGGCGAAGGTACTTGGCGATCTCATCATCATTTCCCTTGCCAACGAGACGTCGCAGACTGATAGCGTCGCCGATATGCAACTCGATGGCGCGGCCGCGCTTGTTGTCCAGCTCCCGCGGCAGCATCAGGCTGCGCAGGAGCGGGTGGAGAAGGCCGAGACTGTGGAACAGCAGGCTATTACGCCCACTGAAGTGCACCGGCACCACCTGCGCCTGACTGGCGCGAACCAGCCAGGCGATGGTAGCGTCCCAGCGGCTATCACGTATCGTCAGATCCTGCGGATGAAAGCGGGAGACATCCCCGGCGGGAAAGACCAGCAGCAGTCCGCCGCTTTTCAGCCAGCGCAAGGCCTCGCGCAGCGGGGCGATGTTCTTCTTCACTGCCCCCCGGTGCCCATAGGGATTGACCCCGATGATGGTCTCATCCAGCTCCGGAATACGCTTGAGCAAACTGTTGGCCATGATGCGCACATCGGGACGAACACTGCGCAGCAGCAGTGTCATAACCACCCCCTCCATGCCGCCAAAGGGATGGTTGGCCACTACCACCACCGGGCCACTTGAAGGTATGTGCGCCAGGTCACCACCAACTACCCGCGGTGCGACATTCAGGTACTGCAGCGCCTGTGCAGCAAACACATCGGGGGTATCGCACTCGGTCAGCTGCTCATAGCCCCGCGCCAGGCGATCCAGTCCCAGCAGCCTCTCGCTCAGCACGAGGAGCGGTTTGCGCACCGGATTGGGCAACGCGGTAAACAGCAGATCGTCGAGACGAAAAGGGTTATAGCTTTGGTCAAACTCGGTACGGTTCATCGGCACACCCGCTTGTCTGGAAGTTCGTGCCCCAATCTAGCGCCGGTTTATGAAGCGTCGAAGAAAGGCCGATGACAATTGGGTGAAGGGCAGCTAAAGAAGGTTCTAGGGTGAACCTCCGGGAAGTGAAGCATCGCGGATCATGCCGCACATCTGCTCCGCCCCCAGCAGCAGGCGAGGGGTGGCCCGTTGCAGCAGATCAGGAGGGATGAAGTGCAACTGCTGCTCCTGCACCGCGCTGAGTTGCTCCCAGCGCCGCCACTCGTCCAGCCACTCCGGGCGTGCCTCACCCATGCCACTGGCGATAATCATATCCGGGTCGGCAGCCAGCACCGCCTCTGTTGATATCTTCGGTGTCAGCACCGGCAGATCGGAAAATACATTCTCGCCGCCACACAGACGGATCACATCCGCGATCAGGTGCTCGCCGTTGATGGTCATCAGCGGCCGGTTCCAGATCTGATAAAAAACACGCCGCGCGGGCCGGTCACGGTTCATCGCTGCCAGCCGCTGCAGTTTCTGCATGAAGAGAGTGGCCTCTGCTTCGGCCTGTTCCGTACGACCACTCAGAACACCAAGGCGGCGCATACTCGCAGCGATCGCCTGCAACGCGCGTGGCTCGCTGCGATAGACCGTGAGTCCCAGCTGTTCCAGCCGCTCCAGCTGACGCGGGTCATTGCCGCTCTGCCAGCCCACCACCAGCTCCGGTTCGAGGGCGAGGATACGTTCCAGGTCAAGCTGGCTGTAGCCGCCTACACGGGGGATCGTCTGGGCCTGCTCCGGGAAGTCGCTATATTCCACCGCACCGACAATCTGCTCCCCCGCACCGATAGCGAAGAGCTGCTCGGTGATATGGGGGGCAAGGCTGATGATACGTTGCGCCGGCACCGACAGTGCGACGGTGCGCCCGCTATCGTCCTCCACGCTTATCGCCGCCGACAGCGGCAGGGTGAAAAGAAGGGTGGCCAGCAGGAGAAGTGGTTTCAACATTGAACCGCCTTTTGTGTCGTTGTAGTCAGCACCGCGGCGAGTCCGCACGCCAATCGCCGCCACTCCTCATCGCTGCCAGGCAGGCCGAAGCGCAGGGCAGCAGGATCGTGAAACAGGCGTGTCAGGATCCCCTGCCGCGCCAGCGCCTCGTGCAGCCCGGCGGCGGCCTCGCTCTGGCAGTAGCAGAACAGGGCCGTACCACCGGCTGGCGTCAGGCCGTGTGAAGCGAGCAGTATGTGCAACCGCTCACTATCGCGCTGCAAGCCGGCGCGGTTTGTCGCCTGCCACGGTATGTCGGCGAGGGCCAGCCTGGCCACCTCGCGCGAGGGGCCACTCACTGACCAGGGACCGAGTAACGCAGCCAGCCGCTGCCGCAGCCCGGGCCAGGCAAAAACAAAACCCACCCGCACCCCGGCCAGACCAAAAAACTTGCCCAGTGAGCGCAACACCACCAACCCCTCCTCCCCGGCATGGTGGGCCAGACTCCGCTCCGGCGTGGCATCGACAAAGGCCTCGTCGACCACCAGCCAGCCGCCCCGTGCGCTCAGTGCCTGGCGCCAGGCCAGCAACTGCGCCAGGGTAAAGCACTCTCCGGTGGGGTTGTTGGGATTGACCAGCAACAGCACATCGAGCTGCGGCAGCATTCGCTCGATTGCATCGGCACGCAGCTCGACCACCTCATGCCCTGCCGCCCGCCAGGCCGCCGCATGTTCGGCGTAACTCGGCCAGAGCATGCCGACCCGTGCCGCCATCCGCAAGCGTGGCAGGGCCTGGATCGCCGCCTGCGAGCCGGCCACCGGCAGCAGCTCGTCACTGCCATAGTATGCGGCGGCTGTCTGCTCCAGGCCGTCATCCTCTTCCGGCAGACGCTGCCAGCAATCGGCGGAGAGCATCGGCACCGGCCAGCCGAGTGGATTGATGCCGGTAGAGAGATCGAGCCACCCATCCAGCGGGATGGCGTAGCGGCATGCCGCCTCACGCAGCCGGCCACCGTGATGTAACGGCCTCAAAGGGCTATCCCCATCATCAAAATCGTCACCAGCCACAGGAGCAGGGCGCGCTGCACCAGGCTGATGGCCCGCGCAATATCCGCTCCCTGCGGCGGCACCCCCTCCCCCAACAGCGGCTTCTCGCATAACTCACCGTGATAAACCGCGGGACCGCCCAGCTGCACACCGAGCGCCCCCGCGCCGCTGGCCATCACCACCCCGGCATTGGGGCTGTCGGACTGCCCCCCCTGCTGTCGCCAGCAACGCCAGCCACGAACGGTATCCCCCACCAGCAGGTAGGCCAGCGCGGTCAGGCGTGCCGGCAGCCAGCCGAGCAGGTCATCGAGACGCGCTGCAGCCCAGCCGAAGACGTGGTAGCGCTCGCTCTTATAGCCCCACATCGCATCGAGGGTATTACTCAGGCGAAACAGTACGACTCCAGGGGCGCCCAGCAACACAAACCAGAAGATGGTACCAAACAGCGCATCGTTGCCGTTCTCCAGCACCGACTCCACCGCCGCACGGGAGACCCCCTCCTCATCCAGCGTATCGGTCTCGCGGCTGACGATCTCCCCCACCCGCTTGCGGGCCAGGTCGAGGTTCCCCTCCGCCAGCGCCGCCGCCACCGCCCGACCATGCTGCGCCAGGGAGCTACCGCCGATGGCCAGATAGAGCAGCAGCACCGAGACGAGCAGATCCACCCCGGGCAAAAACAGAAGCAGCGCACTCAGAACTACCCACGGCAGGATCGCCAGCAACACTGCCGCCACGCCGCGCAACCGTTGTCCCGCGTCAGAGACACCAATCAACCGCGCTTCGATACGCTCGGCATAGCGGCCAAAGAGCGCCAGCGGATGGTGCTGCCGCGGCTCGCCCAGCCACAGATCCAGCAACACCGCCACAATGATGACAATCGCCGTGGTCATGCAAACCTGCTATCTAACAATGAGGCGGTATTATGCCTTAAATTCAAAGGCATTAACGCAAAGGCGCAAAGACGCAAAGAAAAACAAAGCAAGGCTCGCTTTTATCTGGCCCGTGCAGTGATCCGAAGGAAAATTGCCGATTATTCAGCCCTACGGATAGACAACCAAAGAACCTTTGCGGCCTTTGCGCCTTCACCTACACGGATGTAGGTGAGGAGCGTGAGCAGGATGCGGTAAGCTTTGCGTTGAGATCTTTTTTCGCCTTTGCGGTTAGCCAGTTTTCCACTACGATCCCCACCCATGACGAAGACCCTCATGATCCAGGGCACCGCCTCCGACGCCGGCAAGAGCACGGTGGTGGCGGGCTTGTGCCGGCTGTTCGCCCGCCGCGGGGTGAAGGTGGTACCGTTCAAGCCGCAGAACATGGCACTCAACAGCGCGGTCACCGAGGATGGCGGCGAGATCGGCAGGGCTCAGGCAGTGCAGGCGCAAGCGGCAGGACTGGAGCCGCATACCGACATGAACCCCGTGCTGCTCAAGCCCTCCAGCGATATGGGGGCGCAGGTGATTATCCACGGCAAGGCGCTCGCGCAGATGCCGGCGCAGGACTACCACCACTACAAGCGCACCGCGATGGCGGCAGTCCTCGACTCCCACATGAGGCTTAGCGAGCAGTACGAACTGGTGTTGGTTGAGGGGGCGGGCAGTCCGGCGGAGATCAATCTGCGCGAAGGGGATATCGCCAACATGGGCTTTGCCGAGGCGGTCGAGTGCCCGGTGATCCTGGTGGCGGATATCGACAAGGGGGGCGTATTCGCCCAGATCGTCGGCACCCTGGCGCTGCTCTCGGAGAACGAGCGGGCGAGGGTCACGGGCTTTATTATCAACCGCTTCCGCGGCGACATCGCCCTGCTCCAGCCCGGACTCGACTGGCTGGAGCAACATACCGGCAAGCCGGTGCTGGGGGTGCTGCCCTACCTGCATGACCTCCACCTTGAGGCGGAGGATGCTGTACCGCAGGACACCGTGCAGACCGACCGGGACAAATTCCAGATTTTGGTGCCGGTGCTGCCGCGCATCAGCAACCACACCGACCTCGACCCGCTGCGCCTCCACCCGAATGTTGACCTGCACTTTGTCGGCAGTGGCAAGCGCCCTCCGCCGGCGGATCTCATCATCCTCCCCGGCAGCAAGAACGTGCGCGCCGACCTCGATTGGCTACGTGACAACGGCTGGGAATCGGCAATTCAGCGCCACCTGCGCTATGGCGGCAAAGTGATCGGCATCTGCGGTGGCTACCAGATGCTGGGCACAGCGGTCCACGACCCACAGGGGCTGGAGGATACGCCTGGCAGCAGCACCGGGCTGGGGCTGCTGGCGCTGGAGACCACCCTGGAGAGTGAGAAACAGCTCAGGCGGGTCAGTGGCACCCTCACCCTGGGCGATGCGCCGGTGGAGGGCTACGAGATCCACATGGGCCACAGTGAAGGCCTGGCCCTGCGACGGCCGCTGGTGCAACTGGCGAGCGGCATGGACGGCGCCCTCAGCGAGGATGGGCAGGTGCTCGGCAGCTACCTGCACGGTCTGTTCGAACGCCCCGAGGCGTGTAATGCCCTGCTGCAGTGGGCCGGTCTGCGGGAACAGCAGGCCATCGACTATCACGCCCTGCGCGAAAGCGAGATCGATCGACTGGCCGATCTGCTGGAGCAGCAGCTGGATCCGGTTCAGTTGGAGAAGTTTATCGCGTGAGGGTACGAGCCATACGTCGCTTTATCCAACGGTTTCCCTCACCTGCGGCAGTCAGCAGAGATTTGACGTACAATAGCTCCAATTTTTCCCCAAGAAGGCCCATTCCATGGATTTCACCCCGATCCACGAAACCCTTGCCCGCATCGAACAGGATCCCCGTTCCGGCCAGTCACTGCTGCTCTATGCACTGGTGAAGACCCTGGCCATTCCTCAGGGCGGTCACAACTACCTGCTCGCCAAACTCAAGGAGATGGAGCCCGATACCCGCCAGCTGGCCTACGGCCTGATGGAGCTGATGGCCCAGGGCGGCTACGTCAAGGAGGAGTGGCAACTGGCCGAGGCGAAGATGGACAGGGCGATCCGGGGCTAGCGTGTGGGCCGTTTCTGGGAGGAAAAATCCCTTAAGGCGATGAGCCGCAAGGAGTGGGAAAGCCTGTGCGACGGCTGCGCACGCTGTTGCCTCATCAAGCTGGAAGACGATGAGAGCGGTGAGCTCTACACCACGGCTGTGGCCTGCCGCTATCTGGAGTTCAATAGTTGCCGCTGCAGCGTCTACACTGAACGCACCCGCCTGGTACCCGACTGCGTGCAGATCACCCGGGAAAACATCGACGGGCTCTATTTCATGCCACAGAGCTGCGCCTATCGGCTGTTGGCCGAGGGGCGCCCGCTCCCTGAATGGCATCCGCTGCTCAGCGGTGATGACGAAACAGTGCGTCAGTCAGGGATCGCCGTATGCAGCTTCGCCATCAGTGAGGAGGAGCTGACATCGGCAGAGGATCTGGAGGCCTACATCATAGGCTGAGGTGCTGTAATGCTGTGATGCTGGTAGAAAACCGACACTGGTTACATAATGAAAAAAATCTCACTAACAGGTGCCGACATGTACCGTAGCCTTTTCCAGGCGCTGACGACAAATGAGCTTGAGCAATACGCCAGCGAACTGGATAAAGCGGTGGAGGATCACGCCCGCTGGCTCGCCCGGATCAATCGCGCCCTGATCTGCCACCTGCCTCCCGATAGCGAGGAGGTGGGCGAAACACCCCACCGGTTATGCCACTTTGGCCGTTGGTATCACGGCATCGACAATCCCTACCTTGCCGGTGCGGAGACGTTCATCCGTATCGGGGATATCCACGAAAAGATGCACCTCAGCGCCAAGCGTCTGCTGCTCAAATCCGGGCCAATCCATGTTGGTGAGTATGATGAGCTGGTGGTGCTGGCCGGGCAGTTGCGCAACCTGGCCAACACGCTGCACGATGAACTGAGGCATAACAGCAACCTGGTCTCGAAGCTGATGACAAAGGTGTTCGATAACGCCAAGGAAGCAGTGCTGATCACCGCCCCGGACGGCACCATCATCAACGTCAACAGTGCCTTTAGCGAGGTCACCGGTTACAGCGAGGAGGAGGCGATCGGCAACACGCCAAAGCTGTTGCAGTCAAGCATCCACGGAGCCGATTTTTATGAACAGATGTGGCAGGAGCTGCGGAATTATGGACGATGGCAGGGTGAGATCTGGAATCGGAGGAAGAGCGGCGAAAACTACCTGGAGTGGCTGTCGATTGCCGCGGTTCACGATAAGCAGGGAAAGCTGAGCCACTACGTGGCGATCTTTGCCGACATCACCTCTGAGAAAGAGAATAAAGAGCGACTGCAATACCTCGCCCACTACGATCAACTGACCCATCTGCCCAACCGCATTCTGTTCAACGACAGAATGAGGCAGGCACTGGCTCAGGCCAAACGGGAACAGCGCCAGGTGGCGGTTATGTTTCTCGACCTGGATGGCTTTAAGGAGGTCAACGACAGCCTTGGCCATAACGCCGGGGATGAGATGCTGCGACAGGTGGCGCAACGACTGGAGGATTGTCTACGTGCCACCGATACCGTTGCCCGTTTCGGCGGCGATGAATTCACTATAGTGCTGCCGGAGATCGACAACCGCCACAGCGTGATCCGTATCGCCAACAAGATCGGTGAGGAGATCGCCAAACCCTACACACTGGACGGTCAGGAGGCACACATCACCACCAGTATCGGCATCAGCCTCTATCCGGATGACAGCGAGGCGCCAGAAAAATTACTCGACTACGCCGACAACGCGATGTACCACGCCAAGCGTCACGGCAAGAACCATCACGAGTTTTATATTGGTGAGGGGTGAGGCTGCTTCCCCTCTCCCTCCTTACTCCTCACCCCTCACGCCAGACTCTTGCTCACTACCTCATAGACATCCTTCGAGCATTTGCCGCTGTCGAGGATACGTTGCAGCTCGGCGCGCATCCTCTCCTGCCGCAACACATCATAACGCCGCCACTGGGTCAGCGGGGTCAGCAGGCGGGCCGCCACCTGCGGGTTGAGGCTGTCCAACTGCATGAGAAAGTCCGCATGAAAGCGGTAGGCCGCGCCATCGGCACGATGGAAACCTGCCGGATTACGCATGGCGAAAGCACCGATAAGCGCGCGCACGCGATTCGGGTTACGGATATGGAAGTCCGCATGCTCCGCCAGCGCACGCACCCGCTCGAACGTCTCGGGCTGCGGTGAGGAGGCCTGCAGGGCAAACCACTTGTCCAGCACCAGCGCATCCTCCCTCCAGCGGAGGTAGAAATCCTCCACGGCGGCCTGCGCAGCGGCATGACCGTTGTGCAGCAGTGCGCTCAGCGCAGCCATCGCATCGGTCATGTTGTCGGCCCCGTGGTACTGCTCCAGGCACTCGGCGCCAATGGTTTCATCCCCGAGCAGCATCAGATAGTGCAGACAGCGGTTCTTCAGGCGACGCCGGGCCACTGCCGCGGCATCAATGCGGTACTCGCCGCTGTCGCGATTGACCTGCAGGGTCTGGAGCAGCGCGGCACGGTGCGCGGCGGCCAACTCCTGCTGCAGGCTGCGGTGCGCCTGGTGCAACAACTGTGGATCACACCCCTCGATAAACTCGGCCACGTAGGACTCCTGCGGCAGGGTGAGCGCCTCGGCCACCAGCGCCGGATCGAGTGCGCTATCGTCCAGGGTATGGGCGAAGGCCTCGCTCAGGCCTGCCGCGGAGACGGATTGCTCACCCCGCTGCAGGGCCGCATAACGCTCAAGCAGTACCTTAAGTGCCAGCTGCTGGCCGGCATCCCAGCGGTTGAAGGGATCGCTATCGTGGCCCATGAGAAAGGCCAGCTCCTCATCGCGGTAGTCGATGTCGGCCTTCACCGGGGCGGAGAAACCGCGCAGCAGTGAGGGCACCACATCGGCCGGCACATCGCGGAAGGTCCAGCTCTGCTCGGCCTCGCCCAGCAGCAGAACCCGCTCCGGCGGCGCCTCCGACTCGCCGGCAAGCTTCAGCGGCAAGGCGTTACCGTCGCGGTCGAGCAGCGCGGTGGTGAGGGGGATCAGCAGCGGCACCTTCTGCTCCTGCCCCGGTGTCGCTGGCGTGTACTGAGCGATGCGCAGGGTGAGGCTACGGCTCACCTCATCATACTCGCGCCGCACCGTCAGCTGTGGTGTGCCCGCCTGGCTGTACCAGCCCATGAAGGCCGAGAGATCACGGTCGTTGGCCTCGGCCATGGCGCGGATGAAATCATCGCAGGTCACCGCCTGTCCGTCGTGGAGCTCGAAGTAGCGGTCGCTGCCCTTGCGAAAGCCCTCGGCACCAAGCAGGGTGTGAAGCATGCGGATCAGCTCCGCCCCCTTCTCGTAAACAGTGAGGGTGTAGAAGTTGTTGATCTCCACATAGGAGTCGGGACGCACCGGATGGGCCATCGGCCCGCCATCCTCGGCGAACTGGTGGCTGCGCAGCAGGGTGACATCGTCGATACGTTTGACCGCCGCCGAGTTCATATCGGCGGAGAACTGTTGATCGCGAAAGACGGTGAATCCCTCTTTCAGACTCAGCTGGAACCAGTCGCGACAGGTAACGCGATTGCCCGACCAGTTGTGGAAATATTCGTGGGCGATCACGCTCTCGATGCCCTCGAAGTCGGCATCGGTGGCGGTCTCCTGTTTGGCCAGCACGAAGCGGGAGTTGAAGATATTGAGCCCCTTGTTCTCCATCGCCCCCATGTTGAAGTCATCCACCGCGACGAGCATGTAGATGTCGAGGTCATACTCGCGACCGTAGTGCTGCTCATCCCAGGCCATCGCCTTTTGCAGCGAGGTCATGGCATGAGCAGTCTTCTCCTCATTACCGTGCTGCACATAGATCTGCAGCGTGATCTCGCGGCCGCTCATGGTGGTAAAGCGATCCTCGACGCAGGCCAGATCCCCTGCCACCAGGGCGAAGAGGTAACAGGGCTTGGGGAAAGGGTCGTGCCAGGCGATAAAGTGCCTGCCGCCGTCGAGCTCCCCCCGCTCAACCGGGTTACCATTGGCGAGCAGCACCGGATATTTCTGCTTGTCGGCGACGAGGGTGGTGGTGAAGACCGTCATCACATCGGGACGATCGGGGTAATAGGTGATCTTGCGAAAACCCTCCGCCTCACACTGGGTACAGAAATTGCCGCCGGAGGTGTAGAGTCCCTCCAGCGCGGTATTGGCCGAGGGGTCGATGCGGGTGACGACCTCGAGCGCAAAGCGCTGCGGCGGGTGGTGCAGCGTCAGTGACTCCCCATCGACCGTGTACTCATCCGCGCCCACCTCCCTGCCGTCGATGCGCAGCGCCAGCAGCTCCAGCTCCTGCCCCTCCAGCCGCAACTCACCGGCCCCATCTTTGGCCCGCAATTGCAGCCTGGCCGTCACCTCGGTAGCCGACTCATCCAGCGCGAAGTGCAGGTCGAGCGACTCGACCGCATAGGGGTATGGGGTGTAGTCCTTCAGATAGATGGTTTGGGGTGTCGATTCTGTCTGCATAATTTCTGTCCGGTTTTTTTACCGCAAAGGCGCGAAGGCGCAAAGTCTGTAAATCCAACAGTCTGCAACAGAATGAAGGAAAACCTCTGCGCCTTTGCGCCTGGACAATATGCTCCCTGCATTGTCTACCACCGCCATCCATGGCGGCGTCTGCGGTTGTTTTTTCATGGGTCAAGAGCTTCCGTATATCAGAGCTGGGGATTCAACAGGGCAATTACCAACAGGCCGACACACTCGAGCAGTTCCAGTTGGGCGCCGGCCACATCACCGGTAAAACCGCCCAGGCGCCGCATAACAGCCCGCCGCAGCAACAACCAGACAACGGAGAGCGCCAGTAACACTATCAGACCGTTCCCCCGCAGCAGGAATAACGCAAGCACCAGAAGCAGGAGCAGGCCAAGAACCACGCTGGCACGCGGCGCGTGCTGCGCCAGCGCCTCGCCGATACCGCCGGCGCGGACATAGGGGGTGGTGATAAACAGCAAGGCGGTGGTGCTGCGCGCCAGTGCCGGCAAGAGTATAAGAGTAGCCAGCTCTCCCGTCTTCAGCAGCGCCACCAGGGCAGCGAACTTCAGCAGCAGCAACAGCACCAGGACGGTGACGCCGATGGGGCCGCTGGTCGGGTCTTTCATGATCGCCAGGGTGCGCTCCCGCTCTCCCAGGCCACCGACCCAGGCATCGGCACTGTCGGCCAGCCCGTCCAGATGCAGTGCCCCGCTCAGGCCCACCCAGAGCGCCAGCACCAGCGCCGCGGCGAGCAGCGGCTCCTGCCCTTGCAGCAGCAGTGCCGCGCCCCCCAGGATCGCCCCCAGCAGCAATCCCACCA
>JAPHTQ010000085.1 GCA_026196275.1 Gammaproteobacteria bacterium
CGTTCTCGACCTGCAGTCGTGCATAGAGCAGGGCGAGCTGGCCGTGTCCCGGGTGGTGCTGTAGACCCTGTTGCAACTGCTCTGCGGCCTCAACCCGGCGCGACTGCGAGAGATAGAGGGCGGAGAGGGCTTCACGGGCGGCAATATGGGCGGGATCGATCGCCAGTGCCTGCTGCCACTGCAGCTCTGCGCCATGTTTGTCGCCCTGTTGCAGTCGCCCGTAGCCGGCCTGGTAGCGCTGTTCGGCCAGCTGTTCCGGGCGCATGGGGCGAAGCCGCTTTTCGATACGTGAGCCAGCCTCCTCCTCATCTGTCGTGCTGGCCGCCGTTTTGACAGCAGGGACCGGTCTCTTTTGCGCAACGGTATCCGTTTCGTCGCTGCGCCGGTGGGCACTCTCTATAGCCTGCGGATGGCTCACAGATGGGGTCTTCTTTGTTGAAGGCGTCTCGGCTGAGACCGGAGCTTTTTCCACCAATAACGGCGTGGTCGGTTCGTCCGATTCTGTGCCGGGCGTGTCGCCGGCGTCGGACGGGGCAGGCGCCGGCGTTGTTCGTGGCCGAGCTACCGGAGTGGCCTCCACGGCTGCAGCGGTTGCCGGACGTTCGATTGACGGTTCGCCGATATTGACGGACAGGTTCTGTTGCCACAGCAGGTAGGCGGTGGCCAGGGCCAGGATAAAAACAAGTACCAGCAGACTGGTGAGCAGGCCACGGCGCGACGTGCCCCGGCCCGGGTTACCCATGCCGGCGATCACCCCGCGCTCATCGGTGTCGGGGCGCTGCCGGGACTCCAGATCCCTGAGCATTTGGTTGATAAGACTCATAAGGGAACTCCCGGAAAAGATTGGCTGCGTAGAACGATAAAGGTGATCAGGGCGAACAGCAGGGCCAGAAGGGTACTTATCAGCCAGCTGGAGGCGCGTCTGTTATGCCAGAAACCGCTCGGCCGTGCCCCCTCGGTATCGGCAATGGCCAGCCTGACGTGCTCCGGTTTGATCTGCCGGGTGCCCTGTCCGTAGCCGAGCAGCAGGGCTTTGTGGGCGAGGATGTTGATCAGGCGGGGGATGCCGCCGCTGCCCCGGTAAAGGGCTTGCAGTGCCCGGGCCTCGAAACGGAGTTCGCCATTGCTGCCGGCCACCAGCAGGCGGTGGCTGATATAGGCGTCGAGACCGGCCCGGTCGATGGGTTGCAGCTCATAGGAGAAGGTGATGCGTTGTCTGAGCTGGCGCACCGAGGGTTTGGCCAGATGCGCATTGAGCTCGGGCTGGCCGAACAGGACGACGTGAAGCAGCTTGCGTTTCTCCGTCTCCAGATTGGTCATCAGGCGCAGTGCCTCCAGGGTCTGGTCGGGCATCGCCTGCGCCTCATCGATACAGAGCACCACCCGTGTGCCGTCGGCATTGAGCTCCACCAGGCGGTTGTTCAGTGCCTCCATGGCGCGGTGGGTACCGGCATTGCGCGGAACATCCAGCCCAAGCTCATTGGCCACGGCCAGGAGCAGGGCGTTTGGGGTCAGGTAGGGGTTGGGGATATAGGCGGTAACGAACCCCCCCCCCTTCTGTTCCAGGTGATTGAGCAGTTTGCGGCACAACAGGGTTTTCCCGGTACCGACCTCGCCGGTGACCTTGATGAACCCCTCACCATTTTGCAGGGCGACAAGCAGTGTATTGAACGCGTCGCGATAGTGGCCGTAGGCGAAAAAGTAGCTGGTGTCAGGGGTCAGGGAGAAGGGGAATTCGCGCAGGCCGTAGTGTTCAAGGTACATAGTGTTCCCGTCTGTTTTCCCGCAGATGTCGCCACGGCGATACCTACATGTCCCGCATCATACCGCGAAGCGCCCGGGATGAGCGTGCCCGCTCCTGCTCCCAGACCTTGCCGTTGACATCGATCACGGTGGGCTTGAGCAGGATCACCAGTTCACTCTTGCGCGAACTTTTCTTGGTGTGGCGGAACAGACCGCCGATGAGCGGGATGTCGCCCAGCAGCGGAACCGAGGCGATCTCATCCTGGGAGGCGTTCTGCATCAGGCCGCCAATGACCACCACCTGGCCGTTGGCGGCGCGGATAATGGTATCGGATTCGCGGATAGTGCTTGCCGCCAGGGGCATGGTGAGTGTGCCTTGTGTGGTCACCACGGTCTTGGTCTGTTCGCTGACCTCACTGACCGCCGGATGGATATGCAGCACAATGTCACCCCGGGCGCTGATCTGCGGGGTGACATCCAGGGCAACGCCGGAGAAGAACGGATCGAGTTCCACAGAGGTACTGGTGGTGTCGCTGACCGAGGTGGTGTCGGTGTCGATGCTGGTGACGTAGAACTCATCGGAGCCGACCTTGATCACCGCTTTCTGGTTGTTGACGCTGGAGACCCGCGGGCTGGAGAGTACCTGCACGTCGCCCTGGGTTTTCAGCAGTTCGATAAAGGCGGTAAAGTCGGAGGTCGCGATGGCCAGGCTGAAGACACCGCCAAAGGCGCTGGTGGCGGAGTTCAGGGCATCTGTTGAGGTCGCGATATCCAGCATGCCGCTGCTGTTGCGCAGGTTGCTGTAGCCGGTGCCATCAAAGATCGAACCGCCGCCGGTCTGTCCGCCGACGATCGTGGTATCGCCGGACTCCTGCAGGGCGGCCCAGTTGATGCCCGACTGGAAGCCGTCGTCCAGGATCACCTCAAGAATACGCGCCTCGAGGATCACCTGGCGCTGGGCGATGGCCTGGTTGTTGTCCAGGTACTCCTCGACCACACTCAGCTCCGTCGGCATGGCTCGTACCATGATCACGCCGGTCTGCTGGTTGACCACCACACGGCGCCCCTCCTCGGTGCCGACCAGAACCTCCAGTGAGGCCTTGAGTTCACGCCAGAAGTCGGCATCGGTGACGGTGGAGATGGAGCTACTGTTGCTACCGCTGCTGGTGCCGTTTTCCTGAGTGTCGCCGGTGCCGCTACCGGACAACGAGATCTGCCCGGTCTTGGAGGTGATGATCGATTGGCCGGAGCGGGTCATCGCCAAGTAGTCAATCTGGAAGATACGGGTGTGTATGGTGTTGGGGAAGACCTGTATGTTATTGCCCTTGATTTTGTACTCGTAGCCATTGACGTTGCGCACAACGTCCATCACCTCGCGAACGCTAACGTTCTTGAGATCCAGAGAGAGGTAGCCACTCACGTCATGGTGAACAATGATGTTATAGGGTGTGTTCTGTACCAGGCTGAGGAAAAAGTCGCGCGCAGGTACCCGGCGTACCTTGACATCAAAGCGCTGCTCAAGATCGGCCTCGGCATCGATGCCGGGCAGTTGCAGCTGCACCGGTGGCAGCAGCGCGGCACTGACCTCCGGAGGCGGGGTAGTCTGTATGGTGTCGCGATCGGGCTTGACCTCAAGGGCATCGTGCAGCTCACCGCGGACATTATTGTCTCTTATCGGCGGGTTGCTGCAAGCGCTGAGCAGGAGCACAAGAATGACGCCGGTGATCGGGTGCATTGCTCTGGTAACGATACTCATTGGGGCGAAGCCTCCACTGGCTTTTTAATGCTGATGGGGAGCAGGGCCAGTGTACGTGTTTTTCCGGCCACTGACAGGATGACCCCGTTTCCCCGGATCTCCACCACCCTGGCGTTATCAATACGCTCTCCGACGCTGACACGTTTGGTATTGATAATGGCAGAGCGGTGGCTGGGGGAGATCAGGATCGAACTCAGGTGATAGTGCTGCACGCTTTTCTTGCTGACCTGGCTGGTGCTCGCTGCGGCAGGCGGGCGCATCGGATCCCTCTGCTCTTCAGCCTGAAGATAACCGGTGCCTAACAGCAGCGGCAGGACCAGCGCAAGCGGCGGTAATGGGCGGAGAAATGGATTACACACCGAGCCAGCCCTCCTGCAAACTGAGCGTATGTACCTTGATGACAATGTTGGCGTTGGGGTAGCTCAGCATGGTGATTTTTACCTCGTCCCAGCGGAACTGCCAGGGCAGTGTCTCCAGGGCTCGCAGGTAGGCAAGGGTCTGGTTAAAGTTCCCTTCCAGCTCCAGGCGCATGGTGTGCCGGAAGACCCCGGAGCTGCTCTCGCCGCCCTGTTCACTACCCAGATCAATCAGCGCCTCGCGGCCCAGGTTTTCCAGGCGGATGAACCGCAGCCCCTGCTGGTTTTCCAGAACCCGTTCCAGGATCCTGGCCATCTGATTGGGCTCGATCAGGCCACTGACCAGCTCACTGATCTGGCGGTCAACCTGCTGCAGCTGCTGCGCCAGTCCGGCAAGTTGCCGACGGTCATCACGGTTGGGATCGGTATTGTGCCGGGCCATGACCTCGCCGGTCTGCTGGTCCAGGGCGTTGATCTCGCCGCGCAGAGTCTCGATCCGGTTCAGTATTTCGTGCTGCTGCCGTTCCACCGGTGCCATCAACAGGTTATCCCAGAGCAGGTAGAGCACCGCAGAGATGGCGACAAAGATCATCGCCCGTTCGCGCAGTGAAAACGAATCGACGCGGGTCTGCAGGGCCTCATAGTAGCTTTTTATCACTGCCCACTACCCCCTTCGACATTATCCGTATGCAGGCGGAAGCCGATCAGTGCGGCATCGCTTTCCGCGCGGGTCAACTCAACGTGGGTAAAGGCGGTACCACTGAATGAGGGCTCCGTGCTCAGTCGCTGAATCAGACGCGGGATCTCCTCCGGCGCACTGGCCCAGCCCTGCAGGGTCAGCTGCTTGCCATCCCTGACACTGATCTGCTCCAGCCATACCTGTTCGACATCCTGGCGCGCCAGCCCACTGAGCTGCTCGGAAAAGCCCGGGTTACCGTCGGCACCGGTGTTCTGTTGCTGCAACTCACGCAGGAGGCGTTTACGGTGATTGAGCAGGGCCTGTTGAGCCTCCAGTTGCTGGCCCAGGGCCGGATCTCTGGCCTTGGCAGGAAACTGCTGTTGCAGCTCGCTCAGGGTTGTCGTGCGTTTACTGCGCTCCTGCTGCAGGGCCTCATGCTGGGTGCGCAGCGAGTGTGTCTGGTACAGCGTGACAAGGTAAAAAAGGACCAGCGCAGTGAGAATGATTAGATTGCCCTGCAACAGGGTCTTCAGGGAGAAGACCTTCTCCTGCTTGCGCAGTATCGGTTGGTAGAGATTGATCTGTTGCATCAGAGCACCTTGCCGCTTTCGCGCAGTGCTGCGCCGATAGGAAGAAGGCACTGCGACTGCAGTTTGTCACTGAGGATCTGTTCACTTTGCAGCAGGGCATTGAGATCGAGCATCCGCACCGGCACGCCAAGGTTGTTTGAGAGGTGGTTGACCATGCCCGGCACAGGCTCTTCCAGCGGCGCGATGACCAGTCCCGCCACCTGGGGCAGCGCAAAGTGGCTTTCGTAGTAGTCGAGCGAGCGCTGCACCTCAAGAACGATGGTATCAAAGGCCCGCTGCAGCGGCTGTGAAACCTCCTCATGCTCTTCATCGAGGATGAACTCATCCTCGGCCTCGCCAGGCGAGGTGGTGCTGGCAAATGCGCTCAGCTGGCGCAGGCCGATGTCCAGTCTTCTTGCGAGAA
>JAPHTQ010000086.1 GCA_026196275.1 Gammaproteobacteria bacterium
CGGGGCGATGTTCGCCTGCGAGCAGGCGAACATCGCCCCCGACTTCATGCTGCTCTCCAAGGGATTGACCGCCGGCTACCTGCCGCTGGCGGCGGTGGTGACCCACGACCGGATCTACGAGGCCTTCTACGACGACTACGAAAAGCTCACCGCCTTTCTCCACTCCCACTCCTACACCGGTAATCCGCTGGCCTGTGCCGCGGCGCTGGCGACGCTGGATATCTTCGAGCAGGACAACGTGATCGAAAACAATCGCGAGCTGGCGAGGGTAATGGCCGAGGCAAGTGCGCACCTTAACGACCACCCCCACGTGGCTGAGGTGCGCCAGACCGGCATGGTGCTGGCGGTGGAAATGGTCAAGAACAAGAAGAGCCGCGAGCCCTATCCGTGGCAGGAGCGACGCGGCCTGCGGGTCTACCGCCATGCCCTGAGCCGTGGCGCGCTGTTGCGTCCGCTGGGCAATGTCAGCTACCTGATGCCGCCCTATGTGATCACCCCTGAGCAGATCCGCTTTTTGCTGGAAGTGATGGAGGAGGGGATCAACAAGGCGGTGGCGGAATAGCTGACCGCTTCTGGAGGTTACTCAGTCCGGTAAAGGGCGGCAACCTGCTTGTTCAGATGCTCCAGCACCTTGTTGCGCTTGATCTTCATCGTCGGCGTCAACAGGCCGTTATCGATGCCCCATGGCTCCTGACTCAGATGGACGCGACGGATGCGGGCGTAGCGGGGAAAGTTGTGCAGCAGCCCGTTGATGCGGTTGATCACTGTGGCAATCACCTGTTTGTCCTGCAGACTCGCTGCGTCAACGGGTTCGACGCCGCACTCGGCGGCGAATTCCGGCCACTGCTCGGCGTCCAGCACGATTAACGCCGCCAGATAGGGACACCCCTCGCCTATTACCATCACCTGTTCGAATAGCGGGTCGAGGGCGATCGCCATCTCCATCTCTGCCGGCGGGATCTTCTCGCCGTTGGAGAGCACCAGGATATCCTTCAGCCGGCCGGTGATGTAGATGTGACCGTTGCGGATCGCTGCCTGATCGCCGGTATTGAGCCAGCCGTCACTGCCGATCATCTCCGCTGTCGCCTTGTGGTTGTTCCAGTAGCCAAGCATGATCCCCGGACTTTTGACCTGCAGTTCGTGATCGGCGCCGATGCGCACCTGGACACCCGGCAGCGGTATGCCGACACTGGCTGGATCGTTGTCCTCCGGAACGTTGACACTGATCACCGGGCTTGTCTCGGTCAGGCCGTAGCCCTGTAACAGGTTCAGGCCCAGGCCGATAAAGACCCGCGCCACCTCAGGCGGCAGGGCGGCACCGCCGCTGATGGCGAGGTCCAGACGCCCGCCAAGGCGTGCCATCACCTTATCTGCCACCAGCCTGTGCAGCAGCGGATGAAGCAGCAGCTTGGGGTGCCAGTGGCGTCTGCCTTGCTGCCGCTCGAAGTGGTGCCAGCCTACCGCCACCGCGGCGCGGAACAACCAGCGGCGCAGTGCCGGCCCGCGGACCAGCTGGGTGGTGATGCGGTTGTAGACCCGCTCGTAGATACGCGGCACCGAGATGAGGGCGGTGGGACGGATGATCTGCAGATCCTCCGCCAGCTGCTGGATCGAGCGGGAGTAGGTGACCGTTGCCCCCGCCATCATCGGTAGATAGTATCCGCCGGTGCGTTCCAGAGTATGTGCCAGCGGCAAAAAGGAGAGAAACACCTCTTCGCTGCCCAGCTCCACCATCGACAGCGCGGCGGCGGCCAGGGAGAGGATATTGTAGTGGCTCAGCATCACCCCCTTCGGTCGCCCAGTGGTGCCCGAGGTATAGACAATGGTGGCCAGGGCGTGCGGGTCACGGGGGACGGCAAGCAGGGGAAATTCGCCCTCCGGTAACAGGTTGCCGCTGCAGACCAGCCGCTCATCCTCCTCTGTCAGATCTTCGCACTCACCATTCAATATCACTACCGACTTGAGAGAAGGCTGCTCACTGAATGACGGTGCCAGCCGCTTCCAGCGTGCAATGTCCTGCACCAGCAGCAGCTTTACTCCGGCATCCTCGACGATAAAGGCGATGTTATCGGGCCGGTCATCGGTGTAGAGAGGAATGACCACCAGCCCGAGCCCGGTTGCCGCCTGCTCAAACATCACCCACTGCGGACAATTACGCAGGCTCATCGCTACGCGCTCGCCGGCTTGTAACCCCAGACTGCGTAGTCCCGCCTGCCAGCGAGCGACCTCTGTGGCCATCTCTCTCCACGAGAACTCATGCCAGGCTGACCTCTCCCGGTCATAATGGCTGTAAGCGATTTTGTCAGGGCTGTAACGTACCCGGGTGCGAAACAGACCGTCCAGGGTATGGGCCTCTTCCAGGGGAATGAGATCGGCTCGGGATGTCGACATAAGGCAAGAACGGTTCTTATTCAAATAGTGTGGGGTTGATTTAAGCCTATTTGGCTATCGGGAGTAAAGGCACGGATCAAAGTTATGCCCCCGGCATCCCCCAGCGGAGCAATCCCGGTATTGCACCGCGACGGCATCTGGTTTAATCTTGCGCACCTCCTCTCGGCCTATATGGGGTCGTGAGCAGTAAGCCCGGAGTGGGGAATGCGCAAGGCATGCCCCTAAAGGGGTGACGGGCAGGAAGTCCGGGGTAGGGGGCTCGCTAGTGTGCTCCGTCGTAACGAAACCTGGAGTGGTCATCGTGGCGGCAAGACAACCAGTTTTCTGGAGAGGTGTCCGAGCGGCTGAAGGAGCACGCCTGGAAAGTGTGTGTACCCTAACCGGGTACCGAGGGTTCGAATCCCTCCCTCTCCGCCATATGACAACGGGATCCTCATCGGATCCCGTTTTCGTTTGGCGCTGTTAAACACCGGGTGACGCATCTCTTTGCATTGACCTTTTCATCGTTTCCCCTCCCATCTCAATGCAGAGCTTCGATATATTTTCTGAGCAGACTGCATTTCCCTGTAGCACGTAGAGTAGTGCTATCGTCATGAACAAACTTCCGGCAGTTTAGCTCTGCTTCTGTTCGATGCCGCAGTTATAACAGTCATTGTGTCCGGCGCCATCTGTGATCCTAACCTGCGTTTTGGTGTAAGGTTCGGCGGCGGTTTATCGGGTACGCGTGCCTCCTTGCTTTTCACCTTATCGGCATCATGCTTAATTAGATTATTAAAAAATTCTAATACAATTGTATTGACTCCGATAATTTCACATAAAATTTTGATTCTATTTCTATCCTTACGCCTTTTTTTGCGACGATAATAAAAACCGCGCATCTGGCTTTAAGTCAGCGCTCTTTTGAGGCGCATGCGCTTCCAGCGGAGTGGTAACCGGACTGGTTTCGTTGATAAAAATCAATTGCTATAAGCGGCGTGTGAAGAAGGTGTAAGAAAGTGGTACTAAAGCTGTGGACTTGGGGTGGAAGGGCGTTTATTCTTCCGCACAGCCTATGAGGAAAAGGTGAAAATGGCGCGCCAGAGAGGGTGCGATGGTGTTGTTGCAAATGTCAGTTACAACACTGTCTGAAGACGACAAAATGAAGATTTGAGGTTGAGCCTATATGTCTACTGCAAATCGCCCGGGACGAACCGGCGGTTTTCCACTGAAAAGAGTACTCCTGTTACTGGCGGTGTTTGTTGCTGGCATGTTAGTGCTTGGTGGGGTCAATGGTTTCTTTGCCTATACCAACAAAACTGAATTCTGCACCTCCTGCCATACTATGCAGTGGAATCACGAAGAGTATAAAACGACTGCGCACTTCAATAATGCCTCCGGCGTTCAGACCGGTTGCGCCGACTGCCATGTGCCTAAGGAGTTTGGTCCCAAGGTGTGGTCCAAGCTAGTGGCCACCAAGGATATCTATCACCATGTTATTGGTACCATCGATACCAAGGAGAAGTTCGAGGAACATCGTTGGGAGATGGCTAATCGTGTTTGGGACAAAATGCGTGCGACCGACTCACGCGAATGTCGGGGTTGCCACGATATACAAAACATGGACCTGGAGCTGCAGACACGCATCGCCAGAAACAAGCACTCCTCGGCACTGGAGAAGGGTCAGACCTGTATCGATTGTCATCAGGGTATCGCCCACCGGCAGCCGGATCCGCCGCTGGAGGACATACAGCTCTGAAGTCCCGGTGTGACGAAAAATTAAAGAAATGGATTGGACAAGGCTTTGGACTACACTTGAGGTGATCGCTAGCCGGATAACCTAGGCAGTGCGTGCGTCTATAGCCGGACAGTTCAGGATGAATGGGGAATTTCCGGGTCGGTACTCCCGGTTTACGCAGTACCACTATGATAGAACCAATAAGGAGCCAACATGAGACAGAGTAAAATCCTACAGGGTGTGCTCATTGCAGGGGGTTTGGCGTTAAGCGGTGCGGTCTTTGCCGCTACGCCAAGTAGTGAAATGCTGGCCAACACCTGTGCCGGTTGCCACGGCACCCATGGCAACAGTCAGGGGCCTGCAACCCCGACCATTACGGGGATCTCCAAGGACTACTTCATCGATGCCATGCAGGCCTATCAGAACGATGAAGGTAACCCGACGGTAATGAACCGCATCGCCAAGGGTTACACCGAAGAGGAGATCCAGGCCATGGCCGACTTCTTCTCATCCCAGAAGTTTGTCGCCCACAAGCAGGAGTTCAATGTAAATACCGCCAAGCGTGGCTATATCCTGCACAACAAGAGCTGCGAAAAGTGTCATGAAGATGGGGGTCGTTCCAAAGAGGACGATGCCGGTATCCTCGCCGGCCAGTGGTCACCGTATGTACGCTGGAGTTTGCAAGACTACATGAGCGGCAAGCGTGAAGCGCCGAAAAAGATGAAGAAAAAGCTGGATGAAGTGGTAGAGCAGGTTGGGCAGGAGAAAGCCATCGAGCGTCTGGTCAACTACTACGCTAGCCAAGCCGACTAAAGCGGGAGGGAGTAAGAATATGTCAAATATTAATCGTAGAGATTTCATTAAAATGTCCGGTGCCGCGGCAGCCATCGGCACCTTCGGATATTCTCCCTTCGTCATCGGTGGCGCGAGCAAGAAGGTAGTCATCGTTGGTGGCGGGATTGGCGGTGCAACCGCGGCCAAATATATCCGCATGGTCGATGCTTCAATCGAGGTAACCCTTATCGAGGCGAACAAGGACTATCACACCTGCTTTATGAGCAATGAAGTGCTTCATGGCCGCCGGGACATCGAGTCGATTCGCTTCGGCTACAGTGGCCTGGAAGCGCATGGTGTGAAGGTGGTTCACGACTGGGTCAGCAACATTGATGCCAAGGCTCAAAAGGTGACCACCAAGGGGGGCAAGAGCTTCTCCTTTGATCGCTGCATCGTTTCACCCGGTATTGACTTCAAGTGGGAAACCATTGGTGGCTATAACGCTGATGTGGCGGAAACCATTCCTCATGCGTGGAAGGCCGGACCGCAGACCGCCACCCTGCGTAAACAGCTCGAATCGATGAAGAACGGCGGCACCGTGATTATCGCGCCACCGCCCAATCCGTTCCGTTGCCCTCCAGGACCTTACGAGCGGGTCTCGCTTATCGCCGACTACCTGAAGAACCACAAGCCGAAGTCGAAGATCATCGTCCTGGATCCCAAGGACAAGTTCTCCAAATTCGGTCTCTTTACTGCGGCGTGGAAGAAGTACTACGGCTACGGCACCGACAACTCGATGATCGAATGGGTATCCGGGGCAAAGGGTGGCAAGGTGGAGAGCATCGACGCTCGCACCCGCACTGTGCAGGCAACGATCGAGTCGTTCAAGGCTGATGTGCTCAACGTCATCCCCGCCCAGAAGGCCGGCAAGATCGCCTTTAGTGCCGGTCTGGTTGATGACAGCGGCTGGTGTCCGGTTGATCAGATGACCTTCGAGTCGGCCCTTCTCCCGAATGTGCATGTCATCGGTGACGCCAGCATCTCTTCACCCATGCCCAAGTCGGGCTATGCAGCTAACTCCCAGGCCAAGGTGTGTGCCGCAGCGGTCGTTGCACTGCTCAACGAGATCAACCCGCCGCAGCCCTCCTACGTCAATACCTGCTACAGTATTGTCGCCCCGGGTGATGGTATCTCGGTAGCCATGGTCTACAGGAATGTCGATGGCAAAATCGAGGCGGTCAAGGGTTCTGGTGGCCTGACCCCTGCGGATGCCTCTATGGAGGTGCGGGCACGGGAGGAGGCCTATGCCCACTCCTGGTTCAACAACATCACCTATGACGTCTTTGGCTGAACGGGTAGCTGATACGCTGTCGTAGTAACGAACGGGACCTGAGGGTCCCGTTTTTTTGTCTGCTCTTATTTTCTATCCCGCTGTTCAGACGTTCTTCTATTCGCCCAGTATATTTATATTACCGGTGTGGTCGACGTCAGCAGCTTGCTGGTCTACGTTTTTAATTCATGCAACGGGATGGGATTGCAGCACTCTCGGCGGTCCGACCACTCTCCTGTTTTTCGACGCCGTGTTGTTATAAGGAGGAACCATGAACGCCAGTCAGACGCCACTCTCCAGTGAGGCGGTCGGCCTGCTCGATCGCTACTGGCGTGCTGCCAACTACCTCTCTGTGGGGCAGATCTATCTGCTCGATAATCCGCTGCTGAAGCAGCCGCTGAGCCTGGAGCATATCAAGCCGCGCCTGCTCGGCCACTGGGGTACCACGCCGGGGCTCAATTTCATCTACGTGCACATGAATCGGGTGATCAAGCGCGATGGGCTCAACATGATCTACCTGGCGGGTCCCGGCCACGGCGGACCGGCGCTGGTGGCCAATACCTGGCTGGAGGGAACTTACAGCGAGTTCTATCCCAACGTACCGCAGGATGAGGAGGGTATGGCACGGCTGTTCCGCCAGTTCTCCTTCCCCGGCGGGGTGCCCAGCCATGTGGCACCCGAGACGCCGGGCTCGATCCACGAGGGAGGCGAGCTGGGCTATGTGGTCTCCCACGCTTATGGTGCGGTGTTCGATAATCCGGACCTTATCGCCTGTTGCGTGGTGGGCGATGGCGAGGCGGAGACCGGGCCGCTGGCGGCGGCCTGGCACTCCAACAAGTTTCTCAATCCCGTCAGTGACGGTGCGGTGCTACCCATCCTCCATTTGAACGGTTACAAGATCGCCAACCCTGCGGTGCTGGCTCGGATCAGCAAGGATGAGCTGGAGCAGCTCTTCAATGGTTACGGCTACAAGCCCTATTTTGTCGAGGGTGACGAGCCGCAGGCGATGCACCAGGCGATGGCCGCCACCGTCGATACGGTGCTGGCGGAGATCCGCGAGATCCAGCGGCGGGCACGGCAGGAGCGGGATACTGCGCGGCCGCGCTGGCCGATGATCATCCTGCGCAGCCCCAAGGGGTGGACCGGGCCGAAGGAGGTCGATGGGCTGAAGACCGAGGATTACTGGCGCTCGCATCAGGTGCCGCTCTCCGGGCTGGCAGCCAATCCGGAGCACGTGGAGTTGCTGCAACAGTGGATGCAGAGCTACCGGCCGCAGGAGCTGTTCGACGCCGACGGAACGCTGTTACCCGAGCTGGCGGCGCTGGCACCGAAGGGCGAGCGGCGCATGGGGGCGAACCCCCACGCCAATGGTGGTGCGCTGCTGCGTGAGCTGCGCCTGCCTGAGTTTCGCGGCTACGCAGTGGCGGTGCCGCGGCCGGGCCACAGCTATGCCGAGGCGACCCGTGTACTGGGCACCTTCTTGCGCGATGTGATGAGCCGTAACCGGGAGAACTTCCGCGTCTTCGGCCCCGATGAGACCGCCTCCAACCGTCTCGGGGCGCTGTTCGAGACCACCGACCGTACCTGGGTGGCGGAGCGCTACGACACCGACGATCACCTGGCGCCGGACGGCCGGGTGATGGAGATCCTCTCTGAGCACACTTGTCAGGGCTGGCTTGAGGGCTACCTGCTGACCGGTCGCCACGGCCTGTTCGGCTGCTACGAGGCGTTTATCCATATCATTGACTCAATGCTTAACCAGCACGCCAAGTGGCTCAAGGTCACCAGCATGGAGATCCCCTGGCGGCGTCCCATTGCCTCGCTCAACTACCTGCTCAGCTCGCACGTCTGGCGCCAGGACCACAACGGCTTCTCCCACCAGGACCCCGGCTTTATCGATCACGTGGTGAACAAGAAGGCGGATATTATCCGCGTTTACCTGCCGCCCGACACCAACACCCTGCTGGCGGTGGCGGATCAGTGCCTGCGCAGCCGCGACGATATCAATGTCATCGTCGCCGGCAAGCAGCCGTCGCTGCAGTGGCTGTCGATGGATGCGGCGGTGAAGCACTGCAGCAGCGGTGTCGGCATCTGGGAGTGGGCCGGCAGTGACCAGGGCGGTGAACCGGATGTGGTGATGGCCTGCTGCGGCGATGTGCCGACCCTCGAGACTCTGGCCGCCGTCGACCTGCTGCGCCAGTTGGCACCAGAGCTGAAGGTGCGGGTGATCAATGTGGTCGATCTAATGACCCTGCAGCCGGCGGAGGAGCACCCGCACGGTCTTTCGAGTCAGGATTTCGATGCCCTGTTTACCCGCGACAAACCGATCATCTTCGCCTATCACGGCTATCCCTGGCTGATCCATCGCCTCGCCTACCGTCGCACCAACCACGCCAATCTTCACGTGCGCGGCTACAAGGAGGAGGGGACCACCACTACGCCGTTCGACATGGTAGTGCTGAACGATCTGGACCGCTTCCATCTGGTGATGGATGTGATGCACCGGGTACCGAAGATGCACTCCCGCTCGGCGCACATCCGGCAGAAGATGCGCGACCGGTTGATTGAGCACAAGGAGTATATCGAACGCTATGGCGAGGATATGCCTGAGATCCGCAACTGGCAGTGGCCGGGGGAGTGATGAATCCGTTACTTAAACTGAAAGAGCAGGGACAGCAGGTTTGGCTCGATAACCTCTCCCGCACCCTGTTGCGTGAAGGGGGGCTGCAGCGGCTGATCAGCGAGGATGGCCTGTGTGGGGTCACCTCCAACCCGGCGATCTTCCACAAGGCGATCGACGGCAGCCCCTACTACCGGGATGATCTGATGCGGCTGCAGTCGAGCGGGCTCTCCGCCGAGGAGCGTTATGAGGCGCTGGTGATCGCCGATATCCGCGAGGCCTGCGATCTGCTGCAGCCGGTCTATCAGCAGACGAAAGGGGAGGCGGGTTATGTCAGTCTGGAGGTCTCACCTCACCTGGCCGATGACGAGGAGGGGAGTGTGCAGGCGGCGCGCCGGCTCAGGGCAACGGTGGCGCGCGACAACCTGCTGGTCAAGATCCCGGCCACCGCGGCGGGGCTCGGCGCCATCGAGCGGCTGATCGCCGAGGGGATCAGGGTCAATGTCACCCTGATGTTCTCATTGGTTCACTATAGCGCGGTGGCCGAGGCCTATATTCGCGGTGCTCGTCGCTGGATTGAGGCCGGTGGCGAGCCACAGCAGTTGCGCTCCGTGGCGAGCCTCTTCCTCAGTCGGGTCGATACCCTGGTGGATAAGAGGCTGGAGGAGGCGGCTACGCCGGAGGCGCTCGCGCTGCGCGGCAAGAGTGCACTGGCGCTGGCGCGGTTGGCCTATGCGCAGTACCGGGAGCGCTTTCACGGCGCGGCGTTTGCGCCGCTGGCCCGTGCCGGTGTCGCCCCCCAGTTTCCGCTGTGGGCCAGCACCGGCACCAAGAACCCCGACTACAGTGAGGTCCACTATGTCGAGCCGCTGATCGGGCCGGAGACAATCAATACCCTGCCTGACAAGACACTGGGGGCCTTCCGCGACCACGGGCAGGTGGTGCGCACCCTCGATACCGAGGCCGCTGTGGCGGCGGCGCGGCAGCAGCTCGAGGCACTGGCGGCACTGGGTATCTCGCTCGATGAGACCGGTGAGGTGCTGCAGCGCGAGGGGGTGCGGCTGTTCGTGGAGCCGTTCGACAAGTTGCTGGCGCTGATGGATGTATGAGCGCACCGGTTCTTATCCTCAACAGCGGCTCCTCCTCGCTCAAGGCCAGCCTGTTCCTCGCCGATGGCAGTCGGCGCGACTTTCGCTTCAGCCGGATTGGTCGGGGCGAGCTGCCCGATCACCGCGCCGCTTTTGACGCACTATTGCACGAGCTGGGCGGGGAGGTGCCGGCGGCGGTAGGCCACCGTTTGGTTCACGGCGGTGATGTCATCGAGGCGGCCCGTCTTATCGGCGAGCAGGAGCGGACACGGCTGAAGGCGCTCGTGGCGCTGGCGCCGCTGCACCTGCCGGGCAACCTGCTGGGGGTCGAGTTGTGTCGCGAGCGTTTCGACGTGCCACAGATCGCCTGCTTTGACACCGCCTTTCACGCCACCCTGCCGGCGCTGGCCCGACGCCTGCCGATCCCCGGCGAGCTGGGGATAAGGCGTTACGGCTTCCACGGCATCAACTATGCCCATGTTGCGCGTCGTCTGCCGCAGCTGCTTGGTGATGCTGCCCACGGCCGGGTAGTGGTGGCGCACCTGGGCAACGGCGCTAGCCTCTGCATGCTTGAGAATCTCCAATCGATAGATACCAGCATGGGCTATACCCCGGCCGGTGGCATCCCCATGGGCACGCGCAGCGGCGATCTCGACCCCGGTGTGATGCTGGAGCTGGCCGGGCGCTATGACAACGAGGCCCTGGCCGAACTGGTCTACCACCGTATGGGGCTGGTTGCGCTGTCGGACGGCGAAAGCAGTGATATGGCACAGCTGCTCGCCAGTAGCAGCACCGCTGCCGCCTTTGCCGTCGACTACTTCTGCCGCGAGGTACGTGCCGCCATCGGCGCCTTTGCCGCACGGGCAGGCGGCATCGACGCACTGGTCTTTACCGGCGGCATCGGCGAGCACGCCGCGTCGGTGCGCGCGCGGATCTGCGAGCCGCTGACGTTTCTCGGTATCCGTCTCGACGTCGAAGCCAACCACCACCACGGTTTGCGGCTCCATGCCGCCGATTCGATCCCGGTGTTGTGCGTTCCTGCCGATGAGGAAGGTATGATGCATGAGCAGGTGCTGGCGCTGCTGGGTGGCGGTGATTCAGCATCGGAGTGATCTTTCTCACCAGCCTGGGTCCGGACTTTATGTGAGTATGCGCTCACCCTGATTTAACCTGACTCCCCCTGTCACCTGGCTGGCGGCTCTGGTATGATGCGCCCTCTTTACCCGTTCAGGGTAAAAACCGCTCAATGGCGGACCGCATTGGTCCCCTCGCGACGATAAACCGTGAACCCGGTCAGGCCCGGAAGGGAGCAGCCGCAGCGGTGGACTCGGGCGCCGGGGTGTGGCTGGTGCGGGCCGCCACCCTTTCCCCTCCCTGTGATACCCTCTGTACGTTACAATAGCTGGCTACAGAAGAAGGTGGAGCAACGGCATGAGTTATCAGGTTCTGGCGCGCAAGTGGCGTCCGCGCAGTTTTCCGCAGATGGTCGGGCAGGAGCATGTGCTACGCGCCCTGATCAACGCGCTGGACAATGACCGCTTGCACCACGCCTTCCTCTTTACCGGCACCCGCGGGGTGGGCAAGACCTCCGTGGCGCGTATCCTGGCAAAGTCGATCAACTGCGAGCGGGGGATGAGTTCCTCGCCCTGCGGCGAGTGCAGCGCCTGTCGCGAGATCGACGAGGGGCGCTTTGTCGATCTCATCGAGGTGGATGCCGCTTCGCGCACCAAGGTGGAGGATACCCGCGAGCTGTTGGAAAATGTGCAGTACGCCCCCAGCCGCGGCCGCTATAAGGTCTACCTCATTGACGAGGTGCACATGCTCTCCGGGCACAGCTTCAATGCACTGCTCAAGACCCTGGAGGAGCCGCCGCCGCACGTTAAGTTTTTGCTCGCCACCACCGATCCGAAGAAGTTGCCGGTGACTATCCTCTCGCGCTGTCTGCAGTTTAATCTCAAGCGCCTGCCTCTGGAGCTGATCCGTGATCATCTGACACACATCCTCACTGAAGAAGGGGTGGAGACCGAGACGGGGGCGTTGGCGGAGCTGGCGCGGGCGGCCGACGGTTCGATGCGCGATGCACTCAGCCTGCTGGATCAGGCGATTGCCTATGGTGGTGGCCGGGTGGGGTTGGCCGAGGTGCAGGAGATGCTTGGCACCATCGATCGCAACCGCGTGACAAGGCTGTTACATGCATTGGCCGAAGGGGATGCCGAGAGGTTACTTGCCGGGGTGGCCGAGCTGGCGGAGCAGTCTCCCGATTTTGCCGGTGTGCTGGAGGCGCTGAACGCACTGTTACACCGTCTGGCCCTGACACAGCAGGTACCCGCTGCCGTGGACGATAGCTTGGGCGATCGTGAGGCGCTGCTGGAACTGGCCACGCAACTGACACCTGAGCAGGTTCAGCTCTACTACCAGATTGGCATTATTGGCCGACGCGACCTGCCGCTGGCACCGGAGCCGCGCAGCGGTTTCGAGATGGTACTGCTGCGCATGCTGGCGTTCCGTCCGACAGCCAGCCGGGACGCTGTTCCACCACCACCTTCAGCCCATGCTCCGCAGCCACAAGCGACTGTGCGTGAGCCGTCGCCGGCGGAGCCTGCGGCACATGCCGCTTCGCCTGAAGCGGAGCCCGTTGCAGCGCCGGTTGCCGAGCCGCAACCGCCCGCTGCAGTGGCCGAGCCTTCCAGTGCTCCACACACCGCTGTAACGTCAGAGGTGCAAGATGAGGCCGGACCGCTGGCCAGCCCGACGCCGCTGGACGGTGCCGGCGCCTGGGCCGAACTGGTAGCGAAGCTGCCGCTGACCGGCATGACACGCCAGCTGGCTGAGCACACCGCGTTGCGCAGCCACACCGGGGAGCGGGTGGAGCTGACGATGGATCCGGGCTTTGAGAACCTTTACAACCCCAAGTGGGAGCAGGGGCTGGCCCAGGCACTGGAGATGTACTACGGCCACGCCATCAAGCTGACCATCCAGAGCGGTGAGGTGCAGCCGGCCGGTGCCACTCCACAGCAGCTGCGCCAGGAGCAGGAGGTGGAGCGACAGCAGCAGGCCGAGCAGTCGATCAGCAACGACCCGACGCTGCAGGCGATCCTGGAGCATTTTGATGGCGAAGTGGAGCCGGGCAGCGTGCGTCCCACCGAGTAACATCTCCATTTCCTTGGTAGGATATCGATAATAATACTGCCATGTTTTTGCATGGCAGCTGACTCATTGCATTGACAGAGGTGATAAAGATGAAAGGCGGACTTGGCAATCTGATGAAGCAGGCACAGAAGATGCAGGAGGATATGCAGCGTGTGCAGGAGGAGCTGGCCAACATGGAGATCACCGGCCAGGCCGGAGGCGGTATGGTTAAGGTGGTAATGACCGGTCGTCACGATCTCAAACGTGTGAGCATCGACGACAGCCTGATGTCTGATGACAAGGAGATGCTGGAAGACCTGATCGCCGCTGCGGTGAACGATGCGGTGCGTCAACTGGAGCAGACCTCCCAGGAGCGTATGTCCGGGCTGACCTCCGGCATGAACCTGCCTGCTGGTATGAAGTTGCCGTTCTGATTTTCACACAATGACCACACCCGTTATCGGCCGTTTGATCGAGGCGCTGCGCTGCCTGCCCGGCGTAGGTCCCAAGTCGGCCCAGCGCATGGCCTACTATCTGCTGGAGCGTGACCGCCAGGGGGCACTGTCCCTTGCCGGGGCGCTGCAGGAGGCGGTCGAGAAGGTCGGCCACTGCAGCCGCTGCCGCACCTTCGCCGAAGGTGAGTTGTGTCCCATTTGCAGCAATTCACGTCGTGATCAGGCAACCATCTGTATCGTCGAATCGCCCTCGGATGTTCAGGCGCTGGAGCACTCCACCGGCTACAGCGGGCGTTATTTTGTGCTGATGGGCCACCTCTCGCCGCTGGATGGCATCGGTCCGGAGGATATCGGGCTGGAGCTGCTGGCCGGCCAGCTGGATAACGGGGAGGTGAGCGAGGTGATCCTTGCCACCAACCCCACCGTCGAGGGGGAGGCCACGGCACACTACATCAGTGAGATGGTGCGCAGCCGTGGTATTCGTGTCACCCGTATCGCCCACGGGGTGCCGCTGGGTGGTGAGTTGGAGTATGTGGATGGAGGAACCTTGTCGCATGCCTTCAATGGCAGGCAGGATATGTAGTCAAACCTTAGCGGCTGCTATTCGGCAGGCCTTTCGCCGGAGAAGCTCAATAGTTGGTTTCGTACTGTGACTGTTGCGCTGCGATGCGCCGGAAGCTTGCCAGCCGGCGTGCCTCGATATCCCCCCGCTCCACCGCCTCGCGAAGGGCACAGCCCGGCTCGTGCTCATGGGTGCAGTCGCGGAATTTGCACTGTCCCAGATAAGAGGCGAATTCGCGAAAGCCGCGGATCAGCTCTGAAGGTTCCATCTGCCACAGGCGGAATTCACGTACCCCCGGCGAGTCGATAATCTCACCGCCCCCCGGCAGATGGTAGAGGCGGGAGGTGCTGGTGGTGTGTTGGCCCAGACCGCTTTGGGTGGAGAGTTCGCCGACACCGATCTGCTGCTGCGGCAACAGTGATTGAACCAGCGAGGATTTTCCTACCCCGGACTGGCCGACGAAGACACTGGTCTTCCCTTTCAGTCGCGCAAGCAGTTCATCCATCCCGTGGCTGACCTTGGTGCTGGCACTCAATACGGTATAACCGAGCTTGTGATAGCTGCTCAGCAGCTTGTCCACCGCCTTGCGGTTGTTGTCGTCGACAAGGTCGATCTTGTTGAACACTAGTACGGGGGCGATGCCGGTCAGTTCGGCGGCGGCGAGGTATTGATCGATCATCTCGGGGCTATAGGCAGGGGCCGGCGCGGCTACGACCAGGATTTGGTCGATATTGGCGGCCACCGGCCGCAGATTGCCGGCGGCGTCGGGGCGGGCCAGTTCGCTGCGCCGGGGCTGCATGGCGATGACCACACCGCTCTCGTCGGCACGCTGCCAGACGACCCGATCACCGACCACTAGTTGCGGTAGATTCTGCCGAAGCAGGCAGCGTAGTACTTTCCCTTCCCGATCCTCGATCTCTACGCTGGCACCGAAGTTGGCGACGACGACCCCGTCCTCTTCCGGTCCGAGAGCATTGATTGCATCCTCGCTAACGCCGGTTTGTCGTCGCTCGGCGCGCTGGCGCCGTTCCTGCTGGATTTTGTCGATGCGCCATTGCTGGCGCCGGTTGAGTTTTCGTTTGGCCATGCAACGCTTCAGTTATCTAGGAGAGGGGAGAGGCTAAGGAGTGGATTCATCGGTGAAGGGCATCAATTCTGGCGGCACAGATGAAGTCATTCTGTGACAGGCCGCCCACCGCATGGGTGGTATAGCGCACCAGACAGCGTTTGTAACCGACCTCCAGGTCGGGATGGTGATCTTCGCGGTTGGCGATCCAGGCCAGCGCGTTGACAAAGGCTATGGTCTGGTAAAAGTTGTCGAATGAGAACTCGCGCTGTAGTGAGCCGCTGTCGACATCAAGCTCCCAGTCGTCGACCTGGCTCAACAGGGTCTCGGCTTGCTTGGTATCCAGGGCCTGCAACCCCTCGGCAGGTGTGATGCAGTGCTGATGTGATAGATCGGTCACGGCAGACTCACTGTCCGAACTTGTAGTAGCTGGCGTTGAGATAGTCGGCGACATCTTTGACCTCATCATCAAACCAGGTGAGGCCCAGGTTGTTCTTGCAGCGGTTGACCTGTTTGTGCAGTGCGGCAAGGTCATTGACCCGGCGGTTGTCGCGGGTATAGATTTCGGCGCCGTTATTGTCGAAACGCGAGGCATGGCAGGCGATGCATTGTGACTCATGCAGCGCCTCACCGCGGCTGAGATCGGCCAAGGCGGCAGCCGGCAGCAGTGCGGCGCCGAGCATGGGCAAGAGGGCGACACCAAGGATTTTCTTCATTATTACTCTCCTGCGTTGCGTTATACAGTCTCCATTCTAGACGACAAATGGGCGACACGCACCGGTGCCGGCGGGTGGCTGTCGTGGAATGAGGAGTAGAGCGGATCGGGGGTCAGGGTACTGGCGTTCTCCTCATAGAGTTTGACCAGTGCGGCGATCAGCTGTCGTGCATCGGCGTGCTCGGCGGCAAAGTCGTCCGCCTCGAACTCGTGCTTGCGGCTGGAGAGCGCCATCAACGGGCCGACAAAGAAGGTGAACACCGGCATTACCAGCAGGAACAGCACCAGTGCGGCGTGCATCGACGGCTCATTGATACCCAGTCCGTTGAAGAACCAGGGCTGTTGAACCAACCAGCCGAGCAGCGCCAGTCCCGCCAGACTCATCAGCATCATCAGCACCAGCCGCTTGCGGATGTGCTTGCGGCGGAAGTGGCCCAGCTCGTGGGCCAGCACGGCCTCGATCTCATCATCGTTAAGACTCTCCAGCAGGGTGTCGAAAAAGACGATGCGTTTGTTGCTGCCCAGTCCCGAGAAGTAGGCGTTGCCGTGGCTGGAGCGACGTGAGCCGTCCATGACGAAGATACCGTTGGAGGTGAAGCCGCAGCGCTGCAGCAGAGCATTGATGCGCTGGCGCAGCTGCTCATCCTCCAGCGGCTTGAACTTGTTGAACAGCGGGGCGATCACCGCCGGATAGGCCCACAGCATCAGCAGGGTAAAACCGCTCCATACCAGCCAGACGTAGAGCCACCACCACTGTCCGGCGCTCTGCATCA
>JAPHTQ010000006.1 GCA_026196275.1 Gammaproteobacteria bacterium
GAGAGTGCCCCCCGATACCACCCCCAGGCCCCCCAGCGCCAGCTTCTCCATACACTGCAGATTGAGCCGCGCGACTGCAGCGCCGACGACGATTACAGCCGCATGCTGGACAGCATCTACCACGCCGGCGAGGGAGAGGAGTTGCCGCTACGGGAACGTGCAGCACGCTTCGCCGCCAACGTTCCGGCAGCCCCGTTTGCTGAGCGACTCCGGATCCATGGCGCCGACAGTGATGAGGAGGAGGCGCACGCGGTGGAGCTGCAGGTCCGACGCTGGCTGCTGGAGGGACACCGCCAGATCGGCATCGTCACTGAAAACCGGCGCCTGGCCCGGCGCGTGCGCGCCTTGCTGGAGCGCGCCGGTATCAGCCTGGAAGATGCTGCCGGCTGGGCACTCTCCACCACCAGTGCCGCTGCCATTCTGGAGCGTTGGTTGCAATGTGTGGAGGAGAACTTCCCCTATCGGGCAATGCTGGACCTGCTCAAATCCCCCTTCTTTACCACCGAACAGGAGCGTGAAGTCCACCTCGGCCAGGTCTACCGGATTGAGCAGGATGTAGTGCTGCATGAGAACATCGGTAGCGGTATCGAGCGCTACCGACAACATCTGCGCTATCGCCAGCAACGCCTCCCCCCCGAGCTGGGCGAACAGTTACAGGCACCGGCGCGGCTGCTTGGGCGGCTGCAACAGGCCGCCGCACCGCTACAGCGCCGGGTTCATCACCGGGAGAGTGACGCCGCTGAACTGCTGGCGCTACTGCAGCAAAGCCTTGAGGCACTGGGTATCACAGCACAACTGAGCGACGATGCGGCAGGGATGCGCCTGCTTGAGGAGCTGCAGAAGATGCAGCAGGCGGTCGGCCACGAAACGGTACGGATGGACTGGCTGGCCTTTCGCAACTGGCTTGGACGCAGCCTGGAGCGGTACAATTTTCGCCCCCCGGCCGGCGACCGCGCCGTCAGCTTGAGCGGTCTGTCGCAGACGCCGCAGGCACGCTTCGACGCACTCATTATCGCCGCGGTAGAGCGCGAACATCTGCCGGGCACACCTGCGGCCACCCCCTTCTTCAACGATGCCGTGCGCTGCGAGCTCGAACTGCCGACTACTGAAGAGCAACTGGCGCAGCGCTATTATCACTTCCGGCGCCTGTTGGAGGCCGCCCCCCGCGTCCTGCTCACCCATCGGCGACAGCATGACGGCGAGACGATCGCGCCAAGCCCCTGGCTGGAGTTGTTGCAGGCCTTTCATCAGCTGGCCTACGGTTCCTCCCTGGAGGCGAGTGAACTGCGGCGCCTGCTGGCGGACCCCAACAGCCAGGTGGTACAGCGCCAGCGTCCGTTGCCCCCCCCTGGCCAGAGGCCTCAACCGGCACTGGCAGCAGCGCTTATCCCCTGCCGCTATTCGGCCTCGGCCTACCAGCAACTGCTCGACTGTCCGTACCAGTTCTACGCGGCACGCGGCCTGGGGCTGGCTCCGCCGGAGAGCATCCGTGAGGCGCTGGAAAAATCGGACTACGGGGAGCGCGTGCACCGTTGCCTGCAGGCCTTTCACGGCGATGTTGCCGATCTGCCGGGACCCTACACCGGCCTCTGGCAGGAGGGTCGCCGCGCTGAGGCAATCACCCTGCTGGAGACGATCAGCAAGGCCGTATTCGCCCGCGACCTGGAGGACAACTTCCTGCACCGGGGCTGGCTGCAGCGCTGGCTGCAGCGGATCCCCGCCTACATCGACTGGCAGATGGTGCGCGCCGGCACCTGGCGTGTGACGAGTGTGGAGCAGCAGGTCCAGCAGGAGCAGGCTCTCTCCGGCATCACACTCCACGGGCGGCTGGATCGCAGCGACAGCGACGGCGCGCAGCAGGCGATAATCGATTACAAAACCGGCCAGACGCCCCGCGATGAGGATGTACTGGCAGGCGAGGCGGTGCAGCTGCCGTTCTATGTGCTACTGGCGCAGAGACCGCAGCAACCGGTGGCCAGAGTGGAATACCTGGCACTGGACGGTGACAAGGTGGAGGGCAAGGGCGTACTGGAAGAGCCGCAGCTGGGTGAACTGACCCACGCGGTGGGCGCCAGGCTCGAGGCATTGCAGCGGCAGATGCTAGACGGGGCCGGCCTGCCGGCCTGGGGTGATGAGAAAACCTGTCAATATTGCCAAATGGGCGGGATCTGTCGGCGACAGGCGTGGGAGGGGCAATAAAAAAGGCGGCCTGTCAGCCAGGCCACCCTACTGTTTTTCCCTCCTGGCATCCTGCCATGGATGACCCTCCTGGTCATCCCGTCCCTGTCAGGAAATCCCCTCTCCGTCATTCTTGGTTCTTATTCCTAAAACCTCCCTGTGGTGCCGCCGTCCCGCAGCGTAACTCCTGAACATCCTTGAGAACCTCCATGTACATTGAAAGATTAACAAAAAGCTCATTAACTACAAGGCAGCGCAAAGTGACTCCTACCTGTGGCGCTAAGCACGACATGGCAATAATTTCTTTTAATTTCATAGGATTAGAAAATAGGCCAAAAAAGAACCGGGCACCCTACGACGCGATGTGGTGAGGTTTTCCTACAGCGTTATAGGCATTTTCCTACAAGGCGATGGCGGTTTACCGCCGTGCCCCGGCCCAGTATTCTTGACACCATGACCTCCATGCCCACACCCAGCTCCCCTCACCTCAATGCCACCGTCATGGCCTCGGCCGGCACCGGCAAGACCTACATGCTGGTCAACCGGCTGGTCAGGCTATTGCTGGCCGGTGCAAAGCCCGACGCCATCCTGGCCATCACCTTCACCCGCAAAGCCGCCGCCGAGATGCAGAGCCGCCTCTCCGAGCGGCTGCTGGCACTGGCATCGGCCCCGCCCGAAGAGCTTGCCGAGCGGTTGCGCGAGATGGGCGTTGACCCCAGCGCGCAATCCCAGTCACGCGCCCAGCGACTGTTCGAGACGCTGCTGCAGAACCGACAACAGGTCCGCACCACCACCTTTCATGCCTTCTGCCAGGAGATCCTGCTGCGCTTTCCGCTGGAGGCGGATGTCCCGCCCGGTTTCGAGCTGCTGGAAAGTGGTGCCGAACAGCTCGAGGCGGCACACAATACGCTGCTTACCGAGGCCAGTAACGAGCCGGAAGGGGCGCCGGCCGCGGCGCTGCAGCGGCTGCTGGACTACTGCGGTGGCCTACACGGGATGCAGCGCGCACTGAGCTCCTTTATCGCCCACCGGGGGGACTGGTGGGCCTACACCGAACAGGCGACTGATCCCGTCGACTTCGCTACGGAGCAACTGCAACAACAGCTTCAGATCGACCCGGCGGCCGACCCGCTGCAGGCCTTTTTCAGCGAGCGGCGAGTGACGGCACTGGGGGAGTTTTCCGCGCTACTGGCCAAACACCCCAACAAGGGCAACGACGACGCCCTGCAGGCACTGGCCACGGCACGTCACCCCGACACCCCACTGGGCGAACGTTTCGCCGCCAGTCGTGAGGCCTTCCTCACACAGAAGGGCAGCCCGCGTGTACGCAAGGCCTCACAGGTCCAGGCAAGAAAGATGGGCACCGAAGGCGAGCAGCGTTTCCTGGCACTGCACGAGGAGCTCAGTCAGGCGGTGCTTGAGACGCTGGATCAGCTGACCGCACACCGCAGCTGGCACGCCTGCCGTGACTGGTATCTGGCCGGCGCACGGCTGCTGCACCACTACCAGCAGCTCAAGCAGGAGCAGCGCGTGCTGGACTTCAATGACCTGGAGTGGCGCGCCTATCACCTGCTGAACCATTCGGATAACGCCCTGTGGGTGCAGTACAAACTGGACCAGCGCATCGATCACCTGCTGGTGGATGAGTTCCAGGACACCAACCCGACCCAGTGGCGCCTGCTGCTGCCGCTGCTGCAGGAGATGGCCGCCACCCGAACGCAGGAGTCACTGCGCAGCGTGTTTCTGGTCGGCGATGCCAAGCAGTCGATCTACCGTTTCCGCCGCGCCGAGCCCCGTCTTTTCCAGGCCGCCCACGACTGGCTTGAACAGCACTTGGATGCCCGCGCCTTTCCGCTACACACCTCCTGGCGTTCGGCGCCGGCCATCATGCAGTGCGTCAACAAGGTTTTCGATGAGCATGGGCCACTTGCCGGCCAGCTGCGTGACTTCCAGCGCCACGACACCCACCACAGTGAGCTTTGGGGCGAGGTAACCGTGCTACCCCTTATCGAGGCGAAGGAGACAGCAGAGGAAAAGGAGGAGAAGCAAGAGGAGTATAGCGCCAGGGCCGAATCACTGCGCAACCCGCTGCTGCAACCGAGGGAAATCGCCCCGGATGACCGCTATCGTCGCGAGGGGGAGCAGATCGCCGGGGCGATCACCCGCTTGCTGGAGAGCGGCACCCTGATCGGGCATGGCGATAACGCCTACCCGATCCACCCCGGCGATATCATGTTGCTGGTGCGCAAGCGCACCCATATCGGCTATTACGAGCAGGCACTACGTGATGCCCGGATCCCCTACCTCGGCGCCGAGCGTGGCACCCTGCTACAGAGCCTTGAGGTCAGCGACATGGTGGCCCTGCTCGAGCTGCTGCACACACCCTATAACAACCTGTCACTGGCCACCGTGCTGCGCACTCCCCTGTTTGCCTGCAGCGACGGGGAACTGATGCAGCTGGCGCAATCCGGCAAGGGGGGCTGGTATCAACGCCTGCAGACGCTGGCCCCCACACTACCGGACGAAACACCGCTGGCCGTAGCAGCGGTTACCCTGCAGCGATGGCATGCCCTGGCCGGACAGATCCCGATCCACGACCTGCTCGATCGCATCTTCAGCGAAGGGAATGTACTGCAGCGCTACCAGGCGGCACTCCCCTCCCGACTCGCCAGTGTGGCGGTGGCCAATCTGACCCGTTTCCTTGAGCTGGCTCTGGAGGTCGACAGCGGACGCTACCCCAGTCTTGGACACTTTCTGGCGCGTCTTGAAGGGATGCGCGACAGCAGTGACGAGGCACCGGATGAGGCGCCGGAGACCAGCGCAGGCTCACGCGTGCGCCTGCTTACGATTCACGCCGCCAAGGGGCTGGAGGCGCCGGTGGTATTTCTCGCCGACACCGCCCAGGGTGACGGCAGTGACAAAGCCTACCGAACCCTGCTGGAGTGGCCGCCCCACTCCGCCAGACCGGAGAGCTTTATGCTGATCGGCAAACAGGAGCAACAGCCGCTTTTGGCTCGCCGGCAACTGGAGCGGGAACAGCTGGAGCAGCAGCGCGAATCGGCCAACCTGCTCTATGTTGCCCTGACCCGTGCCCGGCAACTGCTCTATATCAGCGGTGTCAGACCGGCGAGCGGCAGAGAGCCGGGCTGGTATGGGGCGCTGCGTACGGCGCTCGATCCGCTGGAGGAGACCCCGGCAGAACAACCCTGTCTGCTGAGCAGTGGCCAGCCCCCCAGGCCCGGGACGATGCCCGCGCCCACGGCGCAGGAGCAGACCGGCGAACCCTGTGACCCGAGACTCTCACAACCACTGGAGAGAGTGGACAGCAGCCATGAAATTGCCCCCAGCTACCAGGAGGGAGCCCCGCAGATGCCGGGAGCGGGCGGTGATGAGGATGGCCGGCTGCGCGGTATCGTCATTCATCGCCTGCTGCAGCTACTGAGTGAGCAGAGTGCCACGCAGTGGCCGCTGCTGGCACCACGCATCGCCGCCGAGTTCGGCCTGGAGGCCGATGACGCACAGTTTCTGCGCTGGTACCGGGAGTGCCGTCAGCTGCTGCAAGCGCCACACCTTGCTAACATCTTCATGCCTGGCAAGGGAGTGGAGTCGCTTAACGAAACCCCCATCATCTACACCTTCCGGCAACAAACAGTACACGGGGTGATCGACCGGTTGCTGCTGAAACAGGATGCGATCTGGCTGATCGACTACAAGACTCACCGCCACGCCAGCGAAAACAGTATCGCCAGCCTGGCCGAGGGCTTCCGCCAACAGCTCGCCTATTATGCCGGGGGTATCGGCCAGCTCTGGCCGAAGCGTCCGGTGCGCAGCTTTCTGCTGTTTACCTCGCCGGGGATACTGTACGAGGTGGAGATCGATGAGCCGCCGCAGGCAACCGTCGCCGGTACAACGGACAAGCCGAAGGATCACGGGAAATGAGCAGTGAAAGCTACAGCTTCAGTACCGAGATCGTTGAACAGTACCTGCCCGACAAATAGCGCCCGGCCGGACCGGTCTGCCATCAGTTGCCGTTCTTCTCCAGGGTCTCCGCCAAACGCTTGGGAGGGAGATAACCCGGCATCAGGCTGCCGTCGCTGAAGACCATCGCCGGAGTGCCGCTGACGCCCACCGACTGACCCAGCTGCATCTGCGCCTTGACCGGCGCATTATCGCAACGCTGGTTGCTGACCTTGTCCTCGTTCTTGGCACTATCCATCGCCTTGTTGCGGTCTCCGGCACACCAGACACTGACCGCCTTGTCATAGGAGGGTGAGTTGAGGCCGGCACGCGGATAGGCCAGATAGCGGACGGTGATACCGAGAGCATTCATCTCGTCCATACCCTTGTGCAGCTTGCGGCAGTAGACGCAATCGATATCGGTAAACACCGAGATAACATGCTTCTCCTTGCCCTTGGCCTTGTAGATAATCATATCGGACTCATCGACCTGCGCCATCAGGCTCTGGCGCGCCTCGGCGAGGCGCTGCTTGGTCAGATTGGTACGGGTATTCAGGTCAAACATCTCACCATTGATAAGATAATCGCCATCCTTGCTGAGATAGAAAACCTGGGCACCATAGGTCACTTCGAGCAGCTCCTTGAGTGGTGTCTCGCTGACCTGATCAGGCTGACCACCAAACACGCTGACCAACTTTTCCTTCAACGCGCTATCCAGCTCCACCTCCGCCTGAAGCGGAAGGCTGACCAGCATGGTCAGCAGAAACAGCGAAAACAGTTTTCTGGCTTGCATCATATAACCCCAACTATTGAATGTAATTCCAGCCGCAACCGGTATCAGACCGTGCGACCATTTCACTCCCTGCCCGCCGCCACGGGACAGCGCATATCTGACATCCCTTGCCGAACGCTGCGGCGGTTTGGGCAAAACCCTTCAATACCCAATCAGCGTGCCGGGTGCCCGGTAGCGAATTCTGCGGCAAACTTGCGCACATCGATACCGTAGGCATTCGAGGGCAGGATCTTTGTGATGGCTATAGGGACACCGCTGTGACGTTGAAGTTCCAGATTAAGCAGTTTTGGAATGTCATAGGGATGCTTGTCACGATTCAACAGCAGCAGCACCTGTGGCAACAGGTGATGGACCCGGTTTACGGTCAGCACCAGCGCCACCTCACCGCTGCTCAGCTCAACGAGACTGCCGACGGGGTAGATCCCCAGACAACGGATAAATGCCTCCAGCAGCTCCTCCCTGAAATGTGTGGCAGCCCAGCTGTACATCATATTCAGCGCCTCATGGGGCGAGATGCGCTCATGATAGGCGCGATCACTGGTCATCGCATCATAGACATCGACAATGGAGACAATCATCGGCATCAGGCCCAGCTCATCCCCCTCAAGTCCCTGCGGATAACCGCTGCCGTCGACACGCTCATGGTGGGAGCGGACAATCTCCCGGATCTGCCCGGGGACGCCCCGCCGCGTGGCCAGCATTCGGTCACCCAGCAGCGGGTGCTGGCGCATCATCAGCTCCTCCTCAGGGTTCAGTCGGCCGTTCTTGTTGAGGATCCCGGCCGGTACCCGCATCTTGCCGATATCGTGTAGCAGCGCCCCAAGCCCCAGTATCTTCAGCTCGACCTCGCTGAGTCCGAGGTGCCGACCGAACAGCACCGACAGAACACAGACGTTGATGCTGTGATAGGTCGTGTACTCATCCTTTTGCTTGAGCAGGGTCAGCCAGAGCATTGCATTTTCATTATTGGTGATGCTCTCCACCGTGTGCTCGGTCAGCTGCCGCGCCTGGTCGAGAGGGATACTTCGATCGATACGGATTTGGCTAAAGATGGTATTTATATAGTCGTGAGCCTGGTGATAGACCTCGCGGGCACGGGGCAACTCCTGCTCGAATTTTACCCGGTTGCGTATCGGGCGCTGTTTGCCCGCAGAGGAGGCGATATTCACCTTGTGGGTGGCAAAGCGCTTCACCGGCCTGCTCTTGGGGGCAGTGGAAACGCGCTCCGGCTGCAGCGCCACCCCCATCTCATCATCCACATAGACGTAGTCACAACAGCGACGCAGTTCCTCCAGCTCCTCCTGACCGAGGATCGGAAAGCCCTGAAAAAGAAAGGAGGTTTCAAGCCAGGGGCGGTCCAGCTCGGAGACATACATGCCCAGCTCAAGGTTTGCCACGTCCACCCGCTTCTGACTCATGCCTCGACCGCTCCCTGAACTCTCACCGCTAACCTCGCGGATGGTGCATCGCGTGCAGACTCTTCAACCTCTCACGCGCTACATGGGTATAGATCTGCGTCGTGGAGAGACTGCTGTGACCCAACAACAGCTGAACCACTCGCAGGTCTGCCCCGTGGTTGAGAAGGTGCGTGGCAAAGGCGTGGCGCAGGGTGTGGGGCGAGAGGGGCTTGTCGATCTGCGCCTTTAGTGCATAACGTTTGATCAACTGCCAGAACGCCTGCCGACTCATCGCCGTACCTCGACGGCTGGGAAACAGCACCTCACTCTGCCGTGCACCGAGCAGCACCCCGCGCGCCTCACGCAGATAGCGCTCCAGCCAGTTCAGTGCCTCCTCGCCGAGCGGCACCAGTCTCTCCTTGTTGCCTTTGCCGATGATCTTGACCAGCCCCTGCTGCAGATTCACCTGAGGCAGCAGCAACGAGACCAGTTCGGTAACCCGCAAGCCGCTGGCGTAGAGCACCTCAAGCATGGCCCGATCCCGAAGGCCCAGCGCCTCAGCGGTCAGCGGCGCCGCCAGCAGACGTTCCACCTCCTCCTCGGTGAGCGATTTGGGCAAAGAGCGCCCGAGTTTCGGTGCCTCGATACGGGCACTGGGATCCTCCTCCAGCAGCCGCTCACGCACCAAGTAGCGGTAGAAGCGGCGCAGGCTGGAGAGCAGGCGGGCACTGGAACGTGGACTGGCCCCCTGCTCCACTCGCTGCTGTAGATAATAGAGTAGATCGTGCCGGGCCGCGGCATGCAGATCGAGCCCTTTTTCCTGCAGCCACAGGGAGAGCGCCTGCAGATCGCTACGATAGGCCGAGAGGGTATTCTCACTCAACCCCCGTTCCAGCCAGAGCGCATCGAGAAACCGCTCCACCAGCGCCTCATCTTTTTCAAGCATAGCCTTCATGCTGCAACAACCACTGCTTTATTTCCACCGCCTCTCCACGGCTCTGTCCCAGGTAGCCGCCCGGGCCATTGGCAGCCACCACCCGGTGACAGGGGATCAGCAGTGGTAGCGGATTGGCCCGACAGGCGCCGGCCACGGCACGGGCAGAGGAGTCAAGCCGGCACGCCAGTTCACCGTAGGTAGAAACCTGGCCGTAGGGGATACGCCGCAGTTCATCCCAGACCCTCTGCTGAAAGGGGGTACCCGTGGCGTGTAATGGCAGCGGCCGCTGCGGCACTTGCCCGTCCAGGTAACGCTGCAGCGCAGCCACCGCCGCAGCGGCCGGCGTGGTAACAAAGGGCGCCTGCCAGCGGAAGAGAAAATCGATCCCGGCCAGTCGCCCCCGCACAAGCGTTAGACCGAGGGAAGGGATCCCGGGAATGGGAGAGTCGATCACGGCCTGGTAAGCAGGCATGCTCTTAGTTTGCACCGGCCTGACGCATTCGCACCTCCTCCAGTGCACGGCGCAACACTGCACGGCGCTCCGGCTGCTCGGTCACCCGCAGAAGCTGGCTGTAGATATACGCGGCATCCGCCAGCATGCCGCCCCGCGCCAGGCTCTCTGCGGCCTTGTAGCGCGAAGTCTGGGCCCAGGGATCCATACTCGCCATATCGATAAGAGTCGCAGACTGCAGGTAGAGCCGTGCCGCCGCGACAGGATCTTGCTGGGCCACACGGGAGTCCGCCATCCAGAACAACAGCTCACGACGCAGCTGGAGATCCGGCACGCGCTGGTATAGCTCGGCCAGCAAACTGTAGGCAACTGTATGCTCACCAACAGTCTGCAGGTCAAACAGCAACTGAATCAGTTGATCCCGCTGTTTCTTGTCAAGCGAGGTCACCTCCGGCAGCAGCTGGCGCAGCAGTGCCTCGGTTGAAGCATAATCAGCGGCAAGGATGAAGACCTTGGCCCGGCGCATCTGCCAGGCGAAGCGGGCTGTGTTATCCGGCGGCTCCGGGAGCTGCTGCAGCAGTTGCGATGCCATCGGCAGATCACCGTCACGGATCGCCTGATCCACCAACAGATAGGCCACCCCGGCCGGCAGCCTAGTCGCCTTCGGATAGCGACTGCTGTGCAAAAAGAGCTGCTGCACCACCGCCATGCCATTCTCCTGCGCCTGCAACAAACCGGCCAGTTCCAGCGCAGCCTGTTCCCGTACAACGTCGCTCTGGGCCTGTTGAGACAGCAGTGCATAGAGCGAGTGTTTGCGCACGGGATAACGCTGGCCGGTCTCCTCGGCAAGCTTCAACCAGGCGGCATCATTGCCGATCAGCAATTGCTCCCGGTTACCCACAGCCGAGGCATAGGCCTCGTAGCTCTCCCACAACAGGTCGACCCTGAAGGCAAACAGTTCGTTCCACTCCTCAAGCGGTGCCGGCAAACGATACCACTGCTCCAGCGCAAGAATAAGCAAAGCCGGCTCATCGGCGGCCAGGGCCGCCTCGGCCATGGCACCGTAGTGCAGATACTGCTGCAACGGGGAGTCTTTCTCCAGTGCAGGGGTATCGCGTATTTCGCGCAGGAGCTTGTCGGCAGGCTCCCCGCTTCGCAGCCGTGCCAGCCACCACAGCCGCTCGGCGGTACGATCCCGGCGATTCCCCTCAAGCAGGGAACGGGCTTCAGCTGCATGCCCGCTGGCCAGCAGGATGCGGGCTCTTATCAGCACCGACTCACTACCATCCTGTCCGTAATCCTGCTGATAGCGCAACATCGCCACATAGGCATCGGTCACCCGTCCCTCGTGGAGATAGCTCTGCATCACCAGCTGGCGCCACTGGGAAAGCTCCACAGAAATCTCTTCGTCCGCGCCCCACAACAGGCCGCGCAACAGTTGCCTGGATTGGGCAGGTTGTCCGCTCAGAAGCAGCGCACGGGAACGGCGGGTCTGCACCCACTGGTTGAAGTCGGCCGGTAACCCCTCCGGCAATCCGGCCAGATGCTGCGCCAGCGTCTGCCAGTCGCCCCGCTGTTCCATAATGCGCACCCGCATCCGCTCCCAACGCAGCCATTGAGTGTCACCCCTGGCATATTCCGGCTGGTTTTCCTCCAGCAGTTTCAGCGCCAGCTCTGCTGCGCCCCCCTTTGCCAGGCTGGCAATTTCATTCAGCTCCTCCGCCGTGGCGGCCACCGGCTGGACCAGCATGAGCAACAGGCAGAGATAAAAAAAACGGACACCAACGCAGCGCTGGTATCCGCTTGTTCTTCCGCCATTCGAGTGCTGGAGCATGCGCTGCAACATCGAGCTCATCAGGCGTAGCACACCTGTACGGTTTAGAGCTTTTCCTTGATACGTGCCGCCTTGCCGGTACGACCACGCAGGTAGTAGAGCTTGGCGCGACGAACGTCACCGCGACGCTTGACCTGAATGGAATCGATAGCGGGGCTGTAGGTCTGGAAAACGCGCTCAACGCCTTCGCCGTGGGACATCTTGCGCACGGTGAAAGCGGAGTTCAGACCGCGGTTACGCTTGCTGATAACTACGCCTTCAAAGGCCTGCAAACGCTCACGGCTGCCTTCCTTTACCTTAACCTGAACCACCAAGGTATCGCCCGGACCGAATTCCGGTACCTCACGGTTCATCTGCTCAGCTTCGAGTTGGTCGATGATGTTGCTCATTACAAAACTCCCGGAAAAAGTCCGTCAATTATACACCGAAAATCTAAATCTGTTCATACTCATGGATGAATTCCTGCAGCAAACGCCGCTGTTCCTCATCCAGTTCCACTCTGTCCAGTAACTCCGGCCGTCGCAGCCAGGTCCTGCCCAGCGCCTGCTTGCGGCGCCAGCGTGCAATCGCCGCATGGTCACCGCTCAGCAGCACCGCCGGCACCGGCAACTGCCCAAACTGCTCGGGCCGGGTGTAGTGAGGGCAGTCGAGCAGTCCGTCACTAAAGGAGTCCTGCTCGGCCGAATCCTCGTGCCCAAGGGCGCCAGGCAACAGGCGCGTCACCGCATCGATCACCACCATGGCGGCCAACTCACCACCGCTCAGGACGTAATCGCCGATGGACCACTCTTCATCCACCTCGGTCTCGATAAGGCGCTCGTCCACGCCCTCATAGCGACCGGCAATTAACACCAGATGCGGGTACTGCGCCAGCTCCTGCACCCCAGCCTGGTCCAGCGGTCTGCCCTGCGGTGAGAGATAGACCACATGGCTGCGAGCCGGGTGTGCCGCACGCGCCTTATGGATCGCATCGCGTAGCGGCTGTACTTTCATCAGCATCCCGGGGCCACCACCATAGGGGCGGTCATCCACGGTGCGGTGCCGGTCATGGGTGAAATCCCGCGGATTCCACAAACCCAGCTCCGCGATCCCCCGCTCCAGTGCCCGGCCGGTAATGCCGTAATCGGCAAGCGCCTCGAACATCGGCGGGAACAGCGTTACCACATCGAAGCGCACCGGGAGCCCCCTAAAAGTCCGGGTCCCAATCGACCGTCATTTCGCCCTGTTCCAGGTCGATGTCGGTCACGAACTGCCCCTGTACGAAAGGTATCAGGCGCTCTTCACTCCCCTGCTTGACCACCAGCACGTCGTTGGCACCGGTCTCCAGCAGATGGCTGACCTCGCCCAGCTCAACGCCGTCGAGATTACGCACCCTGAGCCCCTGCAGATCGGCCCAGTAGTACTCGCCGGCTGCGGCTCCAGGCAACTGCTCACGATGAATGGCCACTGTGCTGGTCATCAGCTCCGCGGCCGCATCGCGGTCACTACACCCTTCCAGCTTGGCCACCACCCCCTTGCCCTGGGTTCTGCCGGCCTCCAGGGTGAAGGGCTGCCAGCTGCCACCGCGTTCCAGATACCAGGTGGCATAATTAAGGATGTTCTCGCGCGGCTGGGTATGGGAGTAAACCTTGACCCAGCCACGCACACCGTATAGACCGGCTATCCGGCCCACCACGATATAGTCATCACTGCTGTTACGTCTCATCGCCGTCCACGCCCCGTCCTCCGGGCAGGACGACGGGACAACGTCTTCAGGCCTTGGCCTTCAGCAGACTGGCTACACGGTCAGAGGCCTGGGCACCCTGGGAGAGCCAGTAATCGACGCGCTCACGATCAACGCGCAGACGCTCTTCGTTACCACGGGCTACCGGGTTGAAAAAGCCCAGACGCTCGATGAAACGGCCGTCACGACGGTTGCGGCTGTCGGTGACAACGATCTGATAAAAAGGACGCTTTTTCGCGCCTCCGCGAGCCATACGGATGGTTACCATGCCAGTAAATTCCTCGTCTTCACAAACAAACGGGGCCGCCCGACGGCGACCCTCTCAAGATTAAGCCCGCTATTGTACGACGGAACGGGGCAAAAAGAAAACCCTCAAATCGCCTCTCTCCGCTAGCAGCCTGTCTGACTTGGGCGATCGTAGCGAGCATGGTGGGAGAACGAGGACAAATTTTCACGATTTTGACGCACATGGTGGTTCCATGTAAGGAAAAATCGGGGAAATTTGGACCATTCTCCCACCAGCGCAGTAGATCAGTCCCAAGTCCGACAGGCTGCTAGAACGGCATCCCCGGCATCCCGCCGCCACCGCCCTTGAGGCCGCGCATCATCTTGGCCATACCGCCCTTTTTCATCTTCTTCATCATCTTCTGCATCTGGGTAAATTGCTTGAGCAGGCGGTTCACATCCTGCACCTGGGTGCCCGAACCGTTGGCAATACGCCGTTTGCGCGAACCCTTGATGGTCTCCGGACGACGCCGCTCGCCGGGGGTCATGGAGTTGATAATCGCCTCAAGACGCTTGAACTCCTTATCGTTAACCTGGGATTTGGCCGCGTCGGGAATATTCGCCATCCCCGGCAACTTGTCCATCAGGGAGCCTACGCCACCGAGACTTTGCAACTGCTGCAGCTGGTCGCGAAAGTCCTCCAGATCGAAGCCCTTGCCTTTTTTCAGCTTGCTGGCAAGCTGCTCGGCCTTCTTCCTGTCGACCTTCCCCTCCACCTCCTCTACCAGCGAGAGCACATCCCCCATATCGAGGATACGCGAGGCCAGGCGATCAGGGTGAAACGGCTCAAGGGCTGTGCTCTTTTCACCCACGCCGAGGAATTTAATCGGCTTGCCGGTGATCTGGCGTACGGAGAGCGCGGCACCGCCGCGGGCGTCACCGTCTGTCTTGGTGAGGATGACGCCGGTGAGCGGCAGGGCATCGCCAAAGGCCTTGGCGGTATTGGCCGCATCCTGGCCGGTCATGCTATCGACTACGAAAAGGGTCTCGACGGGATTGATAGCGGCGTGTACGCGCTGGATCTCCTCCATCATTGCCTGGTCGACATGCAGCCGACCGGCGGTATCGACCAGCACCACGTCGACATATTTCTTGCGCGCAGCATCCACCGCATTGCGGGCAATATCCACGGGGTCCTGCTCACCGCTGCTGGGGAAAAACTCCACCCCGACCTCGGCGGCAAGGGTTTCCAGCTGCTCTATCGCCGCAGGGCGATAGATATCGGCACTGACCACCAGAACCGATTTTCCCCGCTTCTCCTTCAGCCAGCGGGCCAGTTTGCCGATACTGGTCGTTTTACCGGCACCCTGCAGGCCGGCGACCAGCACCACCGCGGGCGGTTGGGCGGCAAGATTGAGCTCCTCATTGGCCTCACCCATGAGGGTGATCAGCTCCTCATGAACGATCTTTACCAGCGCCTGGCCGGGGGTGAGACTCTCCATCACCTCCTTGCCGACAGCACGCTGCTTGACGTGCTCGACAAAGTCCCGCACCACGGGAAGGGCGACATCGGCCTCAAGTAGCGCCATGCGCACCTCGCGCAGGGTGTCTTTGATGTTCTCCTCGCTGAGCCGGCCGCTACCGCGCAGATTACGCAGTGTCTGGCTCAGACGGGATGTCAGGCTTTCGAACATAACAACAGAGAATCCTGTGATAAAAGTGGACAACCGTACTCTGTACGGTCGGGGGTGCTACCTGTGTAGCGGGGAGTATTATAACGCCAATACCTCCCCTCCTGTCAGGTGCGAAAGGGGCCGATCCTCGATCAGACGGCGACACTCCTGAAAAATCATCTCCTCCTCACCCGGCTTGGCATGAGTCAGATAGATGTGCGGGTTGTGCTTGAGCTTCTGCAAGTCATCCGCCAGTAGCTGCGGGCAGTAGTGTCGTGACATCTCGCACATTGCCAGTTCGGCACTGGAGAAAGCCGCTTCGATGATCAGGTGATCCAGCCGTTCCAGACTGTTCAGTCCCTGCCAGAGGGTTTCATTGGTCGTGGTATCGCCACTGAAGGCAAATACACCGCCGGGATATTCGACCACATAGGCGACCGTCGGCACAAGGTGGTTGACCGGGATCATACTAAAACGGGCACTGCCCACGGTTTCGTACTGCCCGGGTCTCATCGGCTGATACACCATCACCGGGAAATCGGCATTGGGCAGGCTGGAAAAATCGGGCCAGATAATATTGTTGAAGATGTGATCCTGCAGTGCCTTGAGCGTATGCGGTAAGCCGTGAATGATCACCGGCTGCTCCAGTGAATCAAAGACACTGTCGATCAGCAGCGGGATCATGTGAATATGATCCAGGTGGGAATGGCTAAGAAAGATATGGCGGATTTTCGCCATCTCATCCAGCTCCAGATCGGCCACACCACTGCCGGCATCGATAAGCACATCGTCACCCAGCAGGAATGACGTGGTGCGCCGCCCGTCACCACCGATACCACCACTACAACCAAGTACCCTCAAATCCATCCAGGTTCTCCACACCTTGTCCATGATGCAATATCAGGCTGCCCTTCCCGAACAACATTGCCACACTATTCGGCATCATAATGTCGGCGTCGACAAGCAACGTGCCGCTACCACTATGCCATCAGGTTAACCCATGCCTTATAACCCGTCCAGAATCCATTGTCCCATCAAACAGTTATATTAAAAACCATAACCATCACAATTTGTACCATAGGAACTTCCAAAACACTTCAGCTTAGCACTGCAATTAGCGAACGTTAGCACTTCACCCTCCCGTCCGCTTGTGCGAACATTGCAGCTGACAACATCGACACGGAATCCGCATGAAGGTATTACTTCCGATACTGAGCATCACCCTCTACAGCGTTGCCGCATTCCTGCTGCTGCGCCGGCTGGCTGCCGGGATTGAGGCCGGGAAGAGCTCAAAGTCGCTGACCCTGGGCCTTGGGCTGAGCGCCGCGTTGTTACACGTTATCCTGCTCAACAATCTGATACCCTCGCCACAGGGACTGAATCTGGGTTTTTTCCATGTCCTCTCCCTGACCAGTTGGCTGGCTGCCGTAATGGTCCTTCTCTCGGCGATCAGACAACCGATTGAGAACCTGGCTATCGTGGTATTGCCCTTTGCTGCCCTTGCCCTGCTGCTGCAAAACATCAATCCCGGCGGCGACACACATCTGGTGATTCCCGCATCCGGGCTGAGGGTCCATATCCTCCTCTCCATTCTCTCATACAGCCTGCTGGCTATTGCCGCCCTGCAGGCACTGCTGCTGGCGGTACAGAACACACAGCTGCGTAACCGCCACCCCGGTGGATTCATCCGCGCACTACCGCCGTTGGAGACCATGGAGCGGCTGCTGTTCCAGATGATCGCTCTGGGCTATATCCTGCTCAGCCTCTCCCTACTCAGTGGCGCTGCCTTCATCAACGATATCTTTGCCCAGCACCTGGTGCATAAAACTGTTCTCTCTATCGCCGCCTGGATGGTCTTTGCCATACTGCTATGGGGGCGCTGGCGTTACGGCTGGCGGGGGCGCATTGCCATTCGCTGGACTCTGCTTGGCTTTGCCGTGCTGATGATGGCCTATTTCGGCAGTAAGCTGGTACTGGAACTGATACTGCACCGCTAAGAGAGGGAATGACCAATACAAAACAGGGGTAATAGTATCCGGAGGACTTGACACTGCCCCCGTGACTCCCTGTAATTGCAGGTCCTGTTCATTACCAGAGGCATCACCCTTTTTGCTACACGATATCCCCATATGGGCGCTATTCCTGGCTCTCGCTCTACTGGTCATGTTTTCCGCCTTTTTCTCCGGCTCTGAAACCGGACTCATCAGCCTCAACCGCTACCGTCTGCGTCATCTGGCCAAGGACGGCGACCCGGGAGCGATCCGGGCCAGTGAACTGCTGAAACGCCCTGACAGGCTGATCGGCCTGATCCTGCTGGGTAATAACTTCGTCAACATTCTTGCCTCCTCGATCGCCACCATTATTGCCCTGCGCCTGCTCGGTGACGATGGCATCATGGTCGCCACCCTGCTGCTGACCGTGGTGATATTGATCTTCGCCGAGATCACGCCGAAGACCCTGGCCGCGATTCACCCCGAACGTATCGCCTTCCCGGCCACCCTGCTACTCAAACCGCTGCTGCGCCTCCTCTTCCCGCTGGTGAAGGTGCTTAACACTATTCCCAACGGCCTGCTGCGCCTGATGGGGGTCTCGCAGGAGGATGTAAAGAGTCACAGTATCAGCAGTGAGGAGCTGCGTACCGTGGTCAACGAGGCCGGGGCAATGATCCCGCGGCGCCACCAGAAGATGCTGCTGAGCATTCTCGACCTGGAAAAGGTCACGGTGGAGGACATCATGGTGCCGCGCAACGAGATCGGCGGTATCGATCTGGAGGATGACTGGGAGGCTATTCTCAACCAGATAAGCACCAGTCAGCACACCCGTTTGCCTATCTTTCAGGGCGACATCAACAACGTGCAGGGCTTTGTGCACCTGCGCAACATTCTCGCCCTGCAGCGCACCAACGCCCTGACCCGCGAGGATTTGATGAAGGTGATCCGCGAGGCCTATTTCGTTCCCGAGGGAACACCACTGAACACCCAGCTGCTCAATTTCCAGAAACAGCGCCGACGTATCGGCCTGGTCGTCGATGAGTATGGTGATATTCAGGGACTGGTGACGCTGGATGACATCCTGGAGGAGATCGTCGGCGAGTTCACCACCGATCCGGCAGCCGCCACCAGCAAGGACATCCACCCCCAGGAGGATGGCAGTTTCCTGGTTGACGGCAGCGCCAACATCCGTGAACTGAACCGCATCATGCACTGGGATCTCTCCACAGAGGGCCCCAAAACCCTCAATGGCATGATTACCGAATACCTGGAGACCATTCCCGAGGCGGGGACCAGTATGCTGCTCGACGGCTATCCAATTGAGATTGTCCAGACCGGCAGCAGTTCGGTCAAAACTGTGCGTATTGATCCCTCCTACAAGAAACGTCTGTCACAAAAACACTAATTCGCTTTAATAAACGACCTCATCTCATGGAAAAAACTGAACAAGTGCTGTACAACAATAGTGTCGAAATGGCTACAATTGCCAAATAAACAAGAACATCCGGAGCCAATACGTGTCGAAATTGACCCTGGCATTCAAAGGGAAAGTATTAAAGGTCTACTACATCCAGCCAGGAGAACTGTTGATTGGCAGCGATCCCGCATGCCAAATCCACATCGACAGCCTGGCTATCCAGCCCCGCCACGCCAGCATCAGCACTGCCCAGCACAAGTCAACACTGCATGACCTGAGCGAGGCGGAATTCGGCACCTTCGTCAATGACAAAAAACTCGAGGCGGAGCACCTACTCAAGCACGACGACGAAATCCGCATCGGCAAGCACACCCTGCTATTTACCACCGAGCCGGTGGATGAACAGGCCGAGGATTATGAGTTGCCGGCGGGCCCGGAAGAGAGGGGCGGGAGCACATCCGGCAGTCAGGCTGCGCCCAAGCACGCCTGGCTACAGATCCTCAACGGCGTCAATGTCGGCAAGACCATCAGTATCCACCGTAATCTGACCAACCTGGGCAAGAGCGGCGTGCAAACCGCGATTATCTCGCGTCGGGGTGATGGCTATTTTCTCTCCCATCTGGAAGGGGAACGCACTCCGCTGGTCGACGGTGAGGAGATCGGTGACAACAGCCGCAAACTGGAGGATGGCAACGTGATCCAGATCGGCAACGTCAGGATGCAATTCAGCCTCTCCTGAGTCCGGCGCTGGCGAACCGCACTACGGCAGCTGCGAGAGCGCCTCATCCAGGCGCCGCACACCGATCACCTCCAACCCCTCCGGGCCACGTTTGGCCACATTTGCCGCCGGCACGATCGCCCGGGTAAAGCCGTGTTTGGCCGCCTCCTTCAGACGCTCCTGGCCGTTGGGCACCGGGCGTATCTCACCGGCCAGACCCACCTCGCCAAAGACCACCAGCCCCTGTGGCAGCGGCCGGTTACGAAGGCTGGAGAGCACTGAGAGTAACACCGCCAGATCCGCCCCGGTTTCGGTAAGCCTGACCCCGCCGACCACGTTGACAAAGACATCCTGGTCGTGGGTAACGATACCGCCATGGCGATGCAACACCGCCAGCAGCATCGCCAGCCGATTATGCTCCAGTCCCACAGTGACGCGTCGCGGGTTGTTAAGGTGACTTTCATCCACCAGTGCCTGTACCTCCACCAGCATCGGACGGCTCCCCTCCAGGGTGACCATCACGGCGCTGCCGGAGACCTCCTGCTCATGGCGCGAGAGGAAGATCGCCGAAGGGTTGGAGACCTCTTTCAGCCCCATCTCGGTCATGGCAAAAACGCCCAGTTCATTGACCGCACCAAAACGATTCTTGAAAGCCCGGATCACCCGATAGCGGCTGGCGCTGTCGCCCTCGAAGTAGAGCACCGTATCCACCATATGCTCCAGCACGCGCGGTCCGGCCAGCTGTCCGTCCTTGGTCACGTGGCCGACGATAAACAGCGAGGTGCCGCTTTGCTTGGCAAAGCGCACCAGCTGTGCCGTACTCTCACGCACTTGGGCCACCGAGCCGGGGGCCGACTGCAGTTGCTCGGTAAAGATGGTCTGAATCGAGTCGACCACCAGCACCTGCGGCCTTTCATTCAGGGCGGTCTGGATAATCCCCTCCACGCGGGTTTCAGGCAGCAACCGGGTATTGGCGGTCGGCAGCTTGAGGCGGTGGGCCCGCAGACTGATCTGCTGCGGCGACTCCTCGCCGCTGACATAGAGTGTCGTGTAGCGCTCTCCCAGCGCCGCCAGGGTCTGCAACAGCAGTGTCGACTTGCCGATCCCCGGGTCGCCACCGATCAGTACCACGGAGCCGCTCACCATCCCCCCGCCCAGGACACGGTCGAACTCCCCGATCCCGGTAGGGATGCGTGCCACATCATCCGGACTCACCTGGGCGAGCGACTGCACCTGGGTAGTGCCGGCACTACCGGTATAACCGGCAAAACGTCCCTCGCGCGCTACCGTGCCCTGCACCACCATCTCAACCAGAGTGTTCCAGGCCTCGCACTCGGGACACTGCCCGATCCACTTGCTCGCCTCGGCGCCGCAGGCGGTGCAGCTGTACTTGATCTTCGACTTGGCCAAACCTCTCTACCTCGAACCGGTCCGTTTACATCAAATAGTGGTCTTCGTTGTCACCTCAACCCTGACCCTCGGCGTTACGCTGCAGAGTAGCTCATAGCCAATTGTCCCGGCAGACTCTGCCACCTCCTCCACCGGCAAACCACTACCCCACAACAGGACCGGATCACCGATCCGGGCATCAGGCTGGCTGCGCAAATCGACGGTAAGCATATCCATCGAGACTCGTCCGATCAGCGGCACCCGTTTGCCATTGACCAGTACCGGTGTGCCGCTGACGGCATGGCGCGGATAACCATCTCCGTAGCCCGCTGCAACGACACCCACCGGCATCTCCTCGGGGCAGACCCAGGTATCGCCATAACCGATGGCGTCACCCTTTTGCATCCGTTTAACCGCGATCAGCGCCGAGTGGAAACCCATGACCGGGCGCAGTTGCTCATCCGCCGCACGACCGTGAACAAAAGGCGAGACGCCATAGAGCATGATTCCGGGACGGACCACCTCGGCATGGCTTGTCGGCCAGCCCAGAATCGCGGCGGAGTTGGCGATGCTCTTCTCCCCGCCCAGATCGCCGGTAGCCTGTGCAAACCGCTCCAGCTGACGCCAGGTTGAGGGGTGGTCACGCTCATCGGCGCAGGCCAGGTGGGTCATCTGACCGACCGCCTCCAGCGCCGGATGGGCCTTGAGCTGTTGCCAGTACAGGGCCGCCTGTTCCGGACTGACACCAAGACGGTGCATGCCGCTGTCGATCTTGAGCCAGACGCGCAACGGTCCGCCGAGCGGGGTCTGCAGCAAGGTGGCAATCTGCTCGGGATGGTGCAGCACCAGTTCCAGCCGGTGCCGTTCAATCAGGGGGATTTCAGTCGGGTCAAAGAACCCCTCAAGCAGGGTGATCGGGGCGGTGATTCCGGCCTCACGCAGCTGCAGCGCCTCGTCGAGACAGGCAACACCAAAGCCGTCGCTGTCATCGAGTGCGTGGGCGACGCGGATCAGACCGTGGCCATAGCCGTTGGCCTTAATCGCCGCCATCACACGGCAACCGGGAGCGGCCCGGCGCACCTGCTGCAGATTATGGCGTAAGGCGTTCAGGTCGATGCTGACCCGGGTGGGGCGCATCAGCCAAAGTCCCCGCCGCCATAGTTATTGTGGGCCAGGTTCTCAAAACGGGTAAACTGGCCGAGGAAGGCCAGACGGCTCGAGCCGATGGGGCCATTACGCTGTTTGCGAATGAGGATCTCGGCGGTACCCTTATCGGCACTGTCCTCGTTATACACCTCATCGCGGTAGATGAAGATAATAACGTCGGCATCCTGCTCAATGGCTCCGGATTCACGCAGGTCCGACATGACCGGTCGCTTGTCCGGACGCTGCTCAAGGCTGCGATTGAGCTGAGACAGGGCGATCACCGGAACATTGAGTTCCTTGGCCAGCCCTTTGAGCGAGCGGGAGATCTCGGAGATCTCGGTGGCCCGGTTCTCCTTGGCGCTACCGGGGGAGCCCTGCATCAGCTGCAAATAGTCGATGACGATCATTCCCAGCCCATGCTCACGGGCAAGGCGACGCGCGCGCGAACGCAGCTCTGTGGGAGTCAGGCCGGGGGTGTCATCAATGTAGATCGGGGCCTCGGAGAGAATACCCACCGCCGAGGTCAGGCGTGGCCAGTCATCATCGTTGAGCTTGCCGGTGCGCAGGCGGTGCTGATCGATACGCCCGAGCGAAGACATCATCCGCATCGCCAGCTGTTCGCCGGGCATCTCCATGGAGAATACGGCCACCGGCACCTGGGACTTGATCGCCGCGTTCTCGGCGATGTTCATGGCAAAGGTGGTCTTACCCATCGAGGGTCGCCCGGCGACGATCACCAGATCGGAGCGCTGCAGACCGGAGGTCTTCTCATCGAAATCATCAAACCCGGTCGGCACACCGGTAATCGGGTTATCCTGGGTGAAGAGGTAGTCGATACGCTCCACCGCCTGGGTCAGCAGCTCCTTCATGCCGGCAAAGCCCTTCTTGCCGCGGGAACCCTGATCGGCGATCTCAAATACCCGGCGCTCCGCCTCATCGAGAAGTTCGCTGACATTGCGCCCCTCGGGATGGAAACCGGAGTCGGCGATCTCATTGGCGACCTGGATCAGCTGGCGCAGTACCGAGCGTTCACGCACGATATTGGCGTAGGACTTGATATTGGCAGCACTGGGGGTGTTGGTTACCAGGGTGCCGAGGTAGTTGATACCACCGACATTCTCCAGTTCACCCTGCTTGTCCAACCACTCTGCGAGGGTAACGACGTCAAAAGGTGTTCCCTCTTCGGCCAGATGGCGGATGGCACTGAATATCTGGCGATGATCACGCCGGTAAAAGTCGTTACCGGCAACTAGGTCACCCACTTTGTCCCAGGCACTGTTCTCCAGCATCAGCCCACCCAGTATGGACTGCTCCGCCTCCACTGAGTGGGGCGGTACCTTCAGGGCCTCGGTGGCCTCATCGCGATTGAATGGAACCAGGTTATCCGGCATCTCCAGCCTCTTCTCCGGCGGCGTATTCACGCAGCACTGTTACCTAAGAGCATGCCCCAGCCAGGCGGCTGGTGTAAAGACCAAAAGACAAAGGCCGTGCCACCGCAGGGAGGGTGGCACGGCCTCGGTCGTTCAGGAGGTCACCTTATTCGGCAACGATCTGAACATTGATCCCTTGGGCAACATCGGTGTGCAGCTGAATCATCATCTCGAAATCACCAATCGCACGGATCGGCCCTTCAGGCATTTTGACTTCACTTTTGGCCACTTCCACACCACCTGCGCTGATCGCATCGGCGATATCAGCAGCGGTGACGGAACCAAACAGCTTGCCCTCATCACCGGCACGGGCGCCGATGGTCACACTGCCCAGCGCAGCCAGCTTATCGGCACGGGCCTGGGCGGCGGCCAGCTGCTCGGCAGCCTTGGCTTCCAGCTCGGCACGACGCTCTTCGAACTTGGCGACATTGTCTTTGGTCGCCATGACTGCCTTGCCCTTGGGCAGCAGGAAGTTACGGGCATAGCCGGATTTGACCTTGACCTGATCGCCCAGGTTGCCCAGGTTGATTACCTTTTCCAACAGAATAACGTCCATCTTTCCTACCTCGAGTTAGCTTTATCTATCCACAGTGTTCGGCCGTGCCGACAGCTGCTCAAATCTCATCAGCCCCACCACTCTTCGGGCCGAAGAACTTTCTAAAATCAAACCAGTTATCTACCGCACCGACAAAAGCCAGTACCAGTGCCATCTGTCCGGTGGCCACAAATAGCAGTACATATAGCGCCACCAACCAGCCTTTTTGTGCCTGACGCAACTTGACCAGGGCATGCACCACTGCCAACCCCTGCAGGGCAAACGGTACCAGCAGCACCATAAACATGTCCTGATACAACAGAGCCGACTCAGCCAGTGACATCAGGCCAATCAGCAGTACGGCCCCAAGGGTCAGCGGCCGGCCAAGCCGGAGCTGGCGAAACTCGCTGCCAAACCCGCCCGGGTTAAACAGCACCGCCTGCCACCAGCGCCCCAATAACAAACAACCTATCAGAGTGGCACTCAGTACAGCGGCAGAGACCCCGGTCATCAGACCGGCAATCACCTGCAGATTACGCAACAGCTGTTGCCGCTCCGCCTCTGCCAGCTGGGCCAGTGTCTCCTGCAACCCATCCTGCAACAGGCGGAACCACCACTGCACCGGCTCGTCCATGCTCAGGTGAAAGGCCAGCACAGCCATCAGCCCGTAGGACGTAGCGAGCACCAGACTGCGCGCCGGACGGCCGGTGCGGCGCAAACTCACCGCCATCGCCCACACCGGCAACCACAGGGCAACGGCGAACACCCCGCCGGCGATGGGGTTCTGCACCAGCAGCACCCCGCCCAGAGAGACGGCAAGTACCGCCCAGAGGATCAGCAGCAGGCCTTGCTGCATCCCCATGCGCAGGGTGACCAGGGCCACGGCTGCGCCACTGAGATAACTGAGTGGCGGCAGCAACAACGCCATCAGCGCCGCTGCCACCACCACCAGTATCGCCTGCATTCGACCCCTAACTACATAGGCCGCAAGAAAGCGCATCATTTTGCGTCGCAGGCGTTACGATTCCACTTAGTGGGAATCGCTGTACGGCAGCAGCGCCAGGAAGCGGGCACGCTTGATAGCGGTAGCCAGTTGGCGCTGATACCTGGCACTGGTCCCGGTAATGCGGCTGGGTACGATTTTGCCACTCTCGGTAACGTAATTTTTCAGGGTATTCAGATCCTTGTAGTCGATCTCTTTAACATCATCTGCGGTAAAACGGCAGAACTTCTTGCGACGGAAAAAACGGGCCATTTCGGTCTCCTAACGTAAATCGTCTCGGTTTAACGGATTCAGATTGTGATAGTTTCAATCGAATCCGCATGGAGGATAAGGCGGTTTTCACCCTGCCGGTTGTTGGCACGGGCAAGAAAGCCGATAACTCTTACCCCCTCTCCTGTTTGTAGTTGCTGCACGATCTGCAGCAGGGCCTCACCGCTCGCCACCACGCCGATGTTACAGAGGACCTGGCGTTGCATGCCGGCCTCGCTCTGTTGCGACTGGTGCCTCAAGGTGAAGCGCGCGATGGGGATACCGGCTGGACTGTATCGGGTTTCCGGACTGTTGCCGACAACACCCGCGATCTGCAGTCGGTTCTCCACCGCTCGGTTGCGCTTACTCTGCAGCGGCCTCTGAGGACTCTTCGCTCTTCTCCGCAGGAGCCTCGGCCTTTTTCTCGGCAGGGGCATCATCGTCATCGGCGCTCTCGTCACGACGCTCATCCTTGCTCTTGGCCAGCGGGGAGGCCTCGGTGAAGGCTTCCTTGACGCTCAGGATAAGGTTACGGATAACGGCATCGTTGAAACGGAACGCGTTTTCAATTTCCTGCATCGCTTCGATCGGGCACTCAGCGTTCATCAGCACGTAGTGTGCCTTGTGCACCTTGTTGATCGGGTAGGACAGCTGACGGCGTCCCCAGTCTTCGAGACGGTGGATCTTGCCGCCTGCGGTTTCAATGGTTGAGCGGTAACGCTCAATCATGGCAGGGACTTGTTCGCTCTGATCAGGATGGACCAGAAACACGACTTCATAGTGCTTCATCAAAAGCTCCTTTCGGCTGTTTAGCCCCGGACCCGATGCCCGGAGCAAGGAGAAACAAATTGTTCCCGCCCCCGCATGGGCGACGACGGGGGAGTAAAAGACCGCGTATTGTACTGAAAGCTGCCGGCTGACGCAATTACCGTTTATCTGCGGGGCGTTCCCCGGCGTGGCGCTGGCGCAGCGCCTCAAACAGGCATACTCCGGTGGCTACCGACACATTGAGGCTCTGTACCTCGCCATACATGGGAATGTAGATCAACTGATCGCAGTTTTCGCGGGTCAGGCGGCGCAAACCCTTGCCCTCGGCACCGAGAACCAGCGCCAGCGGCCCCTCCAGTCGGGACTCATAAAGCGGTACTGCCCCCTCTTCAAGGGCGGCACCGATAACCCAGACCCCGGCATCCTGCAATGTTTTCAGGGTACGCGACAGATTGGTGACCTGCACAAAAGGCACCGACTCGGCTGCACCGGAGGCCACTTTGCGGACCACCGGGGTCAGGCCGCAAGCCTTGTCGCGGGGAGTAATTACCGCATCCACCCCTGCCGCATCGGCGCTGCGCAGACAGGCGCCCAGATTATGAGGATCGGTCACCCCGTCGAGAACCAGCAGCAGCGGCGGGTGCTCCAGATCAATGAGCAACTGCTCAAGGAAACTCTCATTGCGCTCGGTGACGCCCTGTACCCGTGCCGCGACACCCTGATGGCGGGCGCCATCGGGTATCATCGCATCCAGTTCACTGCGGGTTACCCAATCCAGATGGACCCCCTGGTTCTTGGCCAGCTGGGACAGTGTCTTGAGCCGCTTGTCCTTGCGTTTGATATCACACCAAAGATGCTCGACGCCCGAAGGATCGCGCCTGAGCGCCGCCTCCACAGCGTGCAGGCCGAAGATCACGGTGCTGTCGCTCACTGCGATTTACCCTTACCCTTGCCTTTAGCCTTGCGTTTGCCTCGCGACTTGGGTTTCTCCTTGGGCGGCACCAGCACATCATCGGCATCCAGTACCAGATCGAAATCGATCTTGCGCTCATCCAGATCGACACGTGCCACCTGTACCCGCACCTTGTCACCCAAACGGTAGATCTTGCGGGTACGGTCACCGACCATGCGGTGGTGGGAGGGGTCGAACTGGAAGAAGTCGTTGCCCAGGCCGGTCACATGTACCAGCCCCTCGACATAGATATCGCTCAGTTCGACGAAAATACCAAAACCGGTGACGCTGGTGATGATGCCGTCAAACTCGTCGCCGACCTTGTCCATCATGTACTCGCACTTGAGCCAATCCATCGCGTCGCGGGTGGCGTCATCGGCGCGTCGCTCGGTCATCGAGCAGTGCTCACCCAGGATCACCATGTCCTCCATGCTGTACTGGAACTGCTCTATCGGCGCGCCGGAGAGGATATGGCGAATGGCACGGTGCACCAGCAGGTCCGGATAACGGCGGATCGGCGAGGTAAAGTGGGTATAGGCATTATAGGCAAGACCAAAGTGGCCGTGATTGTCCGGACTGTAAACCGCCTGATTCATGCTGCGCAGCAGTACCGTTTGGATAAGGTGCGCATCATCGCGTCCCTTGATCTGTTCCATCAGCTCGCCATAATCGCGGGCCTCAGGCTCGTCCCCCCCCTTAAGGGAGAGTCCCAGCTCCCCGAGAAACTCGCGCAACGCCGTTAATTTCTCCTGCTTGGGTTTTTCATGCACCCGGTAGATGATGGGGATCTTGTGATGCTGAAGGAAGTCGGCAGTGGCCACATTGGCCACCAGCATGCACTCCTCGATCAGGCGATGGGCATCATTGCGCACAACCGGTACGATCTGCTCGATCTTCTTGTGCTCACCAAAGACAATGCGGGTCTCGGTAGTATCAAAATCGATCGCACCACGTTTCTGGCGCTGTTTCAGCAACGCCTTGAACAGCGTATGCAGGTTCTCCAGCATCGGTACCTGTGCCCGATACTGCTCACGCAGCTCCTTATGCCCATCGACCAGGATCCCGGCCACCTTGTTGTAGGTCAGACGGGCGTGGGAACGCATCACACCCGGATAGAAACTGTAATCATCCAGTTTACCGCTGGCGCTAAGCGCCATGTCGCAGACCATGCACAGACGGTCGACCTCAGGATTGATCGAGCACAGCCCGTTGGAGAGCGCCTCGGGGATCATCGGAATGACCCGGCCGGGGAAATAGACCGAGTTGCCACGCACCCGTGCCTCGGCATCCAGGGCACTGCCCGGATTGACGTAATGGGAGACATCGGCAATGGCAACGATCAGACGCCAGCCATCGCCCTGCGGTTCGCAATAGACCGCATCATCAAAATCCATGGTGTCTTCGCCATCGATGGTTACCAGCGACAGCTCACGCAGGTCAGTACGCCCCTGCTTGGCCTCCTCCGGCACCTCCACTGGCAGGGACTCGGACTCTGCCTCCACCAGCGGCGACCATACCTGTGGCAGGTCGTGGCTGCGGATCGCCACATCGATCTCCATCCCGGCGGCCATGTGGTCGCCCAGGATTTCGACTACCCGGCCGACTGCCTGGCGTCGCTTGGTCGGATATTCGCGGATCTCGGCCACAACCAGCTGGCCGTCCTCGGCACCATAGGCCTCATCATTCGGCACCAGGATATCCTGGTTGATGCGTTTGTTATCGGCAACCACAAAGCCGACACCGTTATCGTAATAGTAGCGGCCGGCAATATGAACATTGGCATGCTCCAGTACCTCGACGATGGCCGCCTCACGGCGCCCCCGCCGATCCACACCGGCAACCCGGGCCACCACGCGATCACCGTGCAGGCAGCTGTGCATCTCCCGGGCGGAGAGGAACAGGTCATCACCGCCCTCATCCGGTACAAGAAACCCGAATCCGTCGGCATGGCCGATAACGCGACCGCGGATCAGGTGCATCTTGCTCACCAGACCGTAGCCGCCACGGCGGTTGAAGATCACCTGCCCATCGCGTTCCATGGCGCGCAGGCGACGCCGGAGCGCCTCAAGCTGCTCTTCGCTCTCCAGTTCCAGTTGCTCGGCAATCTCCTGCCGGTTAAGAGGCTGTCCAGCCTCCTCCAACAGCTGCATGATGAACTCGCGACTGGGGATGGGATTCTCGTACTTCTGCGCTTCGCGCGAGTGGTGGGGGTCGTTCTCGGATAATCGTTTTGACATGTATACCTTTCCTGATGCCCGTTCGGGCGTTTCCAAGCCAGCATTCTAGCCCGTATGCTCTATAAATTCACGTAATGACCGTTCCCATCCGGTCGACCAAAAATTTTCTGCCATCCCCTCTTGCCCCGTTGACAAGCCACAAAAGGAGCTGTAAAGTTCGCGTCCTCTTCGGGACGTTCGTGTCTGAAGAGAGAGCCGAGGTGGTGAAATTGGTAGACACGCTAGCTTCAGGTGCTAGTGGGGGCAACCCCGTGGAGGTTCGAGTCCTCTCCTCGGCACCATCTTCTTAAAGAACCCGCATACGGTTATCCGGTGCGGGTTTTTTTATGTCCACGGATGGACGGTGTGCTCATTCACATCCCTGTGATCGCGATACTCGCGCATCCTGCACAATGTATGCCGTGAGTGCATGGATGCACAGGAACGGCGCTTAGCCACGAAACTCCACGGTCCGTGGGGCTGACTCGCCTGGTTGCGTATCTCTTAAGTGAAGCGCAGATCTGCTACTTGCAGGCGGCCTCGATCTCCTCGGCGGACTGGCTATCCCAGGCCTTTACACACTCAGCCACATCGTTATAGTGCTGATCAAGCGTCTGACCCAGCAGCGCGACCGTCACAACCACCGCCACTGCAATCAACGCGACCATCAGCACATATTCCACCACGGTCGCGCCGCTTTGCCTGTCCCTCATTTTCATTGTTATCACACTCCCCTCCGCAAAATAGCCATCAATGTCACTCTGCTTCTTGTCTCAGGATAGCTTAACAGGGCGATATTGAAATCATGCCCATGCTGCTACCCACCGCCCGAGAGCAAAAAAGGCCTCTTGCGAGGCCTTTTCCCGAATGATGCTGTCACGCATAGGGATCGCGCAGCAGGATCGTATCGGCCCGATCCGGCCCGGTGGAGATAATGTCCACCGGAATGCCCACCACCTCTTCAATCGTCTTGATGTAGGCCTTGGCGTTTTCCGGCAGGGCATCGAAGCTACGCACCCCGACGGTGCTCTCGCTCCAGCCCGGCACCTCGATGTACTCAGGCTTGCACTGCTCATAGGCATCGGCGCCGATAGGCGGGGTATCCAGGAACTCGCCATCACAATTGTAGCCGGTAGCGATCTGCAAGGTCTCCAGCCCGTCGAGAACATCCATCTTGGTCAGGCAGATACCGGAGAGACTGTTGATCTGCACTGAGCGGCGCAGGGAGACCGCGTCCAGCCAGCCGCAGCGACGTGGGCGGCCAGTGGTAGAACCGAACTCATGTCCCTGATCGGCCATATGCTTGCCGATAGGGTCGTTCAGATCCACCCCGTCATACAGCTCGGTGGGGAAAGGGCCGGCACCGACCCGGGTGGTATAGGCCTTGGTGATACCGAGTACGTAGTCGATATCGCGCGGGCCGACCCCGGTGCCGGTGCAGGCACCGCCCGCGGTGGGATTGGAGGAGGTCACATAGGGATAGGTACCGTGATCGATATCCAACAGGGTACCCTGCGCACCCTCGAACATAATGTCCTTGCCTTCGGTACGGTAGCGGTGCAGGGCGCCGGTCACGTCAGCGACCATCGGGCGGATACGCTCGGCCATCTCCAGCCCCTGTTCCAGCACCTGCTGAAAATCAACCGTGTCGGTCTTGAAGAAGTGTTTCAGGGTAAAGTTGTGATAATCGAGCACCTCACCGAGTCGCGCAGCAAAACGCTCACGGTGCAGCATGTCGCCGACCTTGAGCCCGCGCCGCGAGATCTTGTCCTCGTAAGCCGGACCGATACCGCGGCCGGTCGTGCCGATCGCCTTGTTGCCGCGTGCCAGTTCCCGCGCCTGATCCAGGGCGATATGATAGGGCAGGATCAGGGTGCAGGCCTCGCTGATCTTGAGCCGTTCACTGGCCGGAATACCGTTTTTCTCCAGCATATCCAGCTCCTCGAGCAGTGCCTCGGGGGAGAGCACTACGCCATTGCCGATCAGACACTCAACGCCGTCACGCAGGATACCGGAGGGGATCAGGTGCAGCACGGTCTTTTTGCCGTCGATGACCAGGGTATGGCCGGCATTATGACCACCCTGGAAGCGTACCACCGCCTGGACCTTCTCGGTCAGCAGATCGACGACCTTGCCCTTGCCCTCATCACCCCATTGGGTCCCGATTACGACAACATTTTTACCCATTTTCATGCTCTCTTTTCAGACGCAGACCATCGCTTGGCCGGCTCCACAGACCCGACGCTGGCGTATTACGCTGCGTAATGTCCCCTAGTGAAAATCCAAAAAAAACCTTGTGCGGGATAAAACTATTTATGCACCGCTACCGTCTGCCAGCCACCACTTTGCAGGACCAGCTCACGATCACACCCCATTTCGACGGCGCCACCCTGCTGTCCGGGCAAGGCCTGAATGACCCTTTCGCCCGCCTCACGCAGCGCATCAATGGCCTCAACCAGTGCCGCATCTCCGTCACAGGGGGCAAAGATACCACGAACTTCAGGCGATTTGGCAGTCGACAGCGATAAAACCGTCTTCAGATCGGTACTGAACCCGGTAGCGGGCCGCGCCTGACCGAAGACCTTGCCGATCTCATCGTAGCGCCCGCCTTGGGCAATTGCCTGACCCTGCCCCGGAACAAAGGCGGCAAAGACCACCCCGGTGTGGTAGTGGTAGCCACGCAGCTCTGCCAGATCGAAGTGGACCGAGGTTCCCGGCAGGGCCACTGCCACTTCGGCAATCTGGCGCAAATTATCCAGGGCCTGGTGCACCGGCTCATCCGCCTCGGCGAGGATCGAGGCCGCCTTCTCCAGTACGCTGCGATCGCCGTGAAGATCCGCCAGGCGCTCCAGCATAGTGTGCAGCCCCTTGGGCAGATCCCGCTCGGCAAGCAGCGTGGCGATCTCCGGCTTGGCCTTGCGCTGCAGGGCATCAAACAGCCGCGCCTCGGTCTCACTGTCCAGATTGGCCTGATGGGCCAGGCCGCGGAAGATACCGACGTGGCCGATATCCAGATAGACATGCTCGATACCGGCGGTGTGCAGCGTCCTGACCATCAGACGCAACACCTCCAGATCACTCTCGACACCGGCATGCCCGTAGAGCTCGGCGCCCACCTGCATCGGACTGCGGTTGCCGCCGTGGGTCGGCGGCAGCGTCCTCAGCACTGTGCCCATGTAACAGAGGCGGGTGGGTAGATCGCGCTTGAGGCAGTGGGCATCGATACGCGCCACTTGTGGTGTCATGTCGGAGCGCACCCCCATCAGGCGACCGGTCAGTTGATCGGTCAGCTTGAAGGTTTGCAGGTCCAGATCATTGCCGGTACCGGTCAGCAACGACTCCAGATACTCGATGAATGGCGGCATCACCAGCTCGTAGCCCCACCCCTTGAGCAGATCGAGCAAGCGGCGCAGAGTCGTTTCCATCTGTTCTGCCCGTGGCGGCAGAACCTCCTCGATGCCTTCCGGCAATAACCAACGATCGTTTTGCATACGGTTTCAGTTTTTTATCAGGTAGAGAAAGACGGCACCGGCTACCATGCTGACCAGACCGGTGATACGCAGTGAGCGCTCATCCATCTGGCTCATGGCCAGCATCGCCTTGCGGTAGATGAGCGGCGACAGTGCCGGCAACAGCCCCTCGATCACCATCACCAGCGCCAGCGCCGCCAGAAAATCCATCCACATAATTAGAGACTCACCCAGAAAGGAAACGGGCAACCGCTGCGGTCACCCGGTGTATTGTGGATCTGTTACTGACTCAGCCCCTTGGCATTCTTGAAGTACTTGAAGAACTCCGAGGTCGGGTCGAGAACCAGTACGTCGCCCTCATTGCGGAAGACGTTCTTGTAGGCATTCAGGCTACGGTACAGCTCGTAGAACTCCGCGTCTTGAGTGAAAGCGGAGGCGTAGACCTCAGCAGATCGGGCATCGCCTTCACCACGCAGTCCCTCGGCATCACGATAGGCCTCAGCCAGGATAACCGTGCGTTGGCGATCGGCATCGGCACGGATCCGCTCCGCCGCCTCGGCACCACGGGAACGCAGGTCCTTGGCCACTCGCGAACGCTCCGCTTCCATCCGCTGGTAGACCGAGCCGGAGACCTCCGGCGGCAGCTCGATACGCTTGATACGTACATCCACTACCTCAATACCGAACTGGTTGGCCTGGTCTTCGATCTGTGCGGTGATCACATTCATGATCTGGGAGCGCTCACCGGAGATCGCCTCCTGGATGGTGCGTTTACCGAATTCATCACGCAGGCCGTTCTTAATCACCTGGGAGAGGCGCAGCCCGGCATTGCGCTCGCTACCGGCCATGGTGGTGTAGTAGTTCGCCACATCGGAGATACGCCACTTGATGAAGGCGTCAACGATGACGTTCTTCTTCTCGAACGTCAGATAGCGTTCCGGCTGTGCATCAAGAGTGAGGATACGGCTGTCAAACTTGCGTACGTTGTTGACGAACGGCAGTTTGAAATAGAGCCCCGGCTCGTAATCGGTTTTCACGATCTCACCCAGGCGAAACTTAATCGCCAGCTCGGTCTCATCGACGACAAAGAACGACATGGAAGCAAGCCATACAACCGCGGCAGCCAGGATAAGAGAAATAGTTTTAACCGGTGACATTAGCGCACCTCCCGGGTTCGACGGTCATCTCGCAGAAGATCACTCTGCGACCTGTTGGGTAGGGTTCCCGTTCTGTTGCTGTCACCGGGACGTTGCGCTTCATAACTCTTTGACGGCACATCCCCCAGAGCACCACTACCGCTGCGCTGCATCAGCTTATCCAGCGGCAGATAGAGCAGGTTGTTGCCGCCCTCGGTATCGACCATCACCTTGCTACTTCTGTGAAGCACCGACTCCAGGGTATCCAGATAGAGACGTTTGCGGGTCACCGCCGGCGCCTTGCGATACTCATTCAGGACGCTGAGGAAGCGGCTGGTTTCACCTTCGGCCTCGGCAATCACCTGTTCACGATAGGCACTGGCCTCTTCGAGCAGGCGCGCGGCACGACCGCGGGCCTTGGGCAGGATGTCGTTGGCATAGGCCTCGGCCTCGTTTTTCAGCCGCTGCTCATCCTCACGCGCCTTGACCGCATCGGCAAAGGCGTCCTGCACCTGCTGCGGCGCCTGGGCATTCTGCATGGTCAACTGATTGACCACCAGACCCGCCTGGTAACTGTCGAGGATCTCCTGCATCAGCACCTGGGCGCGGTTGACCACTTCAGCACGGCCACCGGTAAGGACAAAATCCATCTCACTCTGGCCGACCACCTCACGTACCGCGCTCTCCATCGCCTGACGCAGGGTCTCATCCGGACTGATGACATTGAACAGGTAATCGCGAGCATCGCCCACCTGATACTGTACGGCGAACTTCACATCGACGATGTTTTCGTCCTGGGTCAGCATCAGTGATTCCTCGGTGCGCACACCAAGTTCAATGCTACGCACATTGGCCACATTGACCTTGCGCACCCGCTGGATGAAACGGGGGTGCCAGTGCGGACCTGGACCGGTGGTCTTGGAGTAGGCGCCGAATTGGGTGACCACCCCGCGGGTGCCCTCATCGACGATATAGATACCGGAGAGTGCCCACACCAGCAGCGCGACCACAACGATCAGGCCGATGCCGCCGCTGCCCATACCACGACCGGCGGGGCGCTCACCGCCGCCGCCACCGCCGCCAAACATGCCATTGAACTTGTTCTGCAGCTTGCGGACAACTTCGTCCAGATCAGGTGGACCCTGCTCGTCGTTACGGCCGCCCCAGGGGTCTTTGCCCCCGGAGCCGCCCGGTTCGTTCCAGGCCATCTAAATACTCCAAAATTTGATTAGGCGGAAAATTCCGCTTCACTCCATCATTGCGCAAATTCTAGGGGTCTTGCCCCGGCACCGCAAGGCACAATCCTCAGGCAGGCGGTAACAGTACAGCAAAATCCCCGTTCTTGCGTAACGACTCAAGGTGTTGTGGTTCGATATTGATATCCAGTTTCCAGGTGCCGTCCTGATCGATCTTCTCCTCAACCACGGCACCCAGTTCATAGAGTCTTGCCCGCAAACGGGTAGCGCCTGGCGGCAGATGCAAACTGTAGTGTCGGCGTTTGGCGTTGAGCCATTCAAGCAGAACATGCCGAAGAAGCGCCATCCCGTCGCCACTGGCAGCCGAGAGGAAGACCCGGGTAACCTGCCCCTCGGCATCGCGCTCCAGATGCGGCGCGACGCCATCGGTCAGATCGATCTTGTTGTAGATGGCCAGTTGCGGCACCTGATCGGCACCGATCTCGTGCAGTACCTCATCCACCTGCTCGACTTTGGCCTCCCGTTCCTCATCGCTGGCATCGATCACATGCAGCAGCAGATCCGCCTCGCGGCTCTCCTGCAGGGTCGATTGGAAGGCTGCGACCAGATCGTGGGGAAGATGGCGGATAAAACCCACCGTATCGGCGAGGATCAGCGCACTGCCATGCTCCAACTCCAGACGCCGCAGTGTGGGATCGAGGGTGGCGAAGAGCTGATCGGCGGCGTAGACCGTATCCTCGGTCAGGCGGTTAAACAGTGTCGATTTGCCGGCATTGGTGTAGCCGACCAGCGAGACGGTCGGCAGCTCGGCCCGTTTGCGCGAACGGCGCCCCTGCTCGCGCTGGCGGCGCACCTTCTCCAGGCGTTTGTTAAGATTCTTGATCCGGTCACCGATCAGGCGGCGATCCGACTCCAGCTGGGTCTCACCCGGACCGCGCAGGCCGATCCCCCCCTTCTGTCGTTCCAGGTGAGTCCAGCCCCGCACCAGACGGGTAGAGAGGTGACGTAGCTGCGCCAGCTCCACCTGCAGTTTGCCTTCATGAGAGCGGGCACGCTGGGCGAAGATATCGAGGATCAGGCCAGTGCGGTCGAGCACCCGGCACTTGAGCAACCGCTCCAGGTTGCGTTCCTGGCCCGGAGTCAGCGCATGGTTTACCAGCACCACCTCCGCCTCGTGATCCTCCACTGTCTGACGGATCTCATCCGCCTTGCCACTGCCGACGAAGTATTTGGGCTCGGGTTGGCGCCGTGCACCGGTGACGACGGCCACCGGCTCCGCACCCGCCGATACCGCCAGATCCTTGAACTCCTCAAGGTCCTCACGGTCACTCTCCTGCTGCAGATCCAGGTGAACGAGAACGGCGCGCTCACCGCTGCGGGGGCGCTCAAACAAGTTCGGCCCCCATCACGGTGACGAGAATGAAAAAGAAACTAGAAATTGTGATTCGGCCCCGTTTCAGCAACGGGCTGATCGGCAAAGTTCACGCGCACATTACGCGCCGGAACAATGGTGGAGATAGCATGTTTGTAAACCATCTGGCTGACGGAGTTTTTCAGCAAAACGACGAACTGGTCGAAAGACTCCACCTGGCCCTGCAATTTGATGCCGTTGACCAAGTAGATGGATACCGGGATTCGCTCCTTCCTCAGGGCATTCAGAAACGGATCTTGAAGCGCTTGCCCTTTACTCATGTCATCACTCCTTTTGTTATTATGCGGCGCAACACGCGCACCTAAATTTTTCATAATTCAATATAATCAATTAGTTATGTTATAGATAAGTAGGCCATTGAAACTCAGACGAGCTTTTTAAGTGCCGCCTCCGACCAGTATACCGCATCACGGCTGGCGCCACATTCAGCTTCTCGCCCGAAGGGAGAGGCCCTCAAGAGCGATGCAGTACACTAGTTTATGGCGTTATCATCCAAAAATTTCAACACTTTTTCCACTAACCTGTCGTCAAATGTAGCAAACCACTGCAAATCCTGCTCGCTGCGCAGCCAGGTGAACTGGCGCTTGGCCAACTGACGGGTCGCCACAATCCCCTTCTCAGACATCGCCTCACGAGAAAGTTCCCCTGCCAGGTATTGCCATACCTGTCGGTAGCCGACACAACGGATGGAGGGCAGTTGCGGCCCCAAATCCCCCCGCTGGTAGAGCGCCTCAACCTCCTCCACCAGCCCCTGCTGCAACATCCGTTCGAAGCGCAGGGCGATACGCCGATGTAACTCGGCCCGATCATCCGGTGCCACCACCATCTTGACCAGGCGGTAGGGCACGCCCCCAGCCTGCTGCAGCTGCCACAACTCGCTCAGCGGGCGCCCGGAGAGTTCATAGACCTCCAATGCCCGCTGCAGACGCTGCGGGTCGTTAGGGTGAATACGCTGTGCCGAGATCGGATCAACCTCGGCCAGGCGCTCATGCAATGCCTGCCAGCCCCGTTCCTGCGCCTCGGCCCCAAGCCGCGCCCGCACCAGGGGATCTGCCTCAGGCAGGCTCGCCAGGCCCTGTTGCAACGCCCGATAATAGAGCATGGTACCGCCCACCAGCAGCGGGATCCGTCCGCTGGCGGTGATCTGCGCCATCTGCTGCAACGCATCCTCGCGGAAGCGTGCCGCGGAGTAAGCCTCGGCCGGATCGAGAATATCGATCAGCCGGTGTGGCGCCTCGGCCAGAATCTCCGCTTCGGGCTTAGCGGTACCGATATCCATGCCACGAAAGACCATCGCCGAGTCGACGCTGATGATCTCCACCGGCAGACGCCGAACCAGCTCCACCGCCAGATCGGTTTTGCCCGAGGCGGTCGGTCCCATCAGCATAATCGCGGGGGGCAAACGCTCATGCTGTCCCATCTTCATCCCTGTGACCCTGAGCCGTGAACGGCAAACCACTGCTGCAATTGAGCCAGAGAGAGCATCTGCCAGAACTCGGTACCATGCTGCGGCAGCTCCTCCACCTGGCGCAGCAGACGATCCGCCTCAGCCAGGGCGGTGATCGGCGCCGCGGCCAGCGCTTGGCTCACCACAGCATCGCGCAGCCCCGCTGAGATTGTCGTCGGCTCCCTCCCCTGTTGCCTTAGCTGTGGCAGCAGTTCCTGCAGCAGCGGTTCTACAGCCACCCCGCGCAATAATGCCGGAAGAGAACGAATCACCACGGCGTTTTCGCCAAGGCGCTCGATCTCAAAACCCAGGCGGGAGAGCAGCTCATCTGCCGCCAGCAGGACAGCAACATCGCTATCCGGCAGATTCACGGTCTGCGGGATCAACAGGGGCTGACTGCGCACCTCACCCTCGGCCAGCATCTGCTCAAGATGCTGGCGCAACAGGTGGCGGCGGGCTCTCTCCAGGTCGAGTAAAAGGGGTCCGTCGGCGGACTCGGCAAGCAGGTAGCGACGATGGAGGATCGCTCGCGCCCTGCCAAGCGGCGGTTCCTGCTCCGGCTGCGCACGGGCCACTGCATGGGCGGCCTGGCGGTAGAAAGACTGCTGTTCAGCAATTCGCTGCGGGGCATGGGAGGTACCCGGGGAGCGCCGAATTGCTGGCGCTGTCGAGCCGGTACGCACCGGCTCCCCCTGCATAGACTCCGGAACGGGCATGGTCCCGACAGCGACCTCCCCCGACAGGGCGTCGGCCAGGGCGCGGATAATAAAATCATGCACCAGACGTGACTCGCGAAACCGTACCTCATGTTTGGTGGGGTGAACATTGACATCCACCTGGCGCGGATCGAGCTCCAGAAAAAGAACATAGGCGGGATGGCGACCTGGCTCCAGCGCTGCCTGGTGGGCCTGGCGTATCGCATGGTTGATCAGCTTGTCACGGATAACACGGCCATTGAGATAGAAGTACTGGCTGTCGCTCTGGCTGCGTGACCCCTCGGGCCGTGCCAGCCAGCCCCACAGACGCATCCCCGCCGCCTCAAACTGCAGTTGCACAGCCTGCTGCATGAAGCGGCGCCCCAGCACCTCCGCCACCCGACGGGCCTGTTGGGCTTCATCCACAGCCTGACGCAAGCGAAGCGATTGGCGGCCATTGTGCAACAGGGTAAAACCGATATCGAAACGACTCAGTGCCAGCCGCCGGAGCAACGCCTCGATCTGCAGAAACTCGGTACGCTCGGTGCGCAGGAACTTGCGCCGCGCCGGCGTGTTGTAAAACAGCTCGCGCACTTCAACGAAAGTGCCCCCGGGCAGCGGACTGGGCAACAGCTCTCCGGCGCTGACACCATCACTTGCCAGCTCCCAGCCCTGTTCGGCGCCACGGAGACGGCTGGCCAGTCTGAAACGGCTGACCGAGGCGATACTGGCCAGCGCCTCCCCACGAAATCCCAGACTGGCGATCTGCTCCAGCTCCTGCTGGCTGTAGACCTTGCTGGTGGCATGGGGCGCCATAGCCAGTTTCAGATCATCCCGATGGATCCCCCGGCCGTTATCCACCACCCGTATCAGCCGAGCACCCCCCTGTTCCACCTCCAGTTCGATCTGATCGGCGCCGGCATCGATACTGTTCTCCAGCAACTCCTTGACCACGGAGGCGGGCCGCTCTACCACCTCACCGGCGGCGATCTGGTTGGCCAATTGAACGGGAAGAGACTGAATGCGTCGATGCACGGGCAAGATAACCGGTTGAACTTTAGCCGGTTAGCTTAACAAAAGCGGGGGGGAAGATCAGGTTCAGGGTTTATGTCCAGGATGGACGGTATACCGCGGGCGCATGAATGCGCAGGAGCGGTGCAAGGTTCAACTATCGCTGGGAATCCGCAGTATCTGCCCGACCCGCAGTTGGCTGCTGCGCAAGCCGTTATGGCTTTTCAGTGAGTCCATACTCACCTGGTAGTGGCGGGCGATCCCCGAAAGCGTGTCGCCACGGGCGATGATATGCCGGCGCCTGGCCTGGGCCAGAACGGTTCCCGGCGGCGGGTTTTCGATGAAGTAACTGCGAAGCCCCGACAACATGGCGGTGGCCAGGCGATGTTGATGGCTGGCACTGCGCAGTTTGCGCTCCTCTGCCGGATTGGAGATAAACGCGGTCTCGACCAGGATGGATGGCATATCCGGGGCCTTCAGCACCCGGAAGCCGGCCTGCTCAACCCGCCGCTTGTGCACCTTGCCCAACCCCTTGAGGCCGGTGAGTACCCGTGCTCCAACATCGGTACTCGCCTCGATGGTTGCGGTCTGCGAGAGGTCCAGCAGCACCGAGGCGAGCAGGTCATCCTTGTCCTCCAGCGAAACACCGCCGATAAGGTCGGAATCGTTCTCTTTCTCCGCCAGCAGTCGCGCCTGCTCACTGGTGGCACCGTGTGGCGATAACGTATAGACCGATGAGCCGCTGGCACGATGGTCACGGAACGAGTCGGCGTGGATAGAGACCAGCAGGTCCGCCTTGAACTTGCGTGCCAGCGCCACCCGCTGGCTCAAACCGATATAGTAATCCCCATCGCGAATCATCACCGGCCTGAAACCAGGTTCTCTCTGCAGCAACGAATGGAGCTTTTGTGCAATCGCCAGTACCACATCCTTTTCACGGGTGCGCCCCGGCCCGATGGCGCCCGGATCCTCCCCGCCATGTCCGGCATCGATAGCAACAACGATCTCCCGGGCCTTTGCCTGCGGTGCGCTGCTGTAACGGGATGTTTTCTTCTCCTGCACCGATTTGTCGCTGTGATTAAGGTCGATCACAAGACGGTGGCCATACTCTTCGTTGGGCCGCAGGATAAAACTTTTCGGCTGCACCGCCTCATTCAGGTCCAGCACCACGCGCAGATCATGCTTGGCATGTTTGCCGCTGCGAATGCCTTTGAGTACACCCTGTCCGTCGACCAGTTTGTCGGTATCGGCTTTCAGCTGCGCGCTCTTGATGTCAATGACGATGCGATCGGGGTTTTCCAGGGTGAACAGGGAGTGTTCGACCTGTTCGCTGGTGTCGAAGACTACCCGGGTATTATCCGGTGCGGGCCACATGCGGACTCCGTTAATCTCGCTCTGGGCCTGGGCCAGAACGGAAAAAAAGAGCAGCAACAGGGGGGCTAGCTGTCTGTAGATGGACATCCCGATGCTCCTATCCTCTCACCAGAGAAAGACTTATTTTCTTTTTATTCATGTAGTTATGGATGCTACCTGCTATAAATTATAGCTTTCATCTCTAACTTTAAACAAAATAGAAAAAAATTCAAGGCTTTATCTTGCGCTCAAAGTGAGCAGCAACACACTCACGGATCCCCTCGGCGGCATCACCAAGAGCAGAGATCCTCACTTCCCGCCCATCCCCGTGGTAGAGCAGGGTAACCTCCAGCGAGGGGGATGGCAGCAGCGGAGCTCCCTGTTGCGGCCACTCGATCAGGGCCAGCGAGTCACCATCGAAATAGTCGCGAATACCCAGGTATTCCAGCTCCTCCGGATCACCCAGGCGATAGAGATCAAAGTGGTAGACCCTGTGCGCGCCAAGCTCATAAGGCTCGACCAGGGTGTAGGTGGGACTCTTGACCGCCCCCCGATGTCCCAGCGCATGCAGGAACCCCCGCACCAGGGTAGTCTTGCCGGCGCCCAGGTCACCGTACAGATAGACAACGGTGCCGCCGCTACAGCAACGGGCCAGCGCGGCACCGAAGGACTCGGTGGCCTCGCTATCCTCCAGCAGGAATGACAACACCGGTGGCATCACGTCTCAGGGATTAACCAGCCGCCGTAGCGGCCTGAACAGATCACTGGCCAGCATGCCCCGCTCCCCCTTTTCCGTCGCTGCATCCCCGGCCGCGCCATGCAGCGCCACACCAAGACGTGCCGCCTGCTGCAGTCCCATCCCCTGGGCAATAAGGGCGGCGATCACTCCGGTGAGCAGATCGCCCATGCCGCCGCAGGCCATTCCGGGATTGCCCTCACTGCACAGAGCGATCTCGCCATCGTCGCCGAGCACCAGGCTGCCGCATCCCTTGAGTACAATCACACCACCGTAACTGGCCTCCAGCGAGGCGATGGCGCTGAAACGATCCTGCTGCACCTCAGCGGCGCTGCAGCCAAGCATGCGCGCCGCCTCACCCGGGTGGGGGCTAAGCACCCACTTGTCGTGGCGCATCGGCTCATCGGCCAGTAGATTGAGCGCATCGGCATCGAGCACCAGCGGCAAAGGGCTCTCCAGGATCCGCCCCAGCATGGCACGACCCCAGGCCTCCTGTCCCAGCCCCGGTCCAACCGCCACCACCGTCGCCTGTTGCAACAGCGGATTAAGTTGTTCGGGACTCTCTACACCGTGGCACATCAACTCCGGGCGGGTGGCCCCGATCCGGCTGGCATGGCTGCTGCGCGTGGCAACTGAAACCAGACCGGCGCCACAGCGGGCGGCCGCTTCCCCGGCCATTCGCGCCGCCCCGGCCAGACCCTGTTCACCGCCGACAATCAGTACGTGACCGTGCTCCCCCTTGTGGCTGTTTTTCCGCCGCGGTGCAAGCTGCGGTGCAAGTAGCGGATAATCGATCCGTTTGGCCTGTACCGGAATATGGCCATATACCTCCTCCGGCAGGTTGAGGCTGGAGAAGACCAGCTTGCCGCAGTGATCGGGTCCGTCCGCGGTGAACAGACCGCGCTTCAGCCCGATAACGCTGACCGTCAGATCCGCCCTGACGGCACAACCGAGGGCACATCCGGTATCGGCCGAGAGGCCCGAGGGGATGTCAACGGCGACCACCGGTGAATCAATTTCGTTCACCGCCTCGATAGCCTCACGCCAAATCCCCTCCGGCGGACCGCTCAGTCCGGTGCCGAGCATGGCATCGACGATCAGCTCAAAACCGTCCAGGCGCTGGCCATCGTAGCCAATCATGGAGACCGCGGCAGCCACCGCATCCTCATAGGCATGGCGTGCATCGCCCCGCAGGCTCTCCGGCGAGGCGAGCATGTGCACCTCAACCTCAATCCCCGCCTGTCGTGCCAGCCGGGCGATGACATAACCGTCACCGCCATTGTTGCCGCCGCCACAGAGAATGGCGATCTGCCGCAGCCGCGGCCAGTGTCGGCGGATCTGTTCCAGCACCGCCTGACCGGCGCTACTCATCAGCGAATAACCGCTAATGCCATAGTAATCGATGGCCAGGCGGTCGAGTTCACGCACCTGTGCGGCGCGATAAAGATCATGGGGTAAAGGTCTCATGACAGGTATCATAGCGGGTATGGCAAAAACACAGAACCACTTTGACCGCAGCGCACTGGTTGAGCGTATCCGGTACTGGGGCCGTGATCTCGGCTTCCAGCAGGTCGGCATCAGCGATACCGTGCTGGAACGTGCCGAACAACAACTACTCGACTGGCTCAAGGCCGGTTATCACGGCCAGATGGAGTACATGCAGCGCCACGGCACTAAACGCAGCCGCCCCGCCGAGCTGGAACCCGGCACCATCAGTGTCATCTCGGTGCGAATGGACTACCTGCCGCCACAAAGCGCTGAACCCTGGTCGGTACTGGGTAACGGCGAGCAGGCCTACATTTCACGCTACGCCCTGGGCCGCGACTACCACAAACTGATGCGCAAGCGTCTGCAACAACTGGCGGATCGCATTGGCAAAGAGGTTGGGGATTTTGGCTATAGGGTGTTTGTCGACAGCGCCCCGGTGCTGGAAAAACCCCTCGCGGCCAAGGCCGGGTTGGGCTGGGTCGGCAAACACAGCAACCTGCTGCACCGCGACAGCGGCTCATGGTTTTTTCTCGGCGAGATCTATACCGACCTTCCCTTGCCCGCCGATCAGCCCGTGGCCGAACACTGCGGCACCTGCCAGGCCTGCATCGACATCTGTCCCACCGCCGCCATCATCGAGCCCTATGTAGTGGATGCCAGGCGTTGCATCTCCTATCTGACTATCGAACACAAAGGCAGTATTCCCGAATCACTCCGACCACATCTGGGCAACCGCATCTACGGCTGCGACGACTGTCAGCTGGTCTGTCCCTGGAACCGCTTTTCCCGGACCAGCGATGAGAAGGATTATGCCCCTCGGCATGGCCTGGACGCCGCCACCCTTATTGAGCTGTTCGGCTGGGATGAGGAGACCTTTTTGAAGAAAACCGAGGGCAGCGCCATCCGCCGGATCGGCCACGAGTCCTGGCTGCGCAACATTGCCGTGGCGATGGGTAATGCACCGCGCAGCGAAGAGTTGATCATCGCTCTGGTGCAGCGACGGCATCACCCTTCGGAGATAGTGCGGGAACATGTCGGCTGGGCTCTGCTCCGCCAGCAGCAATAAAGAAAAAGTACGGTGTCTATGACCTGGTTAACCGGGTCAAAAACAGAATTTCGCCACGAGAGTACTCTATCTGGTTATCGCCACCTCTCACGCAACCGCTCGCGATGCATCTTCAGCCACTGCAGGGCGATGATCGGGCTGGCCGAATTGATCTCCCCCTGCTCAAACCACTGCCAGGCCTCGGCAAACGGTACCGCACGCACCAGGATATCCTCATCCTCGCTATCCAGACCATGCACACCCCCTGCACCTTCACTCTCCACCCTGCCGCAGTAAAGACTGATGCGCTCCGAGGTGCCGCCCGGGCTAACCAGATAATCACAGATAAACTCAAGCTCTCCGACCGAGCAACCCGCCTCCTCCTGTGATTCACGGCGCACCACCTCCTCCGCCAACTCTCCCGGCTCGATCATCCCCGCCACAATCTCCAGCAGCCACGGTCCGCCGGGGGCCTCCAGGGCACCGATGCGAAACTGCTCCAGCACCACTACCCGGTCACGATGCGGATCATACAGAAGCACCGCCGCGGCATGCCCACGCTCAAACAGTTCGCGCTCGATCTGGGGGCTCATCCCACCGTTGTACAGACGATGGCGCAGCCGATACTTTTCCATACGAAAAAATCCGCGGTAACACTCCTCTCTGTCGAGGATCTCCACCTGTACGCCGGATGGACCACGTTTGTCACTCATGTTCACCTCACTCTACGCCTACCCCCATGGTGGCATACAAACAACCGTGGAGGGTGCTAAGATATTCGTTCGCCATATAACCCATACTGTCAAAACTTTTCCGATCTGCCAGACAATCATGCCCACAAACAGCGCAACCAGCAGCAGCGTTACCGCCGTGATCCTCGCAGGTGGGGCCGGCCGTCGTATGGCCGGTCAGGACAAGGGACTGATACCCCTGCAGGGCAAACCACTCATCCACTACGTGTTGGGGCGACTCGCCGGTCAGACCGGGAAGCTGCTCATCAACTGCAACCGCAACCAGCAGGCCTATGCCCGATTTGGTTATCCGCTGCTGCAGGACAGCATGGCCGGCGGACTGGGCCCCCTCGCCGGATTGCTGGTTGCGCTGGAACAGAGTGACAGCGAGTTTGTGCTCAGCGTTCCCTGTGACACACCGTACCTGCCTCGCGATCTGATCCCCCGCATGCTGGCGACACTGCAACAGGAGCACGCCCAGGCCTGCACCGTCAGTGATGGTGAGCGACTGCACCCGGTTATTATGCTCGTTCACCGCGATGCCGCCCCCGGACTCAAACATTATCTTGAGTCCGGGAAACGCAAGGTGCATGACTGGTATTACAGCGTGGCACACTGCAGCACCGATTTTTCTGACCAACCGCAGGCCTTCGTCAATATCAACACCCCGGACCAGCTTGAGCAAGCGGAGCAATCATGAGCCATATCCGGCAGAACTTCCCCCGTCCTCTCCTCGGCTTTGTCGCCTACAGTGGCACCGGCAAGACAACGCTGCTGGAAAAATTGATCCCTGTCCTTAAAGAGCGTGGTCTCCATGTTGCACTGCTCAAACATGCCCACCACGATTTTGATATCGACCAGCCCGGCAAGGACAGCTACCGACTGCGCCATGCCGGTGCGGCACAGGTAATGATCGCTTCACACAAGCGCTGGGCACTGATGAATGAGAACCCGAGCAAAGAAAGCGAACCTCAACTCAGCGAACTGCTGCGGCACTTCGATGCTGAACGGTTTGATCTGCTGCTGGTAGAGGGGTTCAAACACGAGGCCTACCCGAAAATCGAACTACAACGCCAAGCGCTTGCCAAACCGCCCCTGCACGCCGACGATCCGGACATCATCGCTCTGGTCACCGACAAACCGAACAGCGACGGCACCCTGCCCGAACTGCACATCGACCGTCCCGAAGAGATCGCCGAATTCATCCTGCAGTGGCTCGCCCGGCAGCCGCTGCGGAGCACCATCCAAACTGAAACCGTAAACAACAGGAACGATCATGACTGATACCCACCAAACCGCCAACGACTACGGCAGCCAGGAGAGGAGCGATCTGCTGAGCGTTGATGAGGCGCTGCAGCAGATCCGCAAAACACTTGAGCCGGTCGAAGGCTTCGAGCGCTGCCCCCTGCAACAAACCTTCAACCGCATCGTTGCCGAACCGGTCATCTCCCCCATCAATGTTCCGGGACACGTCAATTCGGCCATGGACGGCTACGCCGTCAGCAGCACCGATCTGCCCTCCGGTGACGCGGACGCCGTATTGCAGGTTACCGGCACCGCCTTTGCCGGTAACCCGTTTGCGGGCACCCTGCAAAATGGCCAGGCCGTACGCATCATGACCGGTGCGGTCGTGCCCGAGGGGGCCGATACGGTAATCATGCAGGAGGCGGTAACGCGCGAAGGCGACAGCATCACCCTGCAAGCCGGCCACAAGGCGGGAGAAAACGTACGTCATATCGGAGAAGACATTGCCGAAGGAGGTGTGGTTCTGGCGCCGGGCAAGAAGATCCGCGCGGCCGAGATGGGCCTGCTGGCATCACTCGGCATAGGTGAGGTCACTGTCAGTCGCCGGCTGCGTGTTGCCACTTTCTCCACCGGCGATGAGCTCTGCTCCATTGGTGAGATCCCGCGTGAGGGGCAGATTTTCGACAGCAACCGCTACAGCATCGCCGGCATGCTGCGTGCGCTGAACACCGAACATATCGACATGGGTGTGATTCGCGACGATCCCGAGGCGATCAGCAACGCCTTCAGCACCGCGGCAAAGATCGCCGATGTGTTGATCACCAGTGGTGGTGTTTCGGTTGGTGACGCCGATTATGTCAAGCAGACCCTGGACAAGCTCGGCCAGGTCAATTTCTGGAAGATCAAGATGAAGCCGGGCAAGCCACTGGCCTTCGGTCAGTTAAAGGATGCCGTTTTCTTTGGCCTCCCCGGTAATCCGGTATCGGTCATGGCCACCTTCTATGAGATCGTCCAGCCCAGTCTGCGCCATATGATGGGGCAGGAGACGCACGCACCGTTACGAGTCAAGGTTCGCTGTGTTGATAAGCTGAGAAGCCCTGCACGCCAGGATTTCCAGCGCGGCATCCTTGAGCGGGACGATAGTGGCGAGTGGGTGGTACGCAGCACCGGTCATCAGGGCTCGCATATCCTCAGTTCCATGAGTCAGGCCAATTGTTTCATTGTGCTGGATGCGGAGTGTCGCGGTGTTGAACCGGGAGAGTGGGTCGAGGTTGAGCCTTTTGAGGGACTGTTCTGAGCAACCGCCAGGGCGAACAGCAGATAGCAAAAAGGCCGGCGATTGCCGGCCTCTTCTATTCCACCTGAATTAAATCAGGCAGTCTTCTTTGCAACGCGACGCTTGGCGGTGCGACGCTTTTTCTTCGGCGCAGCGCGTTTCTTCGCGGTAGCAGCTTCTTTCTTTTCCTGAGCCTTCACAGCTTTGGCCAGCGCACGGTCATAGGCCTTCTGCTGAGCTGCCTCGAACTTGGCCAGGGCACCAATCATGGCATCGGCCATTTTCAGTTCCTGTTTACTTTCAGCAACTTTCGACTTGGCCGCCTTCACCATTTCAGTTTTCTTCGTTACAGCATTTTTGGCAGCAGCGGTTTTGACAGTCCTGGTCTTGTTACGGGCCGCAGTCAGTGCATC
>JAPHTQ010000041.1 GCA_026196275.1 Gammaproteobacteria bacterium
ACGCTTCACGGTTGTTGCCACGCTGTATGACATGCTGGGCACATCCAGGCAGATAGAGTCTGGGCAAACGGGCCATTATTGGAACTCCCTGTAACTCGCCTCAAGATTAACTCCCTAGCCCCACCAAATCAATGACTCTGACCCCATTGATTATCGGTGCATCGGTGCAATTGCGCCAAACTCACCTGCAAGACATCTGGCGAAAACTTCGCGCCCATGGTCCTCCGAGTCGGAATGTGTGGCCGTAAATGGAACCTCATAATGGAGAGTGCTAGTTCTCACCAAGCAATTAATGGCGGTGCCGTCTTCGTTCGCCCACTGCGGGTTCCGGACCGATAGTATTTCAGTCTTGATCATCAGGTACCCTGCGTATCAGACATTGCGTGCGCTAACGCCGCCATCACGCGCTCGTCGCGTGCATAGTTGATTCATAAATTAGGTTTATTTGGGATCTGGAAATGTATTGTTTTTAGATCTTTGAAACCACTGTAGTCGTCGTCGCATAGATCTTCTCTAATTACAGAGAAAAGTCTATTAAAGTCAGCCTCCCCTGTTGCGACACCCTTTCCAGAAGCAATATGATTAACAAGCTCAACTACGGATTGAGAGGCATATAACGGAAGTCTATTTACCTCAATACAAAATTTTTGGTTCTCTTCAAAATCATATCCCGCAGGAGAATTACCAGCTGCCATCCTCCTACTGAATTGCTCAAGAAACCGATTATAGAATTCTCTCTTAAGGTTCCTGGCTTCTATTTGTCGTTGTTTACGCCCCTCATTCGAGGACGTTAACTGTGCAATGAAAACCGAGCCAACAATGGTTATTGCTGCAGTTATTGCACCAATCAGCGCAATAACAACATTATCGGACACGCCATCTTGTGAAGACATCCCCTTTATCACAACGAACAAAAGGACGGCTAACACTAAAATTAGCGCCACTGAAATCAGCCAATTTATTAATCTATGCATCGCGTAACCTTATCCACCAACTAACGCCTCGCTCAGCTGAGGAGGCGCGAAAGCGCCGACGTCGGCTGAAGCGAAATGTCGGGCATACTCATTACCTCTTGTCTTCCTGCGCGTTACTTTGATTAGATTTGAGTTTCTGACGGATAAAAAATACGGTAATTGTAATTAGAGTTGATGAAATCGCAGCCCCAATTAAATACACACAGCTAAAAGGGAGACCTTCAGCTCTCGATATGTTGTGAGCAATAAAAGTTAAGGCTACGCTCGCAGCAATTGAGCATGCTAATGCATATTCTATTTTAGGGATAAAGCCGCAAGCTATAGCAGCCATAATCCTAAGAGGATCAAATAGAGAGCCAACTATTGCAGCAATCAAACCGATCATTGTCGCGAGTCCTTAACGTGTAAATGTCATAATAATATTTAGTTTTACTTGCTCTAGCTATGACTTCGACCGCATCTATTTCTTGCAAATTTCTTTCAAAGCTAAAGGTAAAATAATAAAAATATAATCAATGCCAAGCTAAACAGAATAGTACTCATTAATAACCACCAGCGCATAAGTGATATACCGAATACTGAACCTTCATGAAGAATTCGCGAGATACCACGCACCCCTGAATCTGTTGCCGTCATAACTCCTATCACCAGGAACCATCCGATTATAAATGCGACGAAAACTAGCCAAACAGCCCATTGAGGGGGAGATGTTGGCAGAATTAAACGCGTAATAAGAGAGAACGCAATGATATAACCAAAAATAAATACTGCCGGCATCCCCCGCCTCTCAATCTTTAGCCCAACAGTTGTATTAACGTGACCTCATGTCACGTTATACATTTATAAGTAGACCTCTTTATAGCACTGCATTTGCTATAAAATCAATGAGATAAAAAACTCGTGTCTTGTTATACACGGAAAGCAAGTCGTGACACTCCCAATCGGGCGCTATATGGCTTTCCAGCCCATTTAGTTGGCGGTCTGAGGTCGGCTGAAGGGTGGATAGCGGTCGAAGTGCTACATGAGGTAGTTAGTCTGCACCTGGCCGACCCCAGACATAATACAGCACTCCTGATTTGTCTTCATCGAAGGCAAAGTCCTGCTGAGCCGCATACTCAAGGCCTGTTTATGACTCTGGCTGAGTACACCGCTTTCGCATAGGTGAAGACCTGAGTGCGCAAGCGAATCCACTCCGTCATGCCAGGTCGAAGCGATCCAGCTCCATCACCTTGCTCCAGGCGGCGATGAAGTCGTTAACAAATTTCTCGCCGGCATCGGTGGCGGCATAGACCTCGGCCAGGGCACGCAGCTCGGAGTTAGAGCCGAAGATGAGGTCGACACGGGTGCCGGTCCACTTTATTTCCCCGGTCTTGCGGTCACGGCCTTCGAATAGCTCCTCATCCTCGGATGTCGCCTTCCACTCCGTTCCCATATCGAGCAGGTTGACGAAGAAGTCGTTGCTCAGTCTCTCCGGCCTGTCGGTGAAGAGACCGTGGCGGCTCTGGCCTACGTTGGTGTTGAGCACGCGCATGCCGCCGATGAGCACCGTAAGCTCCGGCGCAGTCAGGGTGAGCAGTTGCGCCCGATCTACCAGCAGCTGTTCGGCGGGGACGGCGAACCTGGCTTTCTGGTAGTTGCGAAAACCGTCCGCTACCGGCTCCAGCACCTCGAAGGCCTCCACATCGGTCTGCTCCTCTGAGGCGTCCATTCGGCCCGGTGTGAACGGCACTGTCACCGCGTGACCGACTGCCTTGGCCGCCTGCTCCACCCCGGCGCAACCGGCCAGCACGATAAGGTCGGCCAGCGAGACTTGTTTGCCGCCGGACTGGGTGCCGTTGAAGTCGCTGCGGATACCTTCGAGGGTTTCCAGCACCTTCGCCAGTTGCTCCGGCTGGTTGGCCGGCCAATCCTTTTGCGGTGCCAAGCGAATACGGGCGCCATTGGCACCGCCGCGCATGTCGGAGCCGCGGAAGGTGGCGGCGGAGGCCCAGGCGGTGGAGACCAGCTCGCCGACGGTCAGACCGGAATCGAGGACCCCGGTCTTCAGCACGGCAATGTCCTGTTCATCAATCAGCTCATGGTCCACCTCCGGGATCGGGTCCTGCCAGATCAGAACCTCCTGCGGCACCTCGGGGCCGAGGTAGCGCGTCTTGGGCCCCATGTCGCGGTGGGTCAGCTTGAACCAGGCGCGGGCGAAGGCGTCGGCGAACTCCTCGGGGTTTTCCTGGAAGTGACGGGCGATGGGTTCATAGATAGGATCCATCCGCATCGACATGTCCGCGGTGGTCATGATGATAGGCCGCTTCTGCGAGGCGTCTTCCGCCGCCGGGGCCTGGTTGCTGTCGGAGGTCTCTTTCGGCGTCCACTGCCAGGCGCCGGCGGGGCTTTTGGTCAGTTCCCACTCGTTGCCGAACAGCATATCCAGATAGCCCATATCCCACTTTGTCGGGGTGGGTGTCCAGGCCCCCTCCAGGCCGCTGCCGATCTGATCGCCACCCTTGCCGCTGCCGTGGCTGCTCTTCCAGCCCAGACCCTGCTGCTCGATGGGGGCGGCCTCGGGTTCGGGCCCGACCAGCGCCGCATCACCGGCACCGTGGCACTTGCCGAAGGTGTGGCCGCCGGCGGTGAGTGCCGCAGTCTCGTAGTCGTTCATTGCCATACGGGCAAAGGTTTCGCGCACGTCACGGCCCGAGGCGATCGGGTCCGGCTCACCATTGGGGCCCTCAGGGTTCACATAGATCAGCCCCATCTGCACCGCGGCGAGGGGGTTTTCCAACTCCTCGTGATCGCCGGAGTAGCGATTGTCGCCCAACCACTCCTCCTCGCTGCCCCAGTAGATGTCCTTCTCCGGCTCCCAGATATCCTCACGCCCGCCGGCAAAACCGAAGGTCTTGAAGCCCATCGACTCCAACGCGACATTGCCGGTGAGGATTAACAGGTCGGCCCAGGATATCTTGCTGCCGTACTTTTGCTTGATGGGCCAGAGCAGGCGGCGCGCCTTGTCCAGGTTCACGTTGTCGGGCCAGCTGTTGAGCGGGGCGAAGCGCTGATTGCCGGTGCCGGCCCCGCCGCGCCCGTCGCCCATGCGATAGGTGCCGGCGCTGTGCCAGGCCATGCGGATGAACATCGGCCCGTAGTGACCGTAATCGGCGGGCCACCACTCCTGGGAGTCGGTCATCAGCGCGTGCAGATCTTTTTTCAGTGCCGCATAATCGAGTTTTTTAAACGCCTCGCGATAGTCGAAATCCTCGTCCATCGGGGTGGACAGAGAAGAGTGCTGGCGCAGAATATCGAGGTTGAGGCGGTTTGGCCACCACTCCCTGCTCGTGGTACCGCCGCCGACGGTGGGGTGAAACGGGCACGTGTTATCGGACATAAGATCATCCCCTTCCATGAAAAAAAGCGTTTGCTACTGCACAAGCAATAGCACCCCGTTCAACCTTTGTACAATATAGTTTCCCAACCCTGTTGATTGTTTTTGACTATACAGGAAGATCCGGCATCACTGAGGAAAGACGCCGTCGGAATATTCAGAACCCCCCCTTCTGACAGCCGCACCTGACCACCATCCTCAAAGAAGATTCTTCCACTTACGCAATCGTTACTTGGTAAGCGGTTTAGCCACAATGGGTTCATTTTTAGCGCTCGAATATACACTCAACGCAGTAACTGTAACCAAAATCAGTCCCATGCCGAAAATCTGTGGTGCGGCCAGGCTTTCATTTAAAACCACAACGCCGAATAGCGATGCCGTGATCGGCTCGACCATCGCCACAATAGAGGCTACAGCCGGTGCGGTATGGTTCAGGCCGACGATATAGAAAATGAACGACAATCCAGCGCCAAGCGTCCCCAACACCACGAACAGTGGCCAACTCGACGATTCCAGCACTGCCATAGTCTGCTCGGCATCGCCCAGCCAGATGAGTATGGCGGCGAGTACTGCGAACGCTATCACGAGAATCGCCTGTGGGCTGCCGTGTGGTGCCGCATACTTGAAGCCGAAAATAAATACCGCATAGGACAGGCCGGAAAGCAGTCCGGCACCGGCGGCGATCGGCGTGACGTCACCCGCCCCAATCTCGTAAATACCTGTAAGCAGCACGACGCCAAGCATTACCATCACGATCGCGGCCCACTTGAATAGAGTGGGTCTTTCGATCTTGAGTGTGAAGGAGGCAAGATAGACGAATATCGGTGCACAGTACATCAGGGTCGCAGCAACCGCGACACTGCCCTCCGCGATGCTTACGAAATAAAATGCGAAGTTGCCGGCTACGCCTACCCCGGCGATCGCCGACCAAAACCATAATCGACGACTTGCCAATCCGCTTCCGCGCGGGCGCAACGCCAGCCAGACGAGAACGAACAACAGCCCGATCGCGCCCCGATAGAACGACACCACAACCGGCTCCCAGCCCTGGGACGTTAGAATGCCACCGATCCCGCCTGACACCCCCCAGCATAGTGCCGCAAGCACCACGAACGTCGTGCTCATACTTACTGTTTTGTCTGATGAAATTAACCCCATCATGGCAGGCGAGTCCCGCACCATTTTGCACATTCTCTACCACTGGTTCCAAGTGAGTTCATAGCACTGTTATACAGAGTGAATATCAGGAAAATCACCGTCTTCAGTGCAACCCCCATCCGTACGCCGCTGAACACTCATGATTTCACTCCTTCTAGTAACTCTCCCTCATCCAGGCTCCTGGCCAGTGACTGCAGGCTGTTGAGGTAGCTGGCGCCCTTTACCGCCTGTTCCATGGCGCGGCGCACGTCGCTGTAGAGATCCAGTTGCGCCACCATCTGCCGCAGGCGAATCGCTTCGCGTGCACCGGCGTTGAGCAGTTGGGCCTTGAGTGTTTCGTAGTGGCGCTCCAGTTCGTCCAGCCTCTGCCTGGCACTGTCGATATCGAAGCGTTCACTCAGTGGGTCGATGAGATCCAGCAGGGCGACGCACTCACCGCGAAAGCGGTCAAGCTCCTGCTGCAGGGCGCGGTCCTCGATGTAGGGCAGGTGCTCCTGGGCGCGGGATAGACTCAAGGCGAGCGCTGCCACCTCCATGTAGTAACGCGAAACGCGCAACGCCAGCGGCAGGTTTTCACTCACCTGCGTCGGCAGGTTGGCCTTCTGCATGGTGACGCTGAAGTGATTGACCGCATCGACCAGGCGCTCCATTACCGTGTGCTCCTTGTGCAACAAGTTGCTGCTATGGCGCTCGGTGCTGAAGGCGTCGCGCAACATCTTGCTGGCAAGATCACCCATCCGTCCCAACTCCATAATCAGCGCACTGAACGCCAGCGAGGGGGTCGCCACGACGTTTTTGTCCAGGTAGACCGGCCGACCCAGATCCTCCTCGGCACTGCGCAGACGACGCTCCAGCCAGCTGACCATTCGCGGGGTGAGAAACCACAACAACAGTACCCCAAGTATATTGAACAGGGTATGGAACAGCGCCAGCACAGTGGCGACCGACTCCCCCAGTCCCAACAGCAAGCGCAGCTGCTCGATCAGCGCCAACAGGGGCATCAGCAGCAGCAGTGCCACCACCCCGGTGAGCAGATTGAAGATCACGTGTGCCGCAGCAATGCGCTGGGCGTTGGCGGTGGCGCCGATCACCGCCAGCGCGGCGGTGGAGGTGGTTCCGACATTGGCACCGATCACCATGGCGGCAGCGGCGCTCAGTGGGATGAGGCCACCGGCGGCGGCCGTCAGAGTCACCGCCAGGGCCGCACTGGAGGACTGCATGAGAAAGGTCAGCACAAAGCCGATCCCGACAAACAGCAACAGTCCGACACCTTCGACCGGCAGGTTCTGCAACGACATCCCGCTGCCAACATCGACGAATGTCTCATTGAGGATGCCGATGCCGAGGAAAAAAAGACCAAAACCGGTCAGGGCCTCACCCAGCGCCCCGCGCTGAGTCGCCCCGCTGAACACCCGCAGGCCCATGCCAAGGCCGATCATCGGCAGGGCGAAGGCGACCACATCGACATTGAATCCCACCAGCGCCACCAGCCAGCTGGTCATGGTGGTGCCGATATTGGTGCCGTAGATCACATAGACCGTTTGCAGCAGGGTGAGCAGGCCGGCGTTGACGAAACCGATGGCCGCCACGGTAACGGCGCCGGAGGCCTGTACCACCGCAGTGATCAGCGCACCGGAGAGAAAGCCGCGCAGCGGTGTGCGGGTCCATTGTGAGAGGATGTGGCGCAAGGCATCACCCGCGGCCATCTTCAGCCCGTCGGTCATCATTTTCATGCCGAGCAAAAACAGGCCGATGCCGCCGATAAAGGTACCGATGAAGTTCAGGTTCAGCAGTTCCGACATGACCGGCTCGCTCCTGCCTGTTGCCACTTAACCGGATAGCCCCGGTAGAGCATTTCCCTCTGCATCACACCCGACCGGCGCATCTATAATGCCTTGAAGCGCGCCAGCCACAACATCACGGTAAACACCAGTATGGCGGCAAACCACGCGGCAAGGCGCTGACCGCGACTGAAGCGGCCGCGGCGCAGGGCGATAAAACCAAGACCGATATAGACCAGCAACAACCCCAGCTTTAGTTGCAACCAGCCCGCACTGGCCAGTGACCACGGACCCAACCACAACAGCAACAGACCGAACAGGAACAGCAGGGCATCATTCACATGCGGCAGGGTGCGTGTGAGCGGATGTCCGAGCCATGCCGAGCCACGCCACATCATCGCACCACGCAGCACAAAGCCGGCCAGTGATAGCAGGGCAAAGAGCATGTGCAGATACTTGAGCAAGGGGTAATAGGCAGACATCTCTATCTCATCGTTTGCATAACTGATTTCTATGGTGGGTATTCGACTTCTGGCGGATCACGCTTGCGCTGGTCCGACCGGTGGCCCGGCATCAACCCCCAGCCTTTTCACCCGCATCGGGCAGTGGCTGCAAGGCCAGCTCGCGTAGCGTCATACCATCCAGATGTTCACGGATCCCTCTCTCCACTTCCTGCATCAAGGCATCTACCTGCGGTACCGATATGAGGCGATTTTCCATCACTACCTGTTCATCGTCGGGCTGGCGCATGATCTCCATCAACTCGGCGACAGTCAGGTTAGCCGGGTCGTGCGCCAGCAGATAGGTCGGTGGCTCGCTGCCGCTCTCCAACAGCAGGCCGCGCTCCTGTAGCAGTTGCAGTGTCTCACCCACCCGGTCACCCGGCATGTACAGTTTCTGAGTCAGCGACTCCAGTGATAGCGGCTTTCCTTCATGAACAAAACGGTTGGTGATCCAGTACATGATCAGCAGTCCCATCTGCTCCCGGAAGCGGCCGCTGAGCGGTACCCGCTGGCTGCTCAACCTTATCTGTTCCGGATACTGGTGGTAATAGGCGACCTGGGCACCGAGCAGCAGCACCAGCCAGCTCAGGTAGAGCCAGATCATGAACATGATCAAAATGGCAAAGCCTGAATAGATAGCGGCGTATTTGGTCGAGGAGGAGGCAAACTCGGCAAACACCAGGCCGGAGGTCTGCCACAGCGCACCACCCACCACGGCACCGACCAGTGCCGAGCTGAATTTCACCTTGGTGTTGGGTACGAAGACATAGACGAAACTGAAGGCGAGGATCACCAGGAAAAACGGCACCAGCTTGGAAACAAACACCACCAGACTGCCGAACGGCTCGATGCTGACGATAGTCTGCACCACTTCGCTGCGCATCATCGAGGCGGTCAGGCCAATGGCCGAGAAAACCAGCACCGGACCAACCATGATGACACTCAGATAATCACTGAAACGACGCGATAGCGAGCGTGAGGACTTGGTGTGCCAGACGTAGTTGAAGGAGACTTCCACCTTCTGGATAAGGGAGATCACGGTATAAAGCAACAGCGCCAGACCCACCGAGCCGAGCACCCCTACCTTCATATTCTCGACAAAGCCGAGGATATTGAACACGATCTCATCGCCCTTCTCCCCCAGCGGCTCCACCAGGCCCAGCAGCAGCGGTTCGATCTGATTGTGTACACCGAAGGCCTTGAGCACCGAAAAGCTGACCGCCAGCAGCGGCACCATGGAGAGCAGCGTGGTATAGACCAGGCTCATGGCCCGCAGGTTCAGCTGGCCATTGGCAAACTCCCGTACCAGCACAAACAGCAGACGGATCAGCTTGTAGGCATAACGCTGCAGCCAGCCCAGCGACTCGACATCGGTGCGCCATAACTCATTCAGAAGAAAACGTTTTATCTGGGTGTAGTAACCCGCTGGACTGTGCATCACTTCGCTGCCCGTGCTTTGTTATTCATATATCCATAGGGTATGCCCGGCAGCGGACGGGGACAAGTGCATTAACAGGTCGCTGAAGCCCATCATACGGCACGATACGGCGTGAAGATCGGGCTCAACATCCTCAGTTTGAGCATCTAATGGAAGGTCACCGACTGTTGCAACAGATGCGGTAGACGCTCACGCAGCAGTTCAGCATCGGTGGCGTCGGGCACCAGCTCCAGGTAGCGGCTGTAGTCCTCCGCCGCCGCGACACTGCACTCAAGCAATTCATAGAGGTGGCCGCGTTCGCGGAAACCACTGGGGGTACCGGGCATTAGCAACAGAATGTTTTCCAGTGCCCAAAGCGCACTCTGCGCATCCCCCTGCAGCAGATAGGCCTGTTTCAACTGACGCAACAGGCGGACCAGCAGCATGGTATCGTCCGTGGCCGAGAGAAAGCACGCCAGCCGGTAGCGCGGTCGGTGCTGCAACGCATAGGTGCGCGAAATCAATAGCGAAAGGTCATGTTCCTGAAGCGGCAGACCTCCCTCCGCCGGATCGATCACCACATCACCCTCCGGATCGCTGTATTTGACCAGGATTCTGCCCGGGAAGGAGACCGCCTCCAGTGGTAATCCCAGCCAGCGCCCCACGGTCAGGTAGATCATCGTAATAGTCAACGGCGTGCCATGACGCCGGTCAATGACACGGTTAAGGAAACTGTTTTCCGGAGGAGAGTTGGTGCCACTATCGGCAAAAAATCCACGGTCATTGAACAGGTAATCGTTCAGCTGAAACAGTATTTCACCCAACGGTACACGGGGCGCCAAACGCTCGCTGACCGCCTCGGCGTAGAACTGCAGACGTTGCAGGTAGTGATAAACATCGATAGAGGGATCAGTCTCATGGGCCAACCTCAGCGCCGCCTCAGCCAAGGCATCTACCCGTGGTCGGGACAACATCTGCTGCAAGGTCATGGCACCGTGAACACCCATTCCGGCTCCCCGGTCAACACTGTGTGGTTAATTTGAGTATAGACGCTATTCGGCAGGAAAGCGTGAGCGCATCTAAAGCTGCTCCGCCTTGAACCTTGAACCTTGAACCTTGAACCTTGAACCTTGAACTTCACAACCCCTTCCACTGTTTCTCCAGTCGCGGCACGGAGACCCGCTCGACGGTACCCAGCTCCTGGGCGAAGAGGGAGACACGCAGCTCCTCCAGCAGCCAGCGGAAATAGTGCAGTTCGGTACTGTTACAGCTACCCTGACTCTCACAGCGACGCCAGAACTTCTGCCACAGCGGCTGCAGCTCCAGCATCCGTTGCCGATCCCGCTCCGGGGCGCTGCGCAGTTTCTCCAGCCGCTTTTCCACTGCCTGCAGATAGCGCGGCAGACGGGGCAGCCATTCGGGCGGTGTGGTGGCAACGAAACCCGGCGGCAACAGGTGTTCCAACTGCTCGCCAATATCGGCGATGCTGTTGAGCCACTGCGGCTGCACCGCCCCCTTCAGCTGCTTGTTGATACGGTGGTAGGCGGCGAGGGTCTCTGCCGCCAGATCGGCGATGCGGCTGGCATTCTCCACCAGATTGTCGCGGGCCTGCTCCGCCTGGATCCGGTACTGCCGCCGGGTTCGTGGTGCGGCCCCATCGCCGAGCAGTGAGGTCGCCACCGCGGCGCGGATAATCGACTCGTTCAACTCGTCGCACTTGCCGATAGCGACATAGTGCAGACAGGCGTTCTTGATCCCTGGCAGGTTCTTCTTCAGGTATTTGATCTTGTCCTGATTGGCAAGCATGAACAGACGCATCACGCCGCGGCGCTGTTCCGCCTCGGCTGCCTCGTGGCTCTCGAACAGCTTGAGCGAGACATCCTTACCCTCGTCGCTGTAGGCGGGAAAGGCGTTAACCTTGAGGCCGTGGCGCTCCAGCTGCACCGACTCGGGAAGCGCCTCTACATCCCACTCCTTGATCCCGCCACGCTCCCACTCGCTCTCGGCGGGGGTGTGCAGGCTCTGGCGCACCTTGCCGGCCATGTTGCCTTGCAGTGCGGCAAGCTCACGCCCCTCATCGATCACCTTGCCCGCCTGGTCGATGACGCGGAAATTCATGCGCAGGTGCGGCGGCAGGTTCTGCGGCTGCCAGGCGCCATCGGGCATGGCCACGCCGCTGATGCGGTGCAGCTGGCGGGCGAACTGCTCCAGCAGGTCACCGCTGTAGGGCGGCATCGCCTCCAGCGCCGCCTCGGCGAAATTGACCGCCGGCACATAGTTGCGCCGTATCGCCTTGGGCAGGGTCTTGATCAACGCGATCAGCTTCTCCTTGATCAGCCCCGGCACCAGCCACTCGAACGGTTCAGGCCTGAGCTGGGCCAGCGCCGCCAGCGGCAGCGCCACGGTGACCCCGTCGGCGGGGTGGCCCGGCTCAAAGTGATAGTCGAGCGGCAGCGGCATCCCCTGGTAGTCGAACACCGGCGGGAAGTCACGCTCGGTGACATCCTCCGCCTCGTGCTGCATCAGGCTCTCGCGCTCCAGGAACAGCAGACGCGGCACCTTTCTCTCCGCCTGCTTGCGCCACTTGTCGAAGCCTTTGGCGCTGTAGATCTTCTCCGGCAGCCGCTCATCGTAGAAGGCGAACAGGGTCTCCTCATCGACCAGAATATCGCGGCGACGCGACTTGGCCTCAAGCAGCGCCACCTCCTCCAGCAGCTCGCGGTTGTGCTGGAAAAACGGCGCGTCGCAGCGCAGCTCCCCCTCCACCAGGGCGTGGCGGATAAAGAGCTCGCGGCTCAACACCGGATCGATGGGGCCGTAGTTGACCTTGCGCCTGGGGACGACGAGCAGGCCGAACAGGGTCACCTGCTCGAAGGCGGCCACCTGGCCGGCGCGCTTCTCCCAGTGCGGTTCAAGCCAGGTGCGCTTGACCAGGTCGCCGGCCAGCGGTTCGATCCAGGCCGGGTCGATCTGCGCCACGTCGCGGGCGAAGAGGCGTGAGGTCTCCACCAGTTCGGCGGCCATGATCCACTTGGGCGCCCGTTTGGCCTGGGAGGAGCCAGGGAAGATCGCCGGTTTAAGGTTGCGCGCGCCGAGATACTCGGTGAACGGCTTACGCTTTTGCTTCTTCGGCGGAGGCCCTTTCTGCTCGCGTTCATCCTTGTGGGCGATATTGCTCAGCAGACCCGCCAGCAGGGCGCGGTGGATCGCCTCGTAGTCCGCCTCCTGTTTGTTCGGGGTGAGCTCCAGGTTGCGCACCTGCGCCAGTAATTGGCCGTGGATGTCGTGCCACTCGCGCATCCGCAGGTAGTTGATAAACTCCTTGCGACAGAGTTTGCGCAGCTTGCTGTTGCTCAGGTGGCGCGCCTGCTCATGATAATAGCCCCACAGGTTGAGGTAGGCGGTAAAGTCGGATTTCTCGTCGACGAAGCGCGCATGCTTTTCATCCGCTGCCTGTTGGGCATCGAGGGGCCGCTCGCGCGGGTCCTGGATGGTGAGCGCCGAGGCAATGATCAGCACCTCGTGCAGCGATCTCTCCTGGGCGGCGGCGAGCAGCATGCGGCCGATGCGCGGGTCGACCGGCAGTCGGGCCAGCATGCGACCCTCTTTGGTGATGCGGTTCTCTCTGTCCACCGCACCCAGTTCGTGCAGCAGGCGGAAGCCGTCGCTAATGTAGCGCCGATCGGGCGGGTCGATGAAGGGGAAGGCCGCGATATCGCCCAGCCCCAGCAGCATCATCTGCAGGATCACACTGGCGAGGTTAGTGCGGCGGATCTCCGGGTCGGTGTACTCCGGACGGGCGAGAAAGTCCTCCTCGCTGTAGAGACGGATACAGGTGCCGGCACTGACCCGTCCGCAGCGGCCGGCGCGCTGGTTGGCCGAGGCCCGGGAGACCGGCTCGATAGGCAACCGCTGCACCTTGGTACGGTGGCTGTAGCGGCTGATGCGCGCCATGCCGGTGTCGATGACAAAGCGGATGCCGGGCACGGTGAGCGAGGTCTCGGCGACGTTGGTGGCCAGCACGATGCGCCGCCCGCGGTGGGGGCGGAACACCTTGTCCTGCTCCGCGGCGGAGAGGCGCGAGAATAGCGGCACTACCTCGGTGTCGCGCATGCGGTGGCGAGCCAGGGCATCGGCCGCCTCGCGGATATCGCGCTCGCCGGGAAGAAAGATAAGGATATCCCCCAGCGGGTCGAGGCGGGCCAGCTCATCTACCGCATCGAGGATCCCCTGTTGCGGGTCCGCCTCCCTTTTCTCGTCCTCCTCGTCCAGCAGCGGGCGGTAGCGCAGCTCTACCGGGTAGGTGCGCCCCGAGACTTCCACCACCGGCGCACCACCGAAGAACTCGGCGAAGCGTTTGGTGTTGATGGTGGCGGAGGTGATGATCACCTTGAGATCCGGCCGCTTCGGCAGCAGCTGTTTCAGATAACCGAGCAGGAAGTCGATGTTGAGACTGCGTTCATGGGCCTCGTCAATGATGAGGGTGTCGTACCGCTCCAGCAGCGGATCGCTCTGGACCTCCGCCAGCAGGATCCCGTCGGTCATCAGTTTGATCAGGCTGTTGCTACTGGAGCGCTCGGTGAAGCGGATCTTGAAGCCCACCGTCTGCCCCAGCTCGGTGTGCAACTCCTCGGCGATACGGTTGGCGACGCTGCGGGCGGCGATGCGCCGCGGCTGGGTATGGCCGATGGTACCGGCCACACCGCGCCCCAGCTCCAGGCAGATCTTCGGCAGCTGAGTGGTCTTGCCCGAGCCGGTCTCACCGGCCACCACCACCACCTGATGCTCCTCAATGGCCGCGGCAATGGCGGCACGACGGGCGCTGACCGGCAACTCTTCAGGATAGTCCGGCACCGGCACCGCGGCGCGACGCTGCTCAAGACGTTGACGCGACCGCTCCAGCGCCTGCTCCACCTCGGCCAGGGAACGGTCGATGGGCTTGCCGCTGCGCTCGCGCCGCTGCAGACCGTGCAGCCGCTTGCGCAGGCTGCGCCGGTCAGCCAGCATGATCTCATCGAGTCGGTCAAAAAGTTGTGTAAGAGAAGATGACACGCCGGAAAATTCGAGGCTCATGGATACAGGCCGGCTATGTTAACCGACATCCACGCCGTGAGACAGTCAGCGTCTCTTGCGGTACTGACATATACTTGTCATATAGGCACACGATAATAAAGGGTCCTCCTCTATGAAGTTTAGCCAGGCAATGGAAAGTCCCGAACTGAAGCAACCCGAACTCTATATCAACCGCGAACTGAGCCTGCTGGCCTTTAACCGCCGCGTACTGGAGCAGGCCAAGGATGAGAACACCCCACTGCTGGAGCGACTGCGTTTTCTCTGCATCTCCAGCTCCAACCTGGATGAGTTCTTCGAGATCCGGGTAGCCGGCCTGATCCAGAAGGCGGCGATGGCCTCGGTGCAGGCCGGACCGGACAACATGTCGCCCACCGAGGCGCTGGGGCAGATCAGCGTCCAGGCCCATGAATTGGTGGACGAGCAGTACCGGGTGCTGAACGATGTTCTGCTTCCCGCGCTGGAGCAGGAGGGGATCCGTTTCGTCAAGCGACAGGATTGGGATAAGGTACAGGCCGCCTGGGTCAAGGATTACTACGAACATGAACTGCTGCCGATCCTCAGCCCTATCGGTCTCGATCCGGCCCACCCCTTTCCGCGCATTCTCAACAAGAGCCTCAATTTCATCGTCTCGCTCAAGGGCAAGGACGCCTTCGGCCGTACCAGCGGCATGGCTATCGTACAGGCGCCACGTGCCCTGCCGCGACTGATCAGGCTACCCGAGGAGTGTCGCAGCAGTGTCAACGATTTCGTCTTTCTCTCCTCCATCATTCACGCCCATGTGGATGACCTCTTCCCCGGGATGAAGGTGCAGGGTTGCTACCAGTTCCGCGTCACCCGCAACAGCGACCTGTTCGTCGACGAGGAGGAGGTGGATGACCTGCTGCGCGCGGTCGAGGGTGAGCTGCCCTCACGCCGCTACGGCGAAGAGGTTAGGCTGGAGGTGGCCGATAATTGCCCGCCGGAGGTGAGTCAGTTCCTGCTCGATCAGTTCGAACTGACCGGGAACGACCTTTATACCGTCAACGGTCCGGTCAATCTCAACCGCCTGATGAGCCTTCCGGACAAGGTGGATCGCTCCGATCTCACCTTCCCCGCCTTCACGCCGGGCCTCTCCTCGCGACTGAGTATGGCGAACAATATCTTTCAGACGATCCGCAAGGGTGACCTGCTGCTGCACCACCCGTTCGAATCCTTTGTCCCGGTGATCGACTTCCTCAAGCAGGCCGCCGCCGATCCCAAGGTACTGGCGATTAAACAGACGCTCTATCGCACCGGCCCCGACTCTGCGGTGGTCGACGCCCTGGTCCAGGCGGCCCGTGCCGGCAAGGAGGTCACGGTAGTGGTGGAGCTACGTGCCCGCTTTGATGAGGAGGCCAACATCGCCCTGGCCAACCGACTGCAGGAGGCCGGGGCTCATGTGGTCTACGGCGTGGTCGGCTACAAGACTCACGCCAAGATGATCCTGGTGGTGCGACGTGAGGAGGAGAAGCTGCGCCACTATGTACACCTGGGCACCGGTAATTACCACTCCCGCACAGCCCGGCTCTATACCGACTACGGCCTGCTCACCTGCGACCCGCAACTGGGCGAAGATGTGCACAAGCTATTCCTGCAACTGACCAGCCTCGGCCGCAGCAGCAAACTGGGCAAGATTTTGCAATCACCCTTCACCCTGCACACCGGCATGCTGGAACGCATCGAGCGCGAAACCGAGAATGCCCGCAAGGGCAAGCCGGCGCGCATCATCGCCAAGATGAACGCCGTGGTGGAACAGAACATCATTCGCGCACTCTATATTGCCTCACAGGCGGGGGTGGAGATCGACCTCATTATCCGCGGCATCTGTTGCCTGCGCCCGGGCGTGCCCGGTGTGTCGGAAAACATCCGCGTACGCTCCATCATCGGCCGCTTCCTTGAGCACACCCGCGTATTCTACTTTCTCAACGACGGCAAGGAGGAGATCTTCGGCTCCAGCGCCGACTGGATGGAACGCAATCTCTACAACCGGGTGGAGACCTGCTTCCCGGTAGAGGACAAAAAAGTGCGCGAAAGAATGATCCGCGAGCTGAAGTATTACCTCGAAGACAACATGCAGGCTTGGGAGCTGCAAAGCGACGGCAACTACGTACGCACCACCCCCGGAGAGAGGGAACCGCTCTCCGCCCAGCTCAAACTGCTGGAGGAGATGGGCAAGGGGGATTGATGTTCACCGCAAGAGAGCAGCCACAGAGCTCACTGAGTACACGGAGGGTGAAAAGAGGTTTTCCTCAGTGGCCTCTGTGAGCTCTGTGGCTGGCGCAATAACTACTCGCCCCCTTGACGCAGCTTCCTATTCCCGATCATTGAGCGCCGTTGGAGCACAACTCCTGAGCTGTCAACACGACTCCCGAACGAAGCCACCTCAAGAGGTGGACTCCAATCGTGCTACACCAGGCATTGCGGGAACGGCCAGCGGACGCCGACTTGCCCGCGTTCAGGAAGCGCCACAGTTTCTCAGCTGAATTCGAGGGTATATTTCACGCTTTGCAGGTATTCGGCCTCCTGTGCCAGGTCGGCCTCGGTCAGCGGGTGGTCGTTCAGCCAGCCCTCGGGGAAGGTCAACCGCAACCGCTTGCCCTCGGCATTGAACACCACGGCAGGGCTACCACTGGCGGTGTGGCTGCGGTGCAGCAGCACCGCCATCCGCAACAGGATACACAACCGCTGCAGCCGCCGCTTCTGCTCCGAGTCCATCTCCTTGAACAGAGAGCAGGGAAACTTGCGACGATGACCACGGATAAGGATCGCCAGCAATCGCTGTTCGCTGCTCGAGAAACCGGGCATGTCGGAGTTGGCCACCAGATAGGCGCCGTGCTTGTGGTAGGAGCTGTGTGCGATAGCCAGACCGATTTCGTGCAGGCGGGCGGCCCACAACAGCAGGTGCTCGGTCTCCTCCCCCTGCAGCGCCCATGCCCCGGCCACCTGCTGTAACGCATCCCTGGCACTGTCCTCGACCCGCGCCGCCTGTGCCGGGTCGACCCGGTAGCGCTCGCTGAGCGCCACGATGGTACGTTCGCGCACATCTTCATGACGAATACGCCCCAGCAAGTCGTAGAGCAACCCCTCTCGCAGGGCCCAGTCGGAAACCTGCATCTGCTCGATCGACAGACTCTCAAAGATCGCCAGCAGTACCGCCACCCCACCGGCAAACACCGGCAGACGCTCCTGCTTGAGGCCGCTCAGCTTGTCAAGACTGTCAATTTGCCCGATATTGACCAGCTCCTCGGCCAGCCGGCGCATCGCCTCCAGGGTGATGCCCTCTTCGCACCAGCCCATGGCGCGTACCACCTCGCCCACCGCCTTGACCGTCCCCGAGGCACCTACCGCCTGCCCCCAGCCGCTCTGGCGGTAGTCGTCTTCCAGTGTCTGCAGCTCCAGTCGGGCGGCAATCACCGCGCTGCGCATCGCCTTTTCACTGATCGTGCCGTCGGCGAAAAAGCGTTGGCTGTAGCTGACACAGCCCATATAGCAGCTCTCCAGCTCCAGCGGCTCAAAGCGCTTGCCGAGGATCAGCTCCGTACTGCCGCCGCCGATATCCACTACCAGGCGGTTTTCATCGGAGTCGGGCAGACCGTGGGCCACCCCAAGATAGATCAGGCGCGCCTCCTCCACCCCGGCGATGATCTCAATCGGGTGGCCCAGAGCCTGCTCGGCCTCCCGCAGAAAGAGGGGATCACGGGCCTTGCGCAGGGTGTTGGTTCCCACTGCCCGCACGCTGCCGGGCGAAAAACCGGCCAGACGCTGACCGAAACGGCGCAGACACTCCAGCGCGCGCTGGCGCGCCGCCCCATCCAGATGGCCCCGGCTATCCAGTCCGGCGGCCAGCCGCACCATCTCCCGCAACCGATCACGCACCTGCAACTGTCCGTCCGACTCCCTGGCCACGATCATGTGAAAGCTGTTGGAGCCCAGATCGATGGCGGCGATCATGCCACTCATACTTGTCCCGTTATCGTTCAAAATACCCTCTTCCGTCGCCTCATCGCCACCACCCTTCAGGGGGTGGCGTCTGGTCTTGCTCCACCGGTAATTTCAAGGTGATAAGGCCTACTCCTCCTGCTCATCGCGCGTCTTGTGCGGATCCCGGCGGCGCGGCCCGCCCGGACGGTTCTTGCTCTCATCACTGAAGACGAAACGACCGGCCAGAATACACCCCTTCATCCCGGGATCACATGGCCTGTCCAGCACCCTCGAACACTTGCCCCGTACCTCGTGCGGGCAGCCCCAACCACTCATCGTATCGCCTCAGTTCATTGCAGATTCATGACCGCCACGCCGGCGCCACATCAACACCAACAGCGCCACCAGGATAACCGTGATCAGCGGAGTAACACCCCAGTTGACCGCCTGCCAGCCATAGTGGAATTGTAGCGCACCGGCCGAGAGGGAGGAGACCGAGACGGTGGTGAAAACCATAAAGTCGTTCAGCGCCTGGGCCTTGGCCTTCTCCTCCTCACGGTAGGTCTCGGTGAGCAGGTCAGTGCCACCGACGAAGAGGAAGTTCCAGCCAAGCCCCAGCAGGAACAGGGCGATCCAGAAGTGGGTTACCGTCTCCCCCGAGAGGTTGATCACCACCGTGGCGATGTAGCAGAACACCCCGAGCAGCATCACACGCACCACGCCAATACGCCGGATCAGCGTACCGGTAAAGAACGAGGGGGCGAACATGGCAAAGACATGCCACTGGATAACAAAAGCGGAGTCAGCGAAGGGCATACCACAGACCTCCATCGCCAGCGGCGTGGCAGTCATCACCAGCGACATGATGCCATAGCCGAGCATCGCCCCCAGCATGGCGACGACAAACACCGGCTGACGTGCGATCTGCCACAGCGGCCGCCCATGCCTCCCTGCCACCACCGCCGGGGCGCGGGGGATGTCGACGAACCACAGCGCCATCAAGGCGATGCCATAGAGTCCGACCAGCGCCGCATAACTGCCGGCAAAGGTAGCCGCCGGGATCAGGTCCTGCGCCAGATTGGCCAGGTTCGGTCCGGCAAAGGCGGCCACCACCCCACCGGCCATAACATAGGAGATCGCCTTCTCCTTGTAGTGGGGCGGGGCGGCATCCACCGCGGCGAAGCGAAAATAGATGCCGAAGCCGTTGAACACCCCCACCAGCGCGGTACCGAGACAGAAGAGCCAGAAATCTCCGGCAATGATCGCCAGCGCCGCCACCACGCCACCGCCGGCGCCGATCACCACCCCGAGCATAAAGCCGGCCCGCCGCCCCCAGCGGCGCATGGCAAAAGAGGCGGGAATGGTGGTGAGCATGGAGGCGAGAAACTGCAGCGCCAGCGGCAGGGTTGCCAACGAGCGGTCTTCGGTTAACATAGCGCCCACTACGGCGGCGCTGGTGATCAGCAGCGAGCCGCCGGTCATCATCACCGCCTGGCAGACTGCCAGCAACAGAATATTTCGACGAACATGAGTCATCGGCCAAGCTTACCTGATGGCACGAATGCGCGAAACGCCGACACTAACCGGAAGAGGGGTAATATGAGCAAAGTCATCATCTACAGCACCGGCACCTGCCCGATTTGCGACAAGACCAAGAGCCTGCTGCAGAAGTGGCACATCGGCTACGAGGAAAAGCGGGTGGATCTCGACAAGGGTGCACTCAAGGAGATGCTGGCGATCAGCGACCACGCGCGCACCGTGCCGCAACTGGCCATCGACGGTAAATGGATCGGAGGCTTCAACGAGCTGACCGAGCTGCACATGGAGGGGGAGCTGGATGCACTGATGGAGGGTTAGAGAGAGGCCAAATTATCAGTAAAACTTATCATGACATTGGCGACGCACAAGCCAAAAAATTTTCTATAGAAAAACAGGCTCACCACACCTTTACAGCGACCGATTCTTGGGTACTATTTCACCAGCCGGAACGGCTCTTGCCTCGCCGCCGCGAGCAAATAGCCCGCAACCGCTTCTAAGGGGGGTGCCCATGAGCGAAAAACATTACTGGTACGGTTATCTGGAGGCCGGCGAGAAAAGCAGCCCGGTACTGCGCGACAGCCGCCTCGATACCTGCATGCCCGATACCCTCTACCTCTTCAATCTCAGGCGCGGGGAGATCCTGGAGTACAAGCGCGCCATCATCGAACCCAAACTGCGAGCTCTTGGGGCGCAGGAACAGGAGCTTGGCCAGACACTGAAGTCCGCCTATATCGAGGCCAGGAGCCGGTTTACGCCACGTGGCGGCAAGCCAATGGTGATCCCGACACAGGGTGGCAAACCGGCCGCCGCCGCCAACGATGAGTTGCAGGATGAGGATGATGTAGTCTTTCTCGATGAACCCGACTTGGAAGAGGACGCGTGGCTGGAAGAGGAAGAGGCCTGAACAGTGTCGTTCCGGAATCAAACCACTGCATATTCCGGGATTTGTTCTACCTTTACAGGTAGACAAACCCACCTTCCGGAGGTATGCCATGCACAGCATCAATGTCCACATTGACGAGAGCATGAACAGAACGGACATCGAGGCCCTGCGTCAGCAATTGACAGAGGAACCCTACGTGCGCAACGTCGAAATGCGCATGGAGATGCCGCACGATATACTGGTGGAGTTCGAGGAGCATCACGAAATCCCCCTGCATGTGCTGGAAATGCTCAGGGCACGGGGGTTTCACGCCGATATCGTCGGCTGCTGACCTTCACCCGCTGCTGATCTTTAATCCTGCTGCCGGTACCCGGTGTGCCGGCAGGCTGTTCTCTCTCTCGCATGGCATCGCTGCAACGGTGTGCACCCTTCTCCATCCTCCTCATGCGCGACTGGCGCTGCCGGGCTGCCCCTCAGCCTGTTTCGACAAGGGAACCTCTGAACAAGTCTATGCTGTCTCTGCGGGGCCTGTCGTGTGCAGATGCAAGGCGCGCTTCGCCGCGAATGGCCGTAGCCCTTCGCAAGAAGTGCAACACCGCAGCTGTGCACGATAGGCCCCGCCCGAAGGGGCTTACAGGCGCATCCGTGCTCGGCGTTGCACTCTCTCGACAGGCCCCGGCATGCCTTCGAGACTGCGCCTTGATCACGAATGCGCCTGTAAGCCAGAGACAACATAGACTTGTTCAGAGGTTCCCAAGATAGCGCTGCACCGACTCAACCACGCCGATCTCCCCCCTCTTCACCGCCTCCAGGTAACGACGGCGCCAGGGGCCGACGTGCATGCGTGCCTCGATAAACTCGCGGAAGATCACCCGTGTAAGCGCCCCGCCCTCTTCGAGAAATCCACTCAATTCAAAGTCGGCAATGGCTCGCTCACGCGCATAGGGAATGCGTACGATCTCCCCCTGCCAGCGACCCTGGTGAAACTGCAGGCGGGCGTAACTGGCCCGCTTATCGCCATCGAAGGGCTGGCCGACCGAGCCGGTATTGATCAACAACGTGGCATTGACGCGGCGAGTAAAAGCTCGGTGGGTATGGGAGACGATAAACAGGTCGCGTGGGTCCCCCAGTTTCTCTGCCAACTCCTCACCCTCGCACTCCGGCTGAATACCCTTGCGATCGCCAAGGCGGGAGCCGTGGGTAATATGCAGTGAGCCGCCCTCCAGCTCGGCCATATCGAGGTGATCGTCCCACGCAGCCACCGGCTGCAGCGCCTCCCCCAGCTGTACTACCGACCAGTGGGCAAAACGATCAATCTCGAAGGTGGGGCTGTCCGGATTCGGTTCTCGCCCGGCACAGTGAAGCAGCCAGTTCTCGTGGTTACCCCGCAACAGGCACGCCTGCGGAAGCTCCTGCTGCAGACACTGGAGCACCGCCAGACTACAGGGTCCCCGATTAAGCAGATCGCCGTTGACGATCACCTGATCCGCCCCCCAAGCGGCGATATCCTCCAGCACCGCCTCCAGGGCCGGGACATTTCCATGTACGTCGGACAGGACTGCAATCTTCATCGGCTCATACCCGGCTCATCGATACATACCATTATATCCGCAAATTCCTGCGCATCAGCCTCCCCATCTTCACACCTCGCAGTTGCAATCCCTCATACAAAGTCCACTATTGGACTATAGGTTGACGACAAGCCGGGAGCAGTGATGGACTATCTTGAGGGGTATCTGGGACAAGTCAGCTGGGAGGGGATGATCAGCACCAGTCTGCGCATCCTGCTGGTACTGGTCGGACTCTGGCTCCTCTCCAGCCTGGTCCGCTCCGCCCTCAAACGGCTGGAGCAGCGGCTGTTGAAGAGCGCCAGTGGGGCCGGCGAGCTGCCGAGCGAGGCGCAGAAACGTGCCGAGACGCTGGTGCGACTTCTGCGCCAGGGGGTGATCATCATGCTCTGGGTGGTGGGGCTGCTGATCATCCTGCGCGAACTGGGACTCGATATCACCCCTATTCTCGCCAGCGCCGGCATTCTCGGCCTGGCGGTCGGTTTCGGCGCACAGAATCTGGTGCGCGACGTCATCTCCGGCTTCTTCCTCATCATGGAGAATCAGGTGCGGGTCGGAGATGTGGCGGTGGTCAACGGCACCGGCGGTCTGGTCGAGGCGGTCAACTTCCGCACTATTGTGCTGCGCGACCTCTCAGGGACCGTGCACGTCTTTCCCAACGGCACCATCACCACCCTCGCCAACCTGACCCAGGAGTGGTCGGCCTATGTGTTCGATATCGGTGTCGCCTACAAGGAGGATGTGGATCAGGTGATGGCGTTGATGCGCGAGGTGGGAGCCGAGCTGCAAAGCGACGACTATTTCGGTCCGCTGATGGTAGATAAGCTGGAGGTGTTCGGCGTCGACGCCTTCGCCGACTCGGCGGTGGTGATCAAGGGGCGACTGCGCACCCTGCCGATCAAGCAGTGGGAGGTGGGCCGGGAGTTCCGCCGCCGTCTCAAGATCGCCTTCGACCAAAACGGCATCGAGATCCCCTTCCCGCACCGCTCCATCTACTTCGGTGAGGCGAGCAAGCCGATCGTGGCGCAACTGCTCAACGAAACGGATGAGGCGAGATCAGAGTAGCTGACAGGCACGCTACGCTGTGCCCATCCTGGTGCTTGATAAATGCCTTGCCACAGAGGGCACAGAGATCACAGAGGGCAGTATTCTTTTACCCATACTCTGTGTGCTCTGTGCACTCTGTGGCTGATCAGCTTCTCATTTAAAATTTGAAGAGTGGTGCGCTGTGGCTAGCTACTCTTCCAGTACAGACTCGATCACCGCCACCACCTCGTCCGAGTCCCACTCCAGCGCGCCGAAGTAGCCGTAGCGCATCCGGCCCTCGCGGTCGATGAGAAAGGAGGTGGGGAAGGCGCGGATCTTCCACGGCTCGGTGACACTGCCCTGCGGATCCAGCAGTACCGGGAAGGCCGCCGGCACCTGCTTGAGGAAGCGGCGTACCTCCGCCTCCTCCTGCCCCACATCAACGCTCACCACGCGGAACGACTTCTCCCCGAGGCGCCCGCTCAGTCGTCCCAGCGAGGGG
>JAPHTQ010000039.1 GCA_026196275.1 Gammaproteobacteria bacterium
AGGGAATGGCGCGCCCTTTCCAAGCAACGCAACGCCGCAGATGACGGCTTCTCGCCGCGCCCGCAGGGAGGCCCGCAAATGCCCCAATCCTGCGTTGCACCCCTTGAAAAGGGCGGACCATTCTCTGCGGGCTGCGCCTTGTCTTGGGGCATTTGCGGGCCTCTGAAAACGCCAATCAGTATGAAACACTACACTAGTGCACTGCACTAACCGATTATTTGGAGAAGATACCTGCATGTCCCACTTAAGTGATGAACAACTTGCCGAACTGAAGCAGACCCTGGAGGTTCAGCGCATGCAGCTGCGCCAGGATATCCGCGACGAGCTGCTGCGCAGTGACGATGAACAGTATGGTGAACTGGCCGGTCAGGTGCACGATACCGGCGATGAGTCCGTGGCCGACCTGCTCTCCGACATCAACTCCGCGGTGATCGGTCAGTCGATCAAGGCGCTGCGCGAGGTCGAGGCGGCACAGGAGCGGATACGTGAGGGCTATTACGGCCGCTGTGAAGACTGCGAGGTTGATATCCCCTACGAGCGGCTCAGGGCCTACCCCTCGGCCCGTCGTTGTCTCGCCGATCAGGAGCGCTATGAAAAGCTCCACGGTGAGGAGACGTCGAGTATTTAGATTTCACCGCAAAATTTGTCGCATCCTGCTCACGCCCCTCACCTACCTCCGTGTAGGCGAAGGCGCAAAGAAAGCGGATGATATAAGCCGGGTAGCGATGCCCGGCTTTTTCATGTGTGAGTGTCAGCGAGCCAGAGCACAGGGGAACTCCATTGGTTCTTAAGCAGTTACTGCTTTGAAGCCCTTTGCGTACTCTGCGTCTCTGCGGTGAGCTACTGTTTCTCGCGGGGTTTGGTGCCGGGGACGTTGCGGATCTCGAACGCCATCGTCTCCAGGTCGCCGATAATGTAGCTGGCCCGGGGACCGAGGCCGGCGATGGTGCCGGGGTTGAGGATCAGGGTTTGTCCCTGTTTGATGTTCTCCACCGGGGTGATCGCCGGGTGATGGTCGTGGCCGCAGCAGACCATGTCCCAGTCGCCGGTCAGCGCCAGCGCCTCGGCGTAGTGGGGGTAGTGGACCAGGAAGATGCGCTTGCCGGCCAGCTCCAGCCCCGCATCCATTCCGTGATAGTGAATCACACTCTTCGGCTCCTGGGTGAGCATGAACATCGCGTAGGTATCGCCTTCATTGTTACCGTGAATCACATGCACCGGCAGGCCCAACTGCTGCAGCGGGCGCAGGGCCGTGGGGGCGCACACGTCACCGCAATGCAGCACCGCCTCGGCGCCTAGCGACTTGGCTTCCTTCACGGCTGCCGCGAGCAGATCGCGGCGGTCGTGGCTGTCCGAAACAATACAGATTTTCATTAGAAGTTAGGCTTCTCTGGGGCCTGTTGGTACATTTCCATAGAGTCCAAGATCTCCTTCTTGGCATCCTCCACATCGCCCCACCCCTCGACACGGACCCATTTGCCTTCGTCCAGGTCCTTGTAGTGCTCGAAGAAGTGGGCGATCTGCTCCAGCAGTGCCGGCGACATGTCGTTGATGTCCCTGGCGTTGCGGTAGATGCGGCAGAGCTTGTCGACCGGTACCGCCAGCACCTTGGCATCGTCACCGGACTCGTCGGTCATCTTCAGTACGCCAACCGGGCGGCAGCGGATCACCGAACCGGGGATCAGCGGCACCGGGGTGACTACCAGTACGTCTACCGGGTCGCCATCGTCGGAGAGGGTGTGCGGCACATAACCATAGTTGCAGGGGTAGTGCATGGCGGTGTTCATGAAGCGGTCGACGAACATGGCGCCGGTCTCCTTGTCCACCTCGTATTTGACCGGATCGCTGTGCGCCGGGATCTCGATGATGACGTTAATGTCGTTGGGGACGTCATTACCGGAAGAGACTCTGTCGAGATTCATGTGCTTGGCCTCAAGAGTATTGCTGCAAAAAAGAAAGGGCCGGTAATTATACCGGCCCTGTCAGGATATGAAAGAGGCGGGGCGTTCCCGTTGGAGCGCCCCGGTGGCTATTACAGAATCGGCACAATCATCAGCGCCACGATGTTGATGATCTTGATCAGCGGGTTGATCGCCGGGCCTGCGGTGTCCTTGTAGGGGTCGCCCACAGTGTCGCCGGTAACCGCCGCCTTGTGCGCATCGGAACCCTTGCCTCCGAAGTTACCATCCTCGATGTACTTCTTGGCGTTGTCCCAGGCGCCGCCGCCGGTGGTCATGGAGATGGCAACGAACAGGCCGGTGACGATGGTGCCGATGAGCAGGCCGCCGAGCGCCTCCTTGCCGAGGGTCAGGCCTACCACTACGGGAACCAGTACTGGCAGCAGGGAGGGTACGACCATCTCCTTGATGGCCGACTTGGTGAGCATGTCCACCGCACGGCTGTAGTCCGGCTTCTGGCTGTGGTCCATGATCCCCGGCATCTCCTTGAACTGGCGCCGTACTTCATTAACGATGCCGCCGGCAGCGCGTCCCACCGCTTCCATCGCCATCGCGCCGAAGAGGTAGGGGACCAGACCACCGATAAACAGGCCGATGATCACCATGTGGTTATCCAGCGAGAAGTTGAGCACCGTATCACCCGCACCGGCCAGAGCATGAGTGTAGTCGGCGAACAGTACCAGTGCTGCCAGACCGGCCGAGCCGATGGCGTAGCCCTTGGTGACCGCCTTGGTGGTGTTGCCTACCGCATCCAGCGGGTCGGTGATGTTGCGCACCTTCTCGTCCAGTTCTGCCATCTCGGCGATACCACCGGCGTTATCGGTGATCGGGCCGTAGGCGTCCAGCGCGACGATGATGCCGGTCATGGAGAGCATTGAGGTGGCGGCGATGGCGATGCCGTAGAGGCCGGCCAGGTCATAGGCACCCCAGATGGAGGCGCAGACTGCCAGCACCGGTGCGGCGGTCGACTTCATCGATACCCCCAGGCCGGCGATCACGTTGGTGCCATCACCAGTGGTGGAGGCCTCTGCGATATGGCGTACCGGGCTGTACTCGGTAGCGGTATAGTACTCGGTGATCACTACCATCGCTGCGGTCAGCGCCAGACCGATAAGGGCCGAGCCCCACAATGCCATAACAGTGTGGCTGCTGTTATCCCCCATCAGCATGCTGGTAACCGGGTAGAAGGCGATACCTGCCAGCACGCCGGAGACGATAAGGCCGCGGTAGAGGGCATTCATGATCTTCCCGCCTTCGCGTGCCTTGACGAAGAAGGTGCCGATGATAGAGGCGATAATGGAGACCCCGCCAAGTACCAGCGGGTAGACCAGAGCGTTGCCACCGGCGTCACCCAGCAGCAGCCCCCCGAGCAGCATGGTGGCGATCACGGTAACGGCATAGGTTTCGAACAGATCAGCCGCCATGCCGGCGCAGTCGCCGACATTGTCGCCCACATTATCGGCGATCACCGCCGGGTTGCGCGGGTCATCTTCCGGAATACCGGCCTCGACCTTACCGACGATATCGGCACCCACATCGGCACCTTTGGTGAAGATGCCGCCGCCGAGTCGGGCGAAGATGGAGATCAGTGAACCACCGAAGGCCAGTCCCACCAGCGGATGGAGCGGATCCTCGACACCGAACATCACCAACAGGCCGTAGTAGCCGGCCACGCCGAGTAGTCCCAGGCCTACCACCAGCAGCCCGGTGATGGCGCCGCCGCGGAAGGCAACCTGCATTGCCGCGTTGAGTCCCTCATTGGCCGCCTCGGCGGTGCGTACATTGGCGCGTACCGAGATATTCATGCCGATGTAGCCGGCAAGACCGGAGAAGATGGCGCCGATAGCAAAGCCGATAGCGGTGGCGATGCCGATGTACCAGCCGATCAGAACCAGCAAGACGATACCGGCGATGCCGATAGTAGTGTACTGGCGGTTGAGATAGGCCTGGGCGCCCTCCTGGATGGCACCGGCGATCTCGCGCATGCGCTCATTACCGGTGGGCTTGGCCAGGATCCATTTAACCGATATGGCCCCGTAAACCAGCGCTGCGCCGGCACAGAGCAGGGCAAACCATATACCTGTACTCATTGTGTAAACCTCCCGTGGATGGATTTTGTGTTTGTTTTTGCGTTTTGTTAAATTCTCTGGACAACAAAACAAAAGGGGAGCTGCGCTCCCCTTTGTGTTGTTATTTGACCTCGAACTCGTCGAGCTTTTTCGCTACCGCGACATTTTTTAGCCTTACATACTTTGGCATGCCGTTTTTATGGTAGGGCGGATAATCCTCTCCCTTGATCAGCGGCTCCAGATACTTGCGACACTTCGGTGTAATGCCGAAGCCGTCCTTGCTGATAAAGTTCTTGGGCATCATCTTCTCGACATTGGCGACCTTGCTCAGCGGCGCCTCGCCCACCTTCCAGCGGTAAGGCTTGTCGGAAGTGCGTACCACGGTGGGCATCACCGCGTTTTTGCCCTTGAGCGCCAGTTCAACGGCAGCCTTGCCCATGGCATAAGCCTGGTCCACGTCCGACTTGGAGGCGATATGGCGTGCGGCGCGCTGCAGGTAGTCTGCTACGGCCCAGTGATATTTGTGGCCCAGATCCTCGCGGATCATGTTGGCCACCACCGGGGCGACGCCACCGAGCTGGGCGTGGCCGAAGGCGTCCTTCAGCCCCTGGTCGGCGAGGAATTTGCCGTCGGCATCGTGCACACCTTCGGAGACCACTACCGAGCAGTAACCGTGTTGCTTGACCTTCTCGTCCACCGTGGCCATAAACTTCTTGCGGTCGAAGGGGACCTCGGGGAAGAGGATCACTACCGGGATCTCGGTCTCCTCGTCGGAGGCGAGACCACCGGCGGCCGCGATCCATCCCGCATGGCGTCCCATCACCTCCAGCACGAATACCTTGGTGGAGGTGGCGCACATGGAGGCGACATCGAAGCTCGCCTCGCGGGTGGAGACAGCGATGTACTTGGCCACCGAGCCGAATCCGGGGCAGTTGTCGGTGATCGGCAGGTCGTTGTCCACGGTCTTGGGCACATGGATCGCCTGGATCGGGTAGCCCATCTTTTTTGACAGCTGGGAGACCTTGTGGCAGGTATCGGCGGAGTCACCACCACCGTTATAGAAGAAGTAACCGATATTGTGGGCCTTGAACACCTCGATCAGGCGCTCATATTCGGCCTTGTTCGCCTCCAGACTCTTGAGTTTGTAGCGGCAGGAGCCAAAGGCCCCGGAAGGGGTATGGCGCAGGGCGGCGATGGCGGACTTGGACTCCTTTGAGGTATCGATAAGATCCTCGGTCAGGGCGCCGATGATGCCGTTTCGCCCGGCATAGACCTTGCCGATCTTGTCCTTGTGTTGACGCGCGGTCTCAATTACCCCGCAGGCCGAGGCGTTGATCACCGCAGTGACACCGCCGGACTGAGCATAAAACGCATTCATTTTTTTTGCCATGTTGTTCCCGTCTCCCTAATATATTGGTTACACCGGTTTTTACTGTTTGGTGTTCGTCTTCTTCGCCTGGTGCTGGGTCTGCACCGGCAGAAGGATGACAACGCACTCGGTCAAGTCATTTATGTTGTTAAAGCCCGGAATATTTGCCGTGGCACTGATTTTCACCCCGTATCGCTGAACCTGAATACTGCCTATTAGGACATTGTTCAACGGTGGTTGGCAAATCGCCAGGGCAACCTCATGTTTTTCGAAGGCCGGTGTAACTTCCTGATCTTCGCTTGAAGGCCGCAGGAATGCGGCCTTCAAGCCTACAGGGATCTATTCTCGGCACACCGGAAATCAGGAAGTTACACCGGTCTGGGCACGGATTTTATGTGAGTATGCGCTCAACCTGGGGCAAATCGCTTTATTGTTTGACTTGAGTATAAAAGTGAGATTAGCTTAAACCCTTGGACGAAGTAACGGCAATGCAATTTGTATATACCATCATGCAAAAAACTTAACCCGCTCCGTCCGGGGTCGGGTCTGGCAGGCGAAATAATAAGAACGTGAGTCAACAGGAGTGGAGTGAGGAACTGCAATGAGAATCGTGCTGTTGGGGGCGCCCGGCTCCGGTAAAGGGACACAGGCCAAGCTGCTGAGCGAAAAATACAGGATTCCCCAGATATCCACCGGCGACCTGTTGCGTGCTGCGGTTGAGGGGCAAACTCCGCTCGGGCTGCAGGCGAAGGCGACTATGGAAGCCGGCCAGCTGGTCGGCGATGAGGTAGTGCTCGGTATTATCCGGGAGCGCCTGAGTGCTGAGGATGCCAAAAACGGCTTTATCCTTGACGGCTTCCCTCGCAATATTTCCCAAGCCGAGGCACTCGATCTCATGCTGGAGGACATGGGGATGCCGATCGACGCGGCTATCCTCATCGATATTGATCTGGACAGCCTGATGCAGCGCCTCACCGGCCGGCGCACCTGTGTCTCCTGCGGGCAGATGTATAACATCTTCACCTCTCCGCCGCGGCTGGATGACCGCTGCGATAAGTGTGGCGGTATTCTCAAGCATCGCGCCGATGACAATGAAGAGACCATCAGCAACCGTTTACGTATCTATGAGGCGCAGACCGCTCCCCTGGTGGCCTATTTCCGCGCTCAGGATAAGCTGTACAGCATCGATGGCCAAGGTGAGATCGACGAAATTTTCCAGCAGGTTACCACCATCTTGGAGGAGGTTCGCAGCAAACCGGTAGCGGCAGCCAAACCCAAGGATGAGGCGATCCGCAGTGCGGCGGAGAAAATCGCCGCAATGATGCAGACCGGAGGGGCCGAGGAGACACCCCGTCCAAAAGCGAAGAGGCCATCAAAGCAGCCGTCGAAGACGGCCCCCGCCAAGGCAAAGGGCGAGGCCGAAAAATCTGCCACAAAGAAAGCCGGAGCCAAAAAGGGAGCGCCCAAGAAGGCAGCGCCCAAGAAGGCAGCGGCCAAAAAGTCGGTCGCCAAGAAGGCCGCGGCCAAAAAGAGTGTCACTAAAAAGTCAGTGGCCAAGAAGTCGGCTGCGAAGAGGTCAGCGGTCAGGAAGGCGGTAGCCAAAAAGGTTGTTACCAAGAAGAGCGCAGCCAAAAAGACGGTGAGCAAGAAGGCCGCTCCCAAGAAGGCTGCAGTGAAGAAAAAGACCGTCAAGAAGTCTTCAGTTAAAAAAACGCCAGTGAAGAAGACACCAGTAAAAAAGACACCAGTAAAAAAGGCGCCAGTAAAAAAGGCGCCGGTGAAAAAGGCGCCGGTGAAAAAACGCCCGGTGAAGAAGGCGCCGATAAAAAAGAAGGTGGCGGCAAAAAAATCTTCAGTTAAGAAGAAATCTGGAAAGAAACGCTAAGTCCTGGATTGGAAAAATGAAAAGGCGGCCACAGGAAAACCTGTAGCCGCCTTTTTGGATCCTGGCGACAGAATATTTTGCATTTATGCCCTGTACAGCCGGCTCACCTGTGCTATCTGTTTGTTTAATCATGGATGGTACTGAGCGGAGGTGGTTATGCGCACAACAAAGCATTCGGATTCGTGGCGGGATGTGGTTCCTGCATTGTTGTTGCTGGTGGCCGTGTTGCTGATCCTTGTGGCGCCAGTCGAGGCGGCTACGTTGTTGCCCTAACTATAGCCTCCGGCTCAGGGGCAGGGATTGGGGTAGCGGGTGTGGATCGCTTCGATCTCTTGCAGTAGCTCTTCGCCCAGTTCGAGGCCGATACTGGCGATATTGGCCTTGAGCTGTGCCATGTTGGTGGCACCGATGATGGTGCTGGTGAGGAAAGGACGGCTGTTGACATAAGCCAGTGCCATCTGCGCCGGATCCAGGCCGTGGTTATGGGCCAGCTTCACATATTCGGCGGTGGCGGCCAGGGCCTGCGGGTTGCTGTAGCGGTCGTAGTCGGGCCAGTTGGTCAGACGAGCCCCCTTCGGTGCAGCACCCTCCAGGTATTTTCCGGAGAGTACACCGAAGCCCAGTGGCGAGTAGGCCAGCAGTCTCACATCCTCGCGGTGGGCGACCTCCGCCAATCCTACCTCGAAGCTACGGTTGAGCAGGCTGTAGGGGTTCTGTATCGAGACCACCCGCGGCATCTGCATGCAATCGGAAAGCTGCACAAAGCGCATTACGCCCCATGCGGTTTCGTTGGAGAGGCCGATATGGCGTACCTTGCCGGCCTGCACCAGATCGTTGAGCAGCTGCAGCGTTTCGATGATCGGGATCGGCTGGTCGTCCGGATCGTGCTCATAGCCGAGCCTGCCGAAGAAATTGGTCTTGCGCTCAGGCCAGTGCAGCTGGTAGAGGTCGAGGTAATCGGTCTTGAGCCGCTTGAGGCTGCCGTCGACCGCCTTGGTGATGTTGTGGCGGTCGAGGTGGGTCTGACCTTCGCGGATATGGGGCAGCCAGTCGGCACCGGGTCCGCAGACCTTGCTGGCGAGGATGATATCGTCACGTTTACCCCGCCCCTGCAGCCACTTGCCGATGAACTCCTCGGTCTTGCCGTAGGTCTCCGCTCGCGGTGGAATGGCATAGAGTTCTGCCGTATCGATGAAGTTGACCCCTTGGTCCAGGGCATAGTCGAGCTGCTGGTGGGCCTCCTTGAGCGTGTTCTGCTCGCCGAAGGTCATGGTGCCGAGGCAGATCACACTGACATCGATACCTGTCCGTCCAAGTTTGTGATACTTCATCTTCAGCTCTCCGCATACTGTTTTGTTCATAGTATACGCGGCAGGGGGTGGAGGAAATCCCCCCTTAGTCTGTAGCGCTGTACAGCTTGTCCTGCCGTCAGGCAGGCCGACCCGAGGAGAAAGATGTAGAATGGGCAGCTGACGCCAGAGCGCTGCGGCGCCGGCTATCCACATCAAACCCAGTACTCCAGCGGACCAACACCATGTCACAGAAGATCCCCCACGTCGGTTTCGTCAGCCTCGGCTGTCCCAAGGCCACCGTTGATGCCGAACGCATCCTCACCCGGCTACGTGCCGAGGGGTACCGTATCTCTCCCAGCTACGACGATGCCGATCTGGTGGTGGTCAACACCTGTGGTTTTATCGACGCCGCGGTGGAGGAGTCACTGGAGACCATTGGCGAGGCGCTGGCGGAGAACGGCAAGGTCATTGTTACCGGCTGTCTCGGCGCCAGGGAGGGGGTAGTGCAAAGTGCCCACCCACAGGTGCTGGCGGTGACCGGCCCAGACTCCCTTGAGGAGGTGATGGGGGTGGTGCACAGTCATTTGCCGCCACAGCACAATCCCTTTACCGATCTGGTGCCCGAGAGCGGTATCAAGCTCACCCCGCGCCACTACGCCTACATCAAGATCGCCGAGGGGTGTAACCAGCAGTGCAGCTTCTGCATCATCCCCTCGATGCGTGGCAAGCTGGTCAGCCGACCCATTGGCGCGATCCTGGAGGAGGCGGAGAAGCTGGTCAACGACGGCGTCGAGGAGCTGCTCATTGTCGCCCAGGATACTGCCGCCTACGGTGTCGATGTGAAATACCGCACCGAGTTCTGGGAAGGACGCCCGCTCCGGAGTGATATCGAAACCCTGGTCAAACAGCTCGGCTCGCTCGGCGCCTGGGTGCGGCTGCACTACATCTACCCCTACCCCAGGGTGGACCGGCTGGTGGAGCTGATGGCCGAGGGCTATGCCTTGCCCTACCTCGATGTGCCGATGCAGCACGCCAGCCGGCGGGTGCTCAAGGCGATGCGCCGCCCGGCGGATAGCGAGAACATGCTGCGGCGCATCGAAACGTGGCGTGAGCTGATCCCCGAGATCGCCCTGCGCTCCACTTTCATCGTCGGCTTCCCTGGCGAGAGCGAGGAGGATTTTGAGACGTTGCTCGATTTCCTGCGCCAGGCGCGGCTCGATCGCGCCGGCGCCTTCACCTACTCGCCGGTGGCGGGGGCCCCCGCCAACGAGCTGGCCGAGCCGGTCCCGGAAGAGGTGAAGCAGGAGCGACTGGAGCGTTTCATGGCGGTGCAGAACGCCATCAGTGCCGAGAAACTGCAGCAACGCGTCGGCAACAGTTACACGATTCTGATTGACGCGGTGGAGGGCGACAATGCCATCGGTCGCAGCTACGCCGAGGCACCGGAGATCGACGGGGTGGTGGTGATCGAAAACGGTTCAGGTCTGGAGTTGGGCGATGCGGTGGATGCGGTGATCACCGCAGCGGATGAACATGATCTCTATGCCAAGCTGGTTCAATGATTAATGGCCACGACATTCACGCAAATCCGGGGGATGGTGGGTAAGGGTTATGGATAAATGGCGTGGGGCTATTGCCCCGGAGCGCAACGCTCTGTGGTGCCAACCTCACAACCCTTGTAGCACTTGACCTTGCCGTAGGCGTCGAGAGCCGCTCCACCTCCGGGTACGGTTGAGCACCAGACCTCTCCATCCCGGTCACGGGCACAATGGCCAATTCCACATTTGACGGTGCCATGGTTATCGCGCAGTGCACCGCCACCGACCGGCGCGCAGAAGACCTTGCTGTATTGATCCCTGGTGCATTCACCGGCGCCGCAGACGACATTGCCGTACTGGTCCTGGATGCAGTCGGCCAGTGCTGCCGCTGGTGCGGTGAGCAAGGCAAGAAGGAGGAGGGCGCTTTCCTGTCTCATGCGGTTATCCCCAACGTTGGTTTTTATTAAGTGTAGCCGCCACTGGATGAACGCAGGCGTCGGTGCTACTGGTTGACCGTCCCAGGTCCCCCCTCCCCCTCGTCGAGACGCGGGTCCATCTCCAACGCCACGGGTGATGTACGCACCATGGGGGCGAACTCCATCTGCTCTTCGGTTGAAATGGTCCGGCCGACGCGCAGGCGATAGAGGCCGAGCAGACCGAGCAACAGCAGCGAGGCAGCAAGGAAGAGCATCAGGCTGCCTGGGCCAACCTGCTGCATGAAGTAACTGGCGATGGTCGGGCCAATCACAGCACCGGCGCCGTAGATCAGCAGCAGGGCGCGGCTCGCCTCAAGGATATGGGCAGCATCGAGGTGGTCGTTCACGTGGGCGACGCTGATGCCGTAGAGTGAGAAGGCAAGTCCGCCGTAGACCACGGCGATAGCGATGAGCAGGCTGTGGGAGATCTCCACACTGAAAAAGGCACCGGTGGCCACTGCGGCGGTGACGAAGCTTATCCACACCAGCATATGGCGCCGGTCATAGTGATCCGAGAGGTGGCCGATGGGCCACTGCAGCAGCGCACCGCCGATAATGGTCAGGCTCATAAAGAGGGCGATGCCGGCGTCCTCCATGCCGATGCGTCGGGCGAACAGCGCGCCCAGACCCCAGAAGGCGCCGTTGATGATGCCGCTGGTAAGCGCCCCGCTGACACCCAGAGGGCTGATGCGGTGCAGGTGCTTGAGGCTGAGAGGCGGGGCAATCACTGCTGCCGGCTGCAGGATCCTGGTGAGGGCTATCGGCACCACCGCCAGCGCTACCAGCAGGGCGGTGAGGCTGAACAGACGGTAGCCGCCGATGTCATCCACCAGGATGAGGTACTGTCCCAGCGCCATCGCCAGCAGGGTGATGATGGTGTAGACGGCGAGAAAGCGGCCACGCTGCTCGCTGGGGGCCATGGTAATGAGCCAACTCTCAACCACCATATAGAGCCCCACCATGGCGGTGCCGGTGACGATGCGCAGTGCAGTCCATAGCCATGGATCGATCACCATACCGTGGGCGATAGCCGTAGCGGCGGTGATCGCGGCAAAGGCGGAGAAGGCGCGGATGTGGCCGACACTGCGGATCAGTTTCGGGCAGAGGAAGGTGCCGACGATAAAGCCCATGAAATAGGCCGACATCATCACACCGATGACTGTCAAGGCAAAGCCCTCGACGTTGGCGCGTAGCGCCAGCAGTGTACCCTGCAGGCCGATGCCGACGAGCAGCAGGCCGATACCAAGCAGTAGAGGGAAAGTGCGTGTGGCGATGGTGAGCATAGGTGGCCTGTGATGTAAATGGGGAACCGGTTACCTCTGAGTCGCGTTGGACGGCATTTGTGCTTGCATGGCAATGGTTATTTTCACTTGCTGCAAAAATCCGTCCCTTATTGCATTGTAACCGGTTGCGGCATGCTTTTGGCTGCAGTTTGCAGGTCGCTTTTTATTCAAGCAAGATGGTTCCATCGCCTGAAGACAGCAACGGAGAGGTAAGGATGTACGACTTTCTGGAACAGAGTACGCGTTTGATGCATCAGGCGGCGGAGGTTGCCGAGCTTGACCCGGCCGTGGTGGAGTTGCTCTCGGCGCCGGGCAGGGTGGTCAGTTTCCGCATCCCCCTGAAGATGGACGATGGCAGTTGCCGTATCTTCGATGCCTACCGGGTACGCTATAACGATGCGCTCGGCCCCTCCCGCGACGGTACCCGCATCTCGGCCGATCTCGATGTGGAGGAGTGCAAGGCGCTAGCACTGATCATGTCGGTCAAGCACGCCGCCGGGCTGATCCCGGCTGGTGGCGGCAAGGGCGGCATTACCTGCAATCCGCGTGAACTGAGCAAGCTGGAGTTTGAGCGGCTCTGCCGCGCCTATATCCGTTATCTTCGCCCCTCTGGTCCCGACTACGATGTGCTGGGCGCCGATATCGGCACCGACCTGCAGAGCATGGCGTGGATGCTGGATGAGTACGAGCAGATCAGCGGGCGTCACGCACCGGCGGCGATCAACGATAAGCCACCGATCATCGGCGGCACCCTGGGTGGCTACGAGGCGACCGGTCGCGGGGTGTTCGACGTGTTTCGTGAGGCGGCGGACGAGACCGGCTTCGAGATCAACGGCACCCGGGTGGTGGTGCAGGGCTTCGGCCAGGTCGGTTCGGTGGCGGCGCAGATGTTCGCTGAGGCCGGTTGTCGGGTGATCGCGATCAGTGACAGTCGCGGCGGCGTCTATTGTGAGGAGGGGCTCGATGTGGCGGCGCTGCTTGAGCACAAGCAGCAGAGCGGCCGGGTGGCCGACTTCCCCGGTACCACCCCGCTGACCAATACCGAGTTGCTGGAGACCGAGTGCGATGTGCTGGTGCCCGCTGCGCTGCAGGGAGTGATCACCGAGGAGAATGCGCCGAACATCCGTACCCAGTTGCTGGTGGAGGCGGCCAACGGCCCGACCACGCTGGAGGCCGATGCGCTATTGATGGAGCGGGGGATTACCATCGTGCCCGATGTGCTAGCCAACGCTGGCAGTGTGCACCTGTGCCAGATGGAGCGAACCCAGGGGCTCTCTGATGACTACTGGGATCTGGAGACCATCAACCGTCTGCGGCGCAAGCGTCTGGTCGGCGGCTATCGCGCCGCGGTGAATACCGCGGCACGCTACAATCTTGCTTCGGCGCGCCTGGGTGCCTGGATCAACGCCCTCAAACGCATTGAGGAGGCGATCAAAACCCGCGGCTGGTGCTGATGTCCGCTCGGTTAGCGGGGTATCGCCAGGTCCACCCCGCCGGCGGGTGAGCACCTGATATCGGGATTCTCCTTCTCGATCAGCTCCATGACGATCTCGGCGTCGCGCATCCGGTCACGGATCATGTCGGCGTGGTAGCTGTCGGAATTCCACGGTGCGTAGATCACCTCTTCGGATGGGCCGGGCTCGATCTTGAAGTAGCACGGCGCGGCCACGCGGGCGATCTCCGCCGCCTCGTAGAAGCGCACGAAGCCGCCCATGGCGTTGACCAGGCAGAGGTAGATATCCATCGGGATCTCAATGCTGGAGCGGATCGCCGAGAGCATCGGCAGGCTCAGATCGGCCAGTGGATTGAAGGTGTTGGCGCCCAGTTGCTGGGCGACACGGGCGCCCATGGGATTGGCCTGACCGGCAAAGACCGAGAGCTTCATGATCACATCCTCCGGGATCACCCCTTTGTGTCGTAGCTGGTTGACCAGCCACAGCACCCCCTCGTCCGCCACCAGAAAACCGCGAAAACCCGCCTCCATGCAGCGCTCGATATCCTTGAGCCAGTAGCGCACACTGTCCATGCCGCGCAGGCGCATGCCGGAGACCAACCCCTCTTTGGTGGCGATCTGCCGGCCGCTGTCCCAGGCGCGCCGTGGGCCGGGGGTCATCACCACTTCGATGCGCTGCTCCCGCGCCAGGGCGGCAAAGTCGCGCAACTCCGACCGGGTGAGATAGGTGGCGCCGCCGACGGTGGCGATGATGCGGTGTACCGGGACCTGACGGCGTTCGGATTCGGCGATCAGTGTCTCCAGCGATGAGACCCGCTCTACTCCGGAGATCTCGATGCGGTAGTGACCGCCATCGGGAAAGGAGCGGGGGGAGGATGGCAGGTGGTTGTTGTCGTGGGCAGGGAGCCCCAGCTCCTCCAGTGCGTGTTCGAGATCCTTCATATCTTACCCCTCGCGGCTTCCGCTAACGATGATCTTTATCTCTTCGTGTGATTCAGCAAGTATGTCGCTTGCAATGTCATCATACAGCTCATACGGTGGTGGTGATCAAGGAGGTTTCCATGCCGGTTAGCAGCGCTGAACTGATCGCAGATCCGATAGGACGCTATCCCCACGCCACCGTGGCCTGTTTCGACCCCACCTGTGGTGGATTGCCGCGCCGTTCGCTTGATGAGCCCCGTACCATCGCTTTTCTTGAACGGTTGGCCCGGCTGGGGGCTGAGGGGGTGCTGATCGCCTCATCCACCGGGCAGGGGCACCTGCGCACTGTGGCGGAGCTGGAGGCGTGGTTCCACTGTGCCGCCCGGGCAGACCTGGCTGAGACCGTTCCGATGGCGCTGCTGCGCCCCGAGGATGGCGAGAGGTCCAATCTGCGTCTGATGGATCGGCTGGCCGAGAGTGGCTATCCAGCGCTCTTTCTGCGACCGGGCACCGACCTGCCCGCCGATGCCGGTGATGAGGCGGTGAGCGACAGCCTGGCACCGCTGCTCGCTGCCGCCGCCGAGCGCGGTTTCGCGGTGGGGCTCTACAGTATCTCCGATGTCAGCGGCCTGCCGCTGACCCCCGGGGCGGCGGCACGTCTGGTAGTCGCACCCGGTGGCGGGCATCTTGTGGCCGTGAAGGTCACCGAGGTCGATTACGACACCACTACCGCCCGTTTTCTCGCCCACCCCGCGCTGACCCGGCTGAAGATCGTCCAGGGCTGGGATCCCCATCTGGGGCGCGCCCTGCGCGATGGCCCGCGTTTCGATACCGAAGGGCGCCAACGAGCCGGTATTACCTCCGGTCTGATGTCGCTGGCACTGTTTCAGTACCAGCACCTGCTCGCCGCTGGCCGGCGGGGCGACTGGCAGGAGCTGGAGCAGGCACAGCGGGCCGCCACTGACCTGTTCCGGGCGATGCAGGACGACCCTCACCACTTCGCCGACCTGCAGCGGGCCAAATACATCATGGGGCTGGGCCACCCGCTCACCGGAGAGGTGACGCCGGAGCAGGTGGGACGGGTGTTCGCCGCGCTGGAGGGGTTGCCCCGCCCGGCCGATCGGCAGCGCCTCGCCCGCAGCCTCGACCTGATGGGCGACGGCCCGTATCACGACCGCCTGCTGGCCCTGTCGAGTTAATGCACTATGTTTAGGTAGTGGATACCGCAAATATTTCATGAGCAGGGAGAGGCGATTGCGCAAGAAGAATATCTTTGTTCTCGGCCTGGAAGAGTACAATCTGCAGAAGCTGAAGGGGATCCGCCATGCCCGTCACTACCGCTTTCATGGTCTGCTGGAGTATGGCGAGGTGGTGAAACCGCTCGATTACCCCTACCTGGAGCTGCTGGCCAAGGCGCAGCGGCAGTTACAGCGGTTTTCCGGGCCTATCGATGCCATCATCACCCACTGGGATTTCCCCGCCGATACACTGGCGCCGCTGCTGTGCCGAAAGTTCGGCCTCCCCTCGCCCTCGCTGGAGGATGTACTCAAATGCGGTCACAAGTACTGGGCACGGCTGGAACAGCAGAAGGTGATCCCCGAGGCCATCCCGCGTTTCTGCGCCTTCGACCCGTTCGATAAGGATCCGTTATCGCAGATCGATCTGCCCTACCCCTTCTGGATCAAGCCGGTCAAAGCGTTCGGCTCTTTTCTCGGTTTCTATATCGACAGCGCGGAAACCTTCCAGTCCCATCTGCCCACCATTCGAAACAATATCTCGCGCATCGGTGATGCTTTCAATGTCGCCCTGGACTTTGCTGACCTGCCGCCGGAGGTGGCTGCTATCGACGGCAACCACTGCATCGCCGAGGAGTTGATCCGCGGCGATCGCCAGAACGGCCCCGAGGGCTATATCTACCAGGGGAAGGTGCACGTCAACGGTATTACCGATTCGTTCAAGGATGAGGAGGGCAAGAGCTTTACCCGTTACGAATACCCCTCGCGCTGGCCGCAGGCGATGCAACAGAAGAGCCTGGAGGTGACCGAACGGTTAATGTCGCGGATCGGGCTGGATAACAGCGCCTTCAACCTGGAGTTCATCTGGGATGAGCAGAGCGGCGCGCTCAAGCTGCTGGAGGTCAATCCGCGCATCTCCCAGTCATTAAGCGACATGTTCGAGAAGGTGCACGGCAGTTCCAACCACGAAGTGGCGGTGGAGCTGGCGCTGGGACTGGAGCCCGACTACCCGCGGGATGAGGGTCACTTCAACTGCGCCGCCAAGTTCATGTGGCGCCACTATGGCGATGCGCTGGTGGTGCGCACTCCCAGCGAAGAGGAGATCCGGCAGGTAAAGGAACGCTTTCCGGAGACCGGGGTCTACATCGAGGCGGTGGAGGGCGAACAGCTCTCCACGCTGCGCGATCAGGACAGCTACAGTTACGAGATCGCGATCCTTCATATCGGTGCCGACGATCACGAGCAGTTGCTGCAGCGCTATGCACAGTGTCGTGAAATGCTCACCTTTGAATTTGCCCCGGCCGGGGAGGAGCGATGAGGATCGTTGAGGAGTTGCCCTACAAGGTCAGGGTGGAGGAGCACCTCCTGATCAGCTTGTCGGATGGGACCCGGCTGGCGGCACGGTTGTGGCTGCCGGAGGGGGCGGAGGAGGCACCGGTACCGGCCATTCTTGAATATATTCCCTACCGCAAACGGGATCTGACCCGTGTACGCGACGATATGACTCACCACTATCTGGCCGGCCACGGTTATGCCTGCCTGCGGGTCGATTTGCGTGGTTCGGGGGAGTCGGAGGGGGTATTGGTGGATCAGTACCGCCAGCAGGAGATGGACGACGGTTATGAGGTGATCCACTGGCTTAGCGAGCAGCGCTGGTGCAACGGCAGCGTCGGGATGATGGGGATCTCCTGGGGTGGCTTTAACAGCCTGCAGATCGCCGCCATGCGCCCGCCCGCCCTCAAGGCGATCATCACCGCCTGTTCCACCGACGATCTCTATCTCGACAATATGCACTATATGGGAGGATGTCTGCTCACCGACAACCTCTCCGAGTCCACCACCATGTTTTCGGTCAACACCTGTCCGCCCGATCCGGCGCTGGTAGGGGAGCGCTGGCGGGAGATGTGGCTGCAACGGCTGGCCGGCAGCGGTCTCTGGCTGGATATCTGGCTGCGCCACCAGCGCCGCGATGACTACTGGCGTCACGGCTCGGTCTGCGAGGACTACGCTGCAATTCAGTGCCCGGTGATGGCGGTGGGAGGCTGGGCCGACGGCTACACCAATGCCATTTTCCGCCTGCTGGAGCATCTTGAGGTACCGCGGCTGGGTCTGGTCGGGCCCTGGGGGCATAAATACCCCCACCTGGGCCGACCGGGGCCGGCGATCGGCTTTCTGCAGGAGGCACTACGCTGGTGGGACCACTGGCTGAAGGGGCAGGAGACCGGGATCATGGAGGAGCCGATGCTGCGCGCCTGGATGCAGGCGAGCGTACCGCCTACCACGCGCTACAGCCACCGCCCGGGGCGCTGGATCGCAGAGAGGCGGTGGCCCTCGCCCGATGTCGAGTGGCGGAGCTACTATCTTGCCCCCCATCGTCTTGTCACGGAGCCCGGGCAGCGCCGGCAGCCGGAGGCGGCACAGACACTGCAATCGCCGCTTAGCGTCGGGCTCTTCGCCGGCAAGTGGTGCTCCTATACCGCGGCGCCGGATCTGCCCCACGATCAGCGCGAAGAGGATGGCGGAGCCCTGGTCTACGACAGCCCTGTTTTGGAAGAGCCGCTGGAGATCCTGGGAGCACCGCAGTTTGAGCTGGAGTTCTCTGTCAATCGCCCCGTGGCGATGGTGGCGGTGCGTCTCTCCGATGTGGCCCCCGATGACAAGGCCACCCGCATTACCTATGGCCTGCTCAACCTTACCCACCGCAACGGCAACGCCGAATCGCAGCCGCTGGAGCCGGGCAGACGATATCGGGTGAAGGTGGGGATGAACCACATCGCCCAACAGTTCCCCGTCGGTCACCGTCTTCGCCTCTCGATCTCCACCTCTTACTGGCCGCTGGCCTGGCCACCACCGGCGTCGGTGTGCCTGATGCTCTACAGTGAATGCAGTGTGCTGAAGCTGCCGATACGCCGGCCCAACCCCGATGACGAGGCGGTCCACTTCGAGGAGCCGGAGGGAACGGCGCCGGCACGGGTTGAACATATCGAACCGCCTCACCATAACTGGTTGGTGCACCGCGACCTTGCCGAGGATCGCTCTGTGCTTGAGGTGATCAAGGATGAGGGGGTATACCGAATCGATGAGATCGAGCTGGAGGTGGGGGATCGGACCTGGGACCGGTACAGCTACCAAGGGGACGACTTTACCTCGCTGCGTGGTGAGACACGCACCGAGCGTACCTTCCGCCGCGGCGACTGGGCGGTGCGCACCACCACACGAACCGTCCTGACCGCTGACACCAACCACTTCTACATTCGTGCCGAACTCGACGCCTACGAGGGGGAGTCGCGGGTATTCTCCGAGAACTGGTCACTAGCCATCCCACGCGATGGGGTGTGACGACGGTCTCCCTGAGCCGTTAAGGGGCAGGCAAAAAGAAGGCCCGCTCGGTGGCGGGCCTTCTCTTCTCGCGCTGTGCGGATCAGCCCAGGCGCACCGCGTCGTACTCGGCCTGCCTGGGATGGGGGGTGTAGGCGCCATCCTCGTCGTGGTGTTCGCGCCCGGTAACCGGAGGGGTGAAGGCGCAGATGAGGCGCATCTCCTCCTTGCCGCCGCGTAGCAGGTGCTCGTCGTGCTCGTTGAGCAGGTAGAGGGTGCCGTCCTTGATCGGGTAGACCTTGCCGGTTTTCAGATCCTCGATCTCGCCATCACCGGCGACGCAGTAGACTGCCTCGATATGGTGCTTGTACCAGATGTGGGTCTCGGTGCCGGCCTTGATGATAGTCTCGTGGAAGGAGAAGCCCGCCTTATCGTCATCAAGGACAAAGCGGCGACTCACCCAGTTGCCGTTCTCGGCGTGGACCTCGCGGTCGGAGCCCTTGATCTCGTCCAGGGTGCGGACAATCATGCCACCACCCCCTTGCGGGCATCGTCGCTGCGCTCCAGCAGGTTGCCGATCGCCTTGTCGATGATCGCCATGCCCTCGCGCAGCGTATCTTCCTCAATGGTCAGCGCCGGCAGAAACTTGACCACACTGTCGTCGGCACCGGCCAGCTCGATGATGAGATTGTTGTCGAAGGCCTCCTTGGAGACGTCACCGGCGAAACCACCTCGTCCGATATCCAGACCCCAGACCATACCGCGGCCACGCAGTTCGATCTCGAGTTGAGGGTACTTCTCGGCGATGCGGCTCAGCTCCTCCTCCATGATCTGGCCCTTGTACTTGATCGACTCGGAGAAGTCCTCGTTCTCCCAGTAGGTCAGCGCCTGGGTAGCGGCAACGAAGGCGAGGTTGTTACCGCGGAAGGTGCCGGTGTGCTCACCCGGCTGCCACTGATCGAGCTCCGGGCGCATCAGCAGGATAGCCATCGGCAGACCCCCACCGATCGACTTGGACATGCAGACCATGTCGGGTTTGATGCCGGCCTCTTCGAAGCTGAAGAAGGTGCCGGTACGGCCGTTACCCACCTGGATGTCGTCGATGATCAGCAGGATGTCGAACTCATGGCAGAGTTCGGAGAGCTCCTGCAGCCACTTGGTACTGGCGACGTTGATGCCGCCCTCACCCTGCACGGTCTCGACGATGATCGCGGCCGGCAGGTCGATGCCGGAGGAGCCGTCCGAGAGAAATTTGCGCAGATAGTCGATGGTGTTGACGTCCGGGCCGAAGTAGCCGTCGAACGGTACCGAGTCGGCGTTGTTGCGCGCACCGTAGGACTCGTCGCGGTAGAAGTCGTTACCGGTGACCGCCAGCGCGCCCATGGTCAGACCGTGGTAGCCGTTGGTAAAGGCGATAACGTTGGAGCGGCGCTTGACCATACGAGCCAGTTTCAGCGCGGTCTCCACGGCGTTGGTCCCGGTGGGACCGGTGAACTGGATTTTATAGTTCAGGTTGCGCGGCGTGAGGATGGTGTCCTGGAACTTCTGCAGGAAGTTCTTTTTCGCCACGGTCGCCTTGTCCAGCGCGTGCACGATGCCGTCGCGCTGCAGGTACTCGATCAGCGCTTCGGAGATGATCGGGTTGTTGTGGCCGTAGTTCAGGGTGCCGGCACCGGCAAAGAAGTCGATGAACTTGTTGCCGTGCTCGTCATAGATGAACGAGCCCTTGGCGGTGTCAAAGATCGCCGGGAAGGAACGCACATAACCGCGTACTTCAGATTCCATCTCTTCAAAGATTCTCATAATCGTTTTCTCCAGTCGTGGATAATTCTTATTTCCAGGGCCCGATACGGATCAGGCGCTCTTCCTCATGTGCTTCGCCGCCGAAGTGGTGGACCTCAATAAAGGTCTCTTCGCTGCTTTGTGCCCCAACTTTCTCGGCATAGTGCTGAAAGACCCGTCTTGAGGGAAGGTTAGACGGTGAAATGGTGGTTTCCAGTGTGTGGACATCGGCGCAGAACGGCCGCGCCATCACATGCTCAAGCATCCGACCGGCAAGACCGTGGCCGCGGGCCGCCTCATCCACCGCCACCTGCCAGACGAACAGCGTCTCGGCACGGCCGGGGATGAGGTAGGCGGAGAGAAAACCGACGATTCGGTCATTGGCTTCAGCCACCACGCAGGTATCACGAAAGTGGCTGCAGAGCAGGAAGTAGTTGTAGCTGGAGTTCACATCCAGCGGCGGGCAGCGCTGAATCAGCTCATGCACCGGCTTGCCCTCCTCCAGGTTAGGGAGGCGCAGCTGTATCTCAAGTTTCTCAGTCATCATTAACCTTGGGGTTATGGGCTGGGGAATCGTCTGCGCAGAAATAGTTTGTGCACAAACGAATCATTTCGCTATTATATGCTTATTAAGTTGTTGATTTCAAGCTGACATTGCCGTGTTGTTATCACTGTTTACCGAAGCAATACGTTTTGTGTAGAAATTAAATTATCGTGACAACAGCGTGAATCCTTGAAGAAGTTATAGCCTCACTGGAGAAGAATGGAAAGATACGCAGATGTTCTGATTTCACTGCGGCGCATTATCCGCGCCATCGATATGCGCTCGCGCCGTCTGATGCAGCAGGCCGGTTTTACCGGGCCGCAGTTGCTGGTGCTGCAGGCGCTGGGAACCTGTGAGGAGATGACCGCGGGCGAGTTGGCCCGGGAGGTGAACCTGAGTCAGGGGACGGTCACCTCGATTCTCGATCGGCTGGAAAAACGCGAGCTTATCCAGCGCATCCGCTCGCACACCGACCGGCGCAAGGTCTACGTCAAGCTGACCGGAGAAGGCAGTGAGCAGCTAGCCTCCGCCCCGACCCTGCTGCAGGAGCGCTTTATCGAGCGCTTCAATGAGCTGAAAGAGTGGGAGCAGCATCAGATCCTCGCCTCGCTGCAGCGCCTGGCGGAGATGATGGATGCCCAGGACATCGAGGCGGCACCGGTGCTCGATATTCGCCACGACCTGGAGGGCCAGGCGCCTCCCGAGGATTGGAAGCCCGCGGCTGGGGATAAATGATTACTCACCACAGAGGCACGGAGCACACAATAAAAAAGGCCCGCATTTGCGGGCCCTCGTCTTCTTACCTTAACGCGCTCAGCCCTTGCGGCTCTTCTCGATCATGTTGTGGATGATGGGGGCCAGGATCAGCTCCATGGCGAACCCCATCTTGCCGCCGGGTACCACGATAGTGTTGCGGCGAGACATGAAGGAGTCGGGGATCATATTCAGCAGGTGCGGGAAGTCGACGCCGGTTTTGACCGGATCGCGGAAGCGGATCACCACGAAGGACTCGTCCGGGGTGGGGATGTCGCGGGCGATGAACGGGTTGGAGGTGTCGACGGTCGGCACGCGCTGGAAGTTGATGTCGGTACGGGAGAACTGCGGGGTGATGTAGTTCACGTAGTCCGGCATGCGGCGCAGGATGGTGTCGACGATCGCCTCGGCGCTGTAGCCGCGCTGGGCGTTGTCGCGGAAGATCTTCTGGATCCACTCCAGGTTGACGATCGGTACTACACCGACCAGCAGGTCGGTATAGGCGGAGACGTCGACATCCCCGTCCTTGGCACCGCCGTGCAGCCCCTCGTAGAACAGCACGTCGGTCTCCTCGGTGATCTCTTCCCACGGGGTGAACTGGCCGGCGGTGTAGTCGCTACCACCCAGGCGCGCATTGTGGTGATCCGCCTCTTCATCGCTGTGAATATAGTAGCGACGCTTGCACTGGCCACTCTCGCCGTAGGTCTTGAAGGTCTCGGCCAGCAGGTCGAAGTGGTTGGCCTCGGGACCGAAGTGGGAGAGGTTCTTCCCCTCCTCGGCGAACTTGGCGATCGCCTCTTTCATCGCGGCACGATCATAGCGGTGGTAGCTGTCACCCTCGATGACCAGCGGCTTGATCTTTTCGCGGAAGAAGATGTGCTCGAAGGCATTCTTAACGGTGGTGGTCCCGGCGCCGGAAGAGCCGGTGACCGCAATCACGGGATGCTTTGCAGACATAGATCTACTCCTAAAACAGGATTGAAAATGCTTTTATTTCAGCGGCTTGAATTCTTTGAACCGCGCATTTTATCTGATTAACCGCCCCAAAGTCTCGGAAAAAATAGCACTATTTGCTTTGCTAATACTTAATATGCTGTTTTAAAAGCAAAAAATAACAGCAGAGGCGCAAAGGCGCAGAGATTAAAGGTGGTGCAGGAGTGCTGTGATAATGGGGTCGACCTGAGTGAGGCCGGCTGAGTGTGAATATCGCTTTATCCCCCTTTTCGCCTCTGCGCCTTTGCGGTAAATGATTTATACCTTCTCCCGGGCGATGGCGCGGTAGCCGATGTCGCGGCGCATGAACATGCCGCTCCAGCTGATCCTGTCGGCCAGTGCGTAGGCCTTGGTCTGCGCCTCGCTGACTGTGGCGCCCAGGGCGGTGGCACAGAGCACACGGCCGCCGGCGGTGACCACCTTGCCGTCCTTCTCGGTGGTGCCGGCATGGAAGATCTTGGCATCCGCCGAGTCAGCACCGTCGAGGCCGTGGATGACGTCCCCTTTGTTGTAGCTGCCGGGATAACCGCCAGCGGCGAGTACCACGCCCATGGCGGCGCGTGCGTCCCATTCGACCGTGACGCTATCGAGCCTGCGATCCAGTGCGGCGTTGCACAGGGCGACCAGATCGGAGTTGAGGCGCATCATGATCGGCTGGGTCTCCGGGTCACCGAAGCGGCAGTTGTATTCGATCACCTTGGGCGTGCCATCGGCGCTGATCATCAGCCCGGCGTAGAGGAAGCCGGTGTAGGGGTTGCCCTCGGCAGCCATCCCCTTAACGGTCGGCACGATCACTTCGCGCATGATGCGCGCGTGCACCTCAGCGGTGACCACCGGAGCTGGTGAGTAGGCGCCCATGCCGCCGGTGTTGGGACCGGTGTCGCCTTCGCCGACGCGCTTGTGGTCCTGGCTGGTGGCCATCGGCAGGATGTGCTCGCCGTCGACCATGCAGATGAAGCTCGCCTCCTCGCCCTCGAGAAACTCCTCGATCACCACCCGGTGGCCCGCCTCGCCGAAGGCGTTGCCGGCGAGCATGTCTTTTACTGCCGCCTCGGCCTCCTCCATCGTCATGGCGACGATCACACCCTTGCCCGCCGCCAGACCATCGGCCTTGATGACGATGGGGGCGCTCTGTTGGTGCAGGTAGGCCAGCGCCTCGTCCACATCGGTGAAGTTGGCGTAGGCGGCAGTGGGGATGTTATGGCGGGCGAGAAAGTCCTTGGTGAAGACCTTGGAGCCCTCCAGCTGGGCGGCAGCCCTGCTCGGGCCGAAGCAGCGCAGGCCGGCAGCCTCGAAGGCGTCGACCACACCGATCACCAGTGGCGCCTCGGGGCCGACAATGGCCAGGTCGATGGCGTTGTCACGGGCAAAGCTGACCAGCGCCTCGATATCCTCCACGCCGATGGCCACATTCTCCAGCTTTGCCTCGCGGGCGGTGCCTGCGTTGCCGGGGGCGACGAAAACCTTCTCCACCTCGGGCGACTGGGCCGCCTTCCACGCCAGGGCGTGCTCACGACCACCGCCGCCAATCACCAATACCTTCATCTGATTGCCTTTGTCTATATTCCAAACCTGCCGACACCGCACATCAGCGCCGGTTTGCGGCGCAAGATTGTACCACAGGGTAGCAATGTGTTGCCCCGGGGAGAAAGGCTCTGCGTCTTTGCGTTGAAAAAGCCTTTCTCCCCAAGCAAACCATCTTGCGGTGGCGTCGGGCTTTTGCAGCTTGGCGGTGGTTTTGTCGCCGCTCACAGGTAGCCGCGCAGCTGGCCGGGTTGCGCATCAGTCGTCCTTGTGGCGTTGGCTGCGGCGTTCGACCCACAGATCCACCGAGCCCCATAACCATTCCAGCAGCCGCCGGTGCCAGGGGCGGCGGTACCAGTGTTCCGCCTTGACCTCGTGGCTGTCGGAGAAGTCCTGCTCAAACATGCAGGCGACCTTCCGGGCCATTTGTGCGGAGGCGATCTCCTGGTTCGCCTCCAGGTTCCAGCGCAGGTTCCAGCGGTCGATGTTGCTTGATCCGATTGAGACCCAGTCGTCGCAGAGCAGCACCTTGGCGTGCAGAAAACGCGGCTGGTATTCGTAGATGCGTACGCCGTGACGCAGCAGCCGGGCGTAAAAACGACGCCCGGCATGACGTACCGCAGGGTGGTCGGTATGCGGCCCCGGCAGTAGCAGGCGTACATCAGCGCCGCTGCGGGCGGCACGGCGTAACAGGCGACGGATCTTGCGTGAGGGGATGAAGTAGGCGGTAGCGATCCAGATGCGCTGCTCGGCACCACGCAGGCGATTGATCAGTGAGCGCTTGATGTCGGCATGGGCCGGTGAGCTGGGGGCGAGACGGCCACGCTGTGTACCACTGTGCTGATCTTCGGGGGGAGTGGACAGTTGCAGCTCGCTCTGGCTCCAGCGCTGCCAGTTCTCCTGAAACAGCTGTTGCCAGTCGGCCACCACGGGTCCATGACCCCGCAACATGACCTCATGCCAGGCGCCGGGGTTGCCTGCGGAATCGAACTCGTCGGTGATGCCGGTACCGCCGGTAAAGGCGGTATGGCCATCGACGCAGAGCAGCTTGCGGTGATCGCGCAGCAGGTTGCGTCGCAGGTGGCCATAGCGCAGGGGATTGTAGAAGGCCAGTTCGACCCCGCCCCCCTGCAGGATCCGCAGGTCCTGTCGATGCAGGCCACGGGCACCGAAGTCATCCAGCAGCAGGTAGACCTTTACGCCGCGTTCGGCGGCAGCGCACAGGGTCTGGATAAAGGTATCGGCGATGTTGCCGGACTCGAACAGGTAGAACTCCAGCAGTACATGGCTACGGGCTTCGTTGATCGCCTGCAGCATGGGAGGAAAGAACTGCTCGCCGTCGATCAGCAGCTCGAAGTGGTTGCCGTCGCGCCACGGGTAGCGGTAGTGCTTGTCCTTGACGGTTGCCATGGCTGCAGAAAGCCTACTCCCGGTGGATGATGTCGAGCTGTCCGTTCTCCACCAGCAGGGCCAGTCTGCCCTCCAGCAGTTGCTGCAGCGCTCCGCCGGCGATGGCGGCACGCCAGCCGTGCAGCAACGGGATATCTCGCTCCCCCATCACCAGTTGCTCCAGTTCACGTCGTCCGGCCACGGCGCCGGGGCTGATGTTCTGGCGCCGGCAGCGCTCACGCAGCAGGGCCATCATGGCATCGACCAGCGGCTCCTGCTCCGGCGCAAGACGCTTGCCGCCTTTGGCCTTGGGCCACTGCGCTTTTGGCAGATTTTTCGCCTCGTCAATCAGGCGCAGCAGGGTATCGCCGTGGCGCTTTACGGTGCCCTCTTCCAGACCACGGATGCGGTGCAGTTTGCCCGGTTCCTGCGGCATCTGCCTGGCCAGGTCGAGCAGGATCTCATCCTTGAGGATCCAGCGCCGTGGCCGGTCGCTCTGCTGTGCCTGCTCCTCGCGCCAGCCGGCCAGCGCCTGCAGTACCGCCAGTTGCACCCCCTTGAGGCGGTTGCTGCCCTTGACCCGCAGCCAGGCCTGTTCCGGCGGGTTGCGGTAGCGGGCCGGATCGGTCAACTCGTCGAAGTCGGCCTGCAGCCACTGTTCGCGCCCCAGCTCTTCGAGTTGCCGGCGCTGGCTGAGGTAGACCTCGCGCAGATGACGCACATCGTCGGCGGCGTAGGTCAGCTGCGCATCGTCGAGCGGCCGTCGGCACCAGTCGGCACGGGCGTGGGCCTTCTCCAGTTCGATACCCAGCTCGATCTTCACCAGGTTGCCGTAGCCGATCTGCTCACCGTGGCCGAGCAGGGTAGCGGCGATCTGGGTGTCGAAGATGGGGGCCGGGACCTCGCCGCGCATCTCGAAGAAGATCTCCAGGTCCTGGTGTGCGGCGTGCAGCACCTTGGTGATGGCGGGGTCGTAGAGCAGATCGAGCAGCGGCGAGAGATCCTCCAGTGCCAGCGGATCGACACAGGCGATCACTTCAGGGTTGGCCACCTGTAGCAGGCAGAGGCGCGACCGGTAGGTCTTCTCGCGCAGGAATTCGGTGTCCAGGGTAAACCAGTCGTGGTGGCGAAGCTGTCGGCACAGCTCGTCGAGTTGCTGGGGAGTGTCGATATAATGTGCGCTCATGCGGTGTCGTCGATTGTCGGTAAAAGGGAAGTATAACGGATCGGGCTGCCTTAATTGCTGCGCTCCGTGGCGAGACGGTATCATGGATTTCGACATGTAACGTAAAGCACGAAGGGAACGAGGACTTTCATGGGAGCACTTTTGCGCGTTATCGGGCAGATCGCAATGTTGCGACAGGGGCCGCAGGTGCTGCCTGCCTCCACTCTGTTGCTGTGGCTGGCGCTGATCGCCCACTGGTTGACCGGGGTCGTGCTGGGAAGCCACGCCCTGCCGCTGGACGGGGCGTTTCTCTCCTCGCTGGTAGGTACCCTGACCATGGTGGCGGTGGTGCACGGTCTGTTGTTGCTGCACCGGCGCCATAGCCGGGTTTTACAGACCCTGACGGCACTGGCCGCCTGCGAGACCTTGCTGGGACTGGTGGCCATTCCCGTTAGCGTCTGGTTCAATATGGGCGGGGGATTGCAGGATGTTGCGGTGCTCCTTTCGCTACTGCTGTTTGGCTGGAACATCGCCATTGCCTCCCACATCCTGCGCCACGCCCTGGGTGTGTCGCGGGGCATGGGCTTTCTTTTCGCCGTCGGTTACACCCTGGTGTCCATCACTCTGGGCAGCTTCCTGGTGCCGGTAGAGGGCTAGTCAGAAGATGAAAATCCATATTCTCGGTATTTGCGGCACCTTCATGGGCGGGGTGGCGCTGCTGGCCCGCTCCCTGGGGCATGAGGTCAGCGGCCAGGATGCCGGGGTCTATCCGCCGATGAGCACCCAGTTGGCCGAGCAGGGGATCACCCTGTATGAGGGATATGATCCTGGGGCGATCCCTGCGGAGGTCGAGATGGTGGTGATTGGCAACGCCCTCTCCCGCGGCAATCCGGCGGTGGAGCATGTGCTTAACCGCGGCCTGCCCTATACCTCCGGGGCGCAGTGGCTCAGCGACAACCTGCTTGGCGGCTGCTGGGTGCTGGCGGTGGCCGGCACCCACGGCAAGACCACCACCGCCTCGATGCTCGCCTGGATCCTGGAGTTTGCGGGGATGAGGCCGGGCTTTCTTATTGGCGGCATCCCGCAGAATTTCGGGCTGTCCGCCCGCCGCGGTGAGACGCCGTTCTTTGTCGTCGAGGCCGACGAGTATGACACCGCCTTTTTCGACAAGCGCTCCAAGTTCGTTCACTACCGCCCGCGTACCCTGGTGCTGAACAACCTGGAGTTTGATCACGCCGATATTTTCCCCGACCTGGCGGCGATCCAGCGCCAGTTCCACCACCTGGTGCGTACCGTGCCGGGCGAGGGGCTGATCCTCGCCCCGGCGGGGGATGAGAACATGACCGAGGTGCTGCGGATGGGCTGCTGGACTCCGGTCGAGCCCTTCGCTGCAGAGAAGGGATGGGGGCGGCGGTTGCTGGCCGATGACGGCAGCCGTTTCGAGGTGTTGTGGTGCGGCACGTCACAGGGCGTGGTCGAGTGGGAGCTGCTGGGTGAGCACAATGTCAGCAACGCCCTGGCGGCCATCGGTGCAGCGCGTCACGCCGGTGTCCCCGCCGCCCAGGCGATCGAGGCGCTGGCCGCCTTCCGCAATGTCAAGCGGCGCATGGAGGTGCGCGGCGAGGCCGGGGGGGTAACCGTCTATGACGACTTTGCCCACCACCCTACCGCCATTGCCGCCACCCTCGACGGCCTGCGCAAGAAGGTCGGTGCTGCCCGTATCATTGCCGTGCTCGAGCCGCGATCGAACACCATGCGGATGGGGGTGCACAGGGAGACGCTGCTGCCCTCACTGGCGGCTGCCGACCGGATCTTTATCTATGCGCCGGCGGATCTTGGCTGGGAGCTACCGGCGGGAGGGGCCGACACGGTCAGCAGCTGCAGCGATTTTGACGAGTTGCTGCAGCGGGTGTTGCAAGAGGCAAGGCCCGGCGATCACCTCCTGGTAATGAGTAACGGCGGCTTTGGTGGTATCCACGGCAAACTGTTGCAGATGCTGGCAGACTGATCACTGAAGAAATTGAGAGGCGCAGAGATTTCCCCTGAGCCGTTGCAGCGACTATCCTGAAGGCAACAGAATAACCGAACCACCATTACTGCTATGCCGATACCTGCCGACACCGTCTCCCTTGCTATTACCGGCGCCTCGGGTGCCCCCTATGGTCTGCGCCTGCTCGAGTCCCTGCTGGGTGCCGGCAAACGGGTCTATCTGATGGTCTCGGCGCCGGCACAGGTGGTGCTGGCCACCGAAACCACACTTAAGGTACCGGGGCGTCCCGAGGCGATGCAGCGCTTTTTCAGCGACCACTTCTCTGCCGGGCCGGGGCAGCTGGAGGTCTTCGGTCGTGAGCAGTGGATGGCGCCGGTAGCCAGCGGTTCGAGTGCGCCCTCCTCGATGGTGATCTGCCCCTGCTCCACCAGCACCCTCTCCTCAGTGGCCAGCGGGGCGAGCAATACCCTGATCGAACGGGCGGCCGATGTGATGCTCAAGGAGCGGCGGCAGCTCATCATGGTGGTGCGCGAGATGCCGCTGTCGGCGATCCACCTGGAACACATGCTCAAGCTGGCGCAGCTGGGGGTGACCATCATGCCCGCCTCGCCCGGTTTCTATCATCAGCCGCAGACGGTGGAGGATATGGTTGATTTCGTGGTGGCGCGGGTGCTGGACCACCTGGGCATCGCGCAACAGTTGGCGCCCCGCTGGGGTGAGGCGGCACAGGGCGGCCAGTGATGCACCGGCACACGATCCCCATTTTTCCCCTGCACTCGGTGCTGTTTCCCGGCGGACCGCTGGCGCTGCGCATCTTCGAGGCGCGTTACCTGGATATGGTTAGCCGCTGCCTGCGTGAGGAGAGCGGTTTCGGCGTGGCGCTGATTCGGGAGGGGCATGAGGTGGGGCAGGCCGCGGAGGTTTACGAGGTGGGCACTCTGGGACGGATCAGCTACTGGGAGCAGCGCAAGGACGGGCTGCTCGGGATTACGCTAAAAGGTGAACGGCGTTTTCGCATTCTCGATAGTGAAGTGGCGGAGAACCAGCTGCTTGTCGCCGAGGTGGAGCTGTTGCCCAATCCACCGGCAGTGCCACTGCCGGAGAAGTACCAGCATCTGGCCGGCTTGCTGGGGCGGATGCTCACCGAGCTGGACCAACCCTATTCCAGTCTGGTTCGGGAGCTGGACAATGCCGAGTGGGTCGGGGCACGGTTGGCGGAGCTGCTGCCGCTGGAGCTGGTACAGAAGCAGCGGCTGCTGCTTGAGGAGGATCCACTGCGGCGGCTGGAGCGGCTGGAGGATCACCTGGCGGGGCAACTTGGACTCAGGTGAGCGCGGGACCACTGTTTTCTGGCACGGCTTGGGCGACATCGGACGTTCGCTGAATGTGTGCCTAGGGATTATGTACTATACTGAAATAGGTAGGTATATCCCTATGGAAGGAGAACATGATGAAGCGTAACTATCGGATAAAACAGGTAGGGGTGATGCTGCTTTCAGTGGCACTGTTGGGGGGACAGCTGACCCCGGCCTATGCGGCGATGACCTCCACCACGACACTGCTGCAACAGGAGCAGCGTGCGTTTGAGCGGAGCCAGTTGCTGGAGGCGCTGGAGCGCGAGTCGGTACAGACACAGCTGCGCGAGCTTGGCGTCGATGCCGAGGCGGCAAAACAGCGGGTGGCGGCAATGACCGATGGAGAGATCCGTCAGCTTAATGCGCGCCTTGCCGAGATGCCTGCCGGGGGCGATATCCTTGGTGCCGTGCTGGTAGTCTTTATCGTCCTGGTGATCACCGATATGCTGGGGGCGACGGACGTCTTTCCGTTCGTAAAATCGGTCAACAACTGAGTTGCCTGTTTCCCTGCACAGGGCCGGCCGCCCGGCCGGCCTTCTCCTGCTATGCCTGCTTTTGACCGCCTGTAGTTATACGGGGCAGAGTACCCGCCTGCAGCAGTCCCCCCCGGAGCTCCTACCTTCACGTCATGAGCTTGTGTCCACCCCCTTTTTCCCCCAGCAGCGCTATCAGTGCGGTCCGGCGGCACTGGCTACCGTGCTGGGCGTCCAGGGTAGCCGGGTCCATCCTGATGAGCTGGTGGATAAGGTCTATCTGCCGGCGCGCCAGGGGAGTGTGCCGTTGGAGATGGAAGCGGCGGCACGTAGTTACGGCATGCTGGTCTATCCGTTGGAACCGCAACTGGAGGTGCTGCTGAGCGAGGTGGCGGCGGGACACCCGGTGCTGGTGTTGCAGAATCTGGGGCTCTCCTGGTGGCCGCGCTGGCACTATGCAGTGGTGGTAGGTTATGACCTGGTCGAGCGAGAGATGGTGCTGCGCTCGGGGGAGACGCGCCGCTACCGCGTGGCCATGAGGGTGTTCGAGAGGACCTGGCAGCGCGCCGAATACTGGGGACGCGTGATCCTGACGCCCGGCGAGATGCCGGCTACTGCCAAGCCCTTGCCCTATCTTCGCGCCGCCCTGGCGCTGGAGCAGAGTCGACAGGAGCGTGCCGCGTTGACCGGCTATCGGGCTGCCACCGACAGGTGGCCGGAGTCTGCGCTTGCCTGGCTGTCACGGGGCAATCTGGCCTACCGTCTGGAGGCCTACGCTGAGGCGGAGCAGAGTTTTCGTGATGGTCTTGTCGCCTCACCGGAGCAGGCCGATCTATGGAACAACCTGGGCTATGTCCTGGCAGCACGGGGTTGTGGTGCCGCGGCCCTGACGGCGCTGCAGTGTGCGATCGCGTTGCAACCGGATAATTCCCTCTACCGTGAGAGTCTCCACGAGCTGGAGGCTGCTGTGGCGCAGGGTGAACGGTGTGAACCCATCTCCTGTCCGTTCTGACACGGGATTTTTGATGCTGGCCTTTTCGTAGCTATTCGGCGTCTGCTCCGAGCAGCAGCCCCTCACCACTCCAGCCGGGCAGTGTGCTGTCACGTTCAAAGCGCTTTATCGGCAGCGTCAGTGGGAAGCGCAGGAACTGTTGCAGTGCGGTGTCGAAGTCGTTGTCGGTGCGCGGGGCGGTCAGCCCGTTTTGGGTTACCGGCTGCAGCCAGGCAATGTTACCCAGCCACAGCGGCTGTTGTGACGGTTCCAACCGGTAGTGGCTGGGCCACAGGCGCAGGGTCAGCAGCCGCCGGTTTGCCTCATCCTCCCTGACCAACAGCAGAGTCTCGTTGTGGCCGTCGTGCACCTGTGGCAGAACCGGCATAATGGCAAGTGGCGTATCGGGGTTGAGCCAGGCCAGCCAGCTCAGCGGGGTGACCTCCGGCGGTCGCCGCCAGCCCAGCGCGCTCAGTTGCTGGCGTAGTGCCTGCGGATCACCGGCAAACTGCAGGTTCAGCGGGTGGTTGTTGTAACCTCGAAGATCGGCGCGGTAGGCCGGCACGGTTTGCCAGCCATTGCGCCACCAGTCGCTGGCGCTCAGTGAGGTTGTCTCCACCTGGCGGGCGTAGCGTTGCAACTGTTGTTCGTGGTTCTGCACGTTGTGCCAGATGCCGGCGACAGCCAGAGCCAGCAGGGCCACGACGGCGAGCCTGCCGCTGGCGATGTGCTCCGCCGGATGGTGGCGGTAGCCGATCCCCAGCAGTGCGACCCAGGCCAGCCCCAGTGTCATCGCCCCCAGTGCTCCCGATAGTCGTGAAGCGCCCAGATAGAGTTGCGCCAGGGCAATACCACCGAGCAGGGTGCAGGCCAGGGCATAGACACGCCAACGCCTGTGCTCATGCCGCTCCCGAGCGATAAACACGGCAAGAAATCCGTAGACTGCGATCGCGCTCATCAGCTGCCCGCTGTGCAGCGGTGTACCGGGACTGCCTTGCGTCGCCGCCTCCAACCACCGCAGGTTGAGGCTGAGCAGGAAGCCGATCCCTATCGCTGCCAGCCAGTGTTTCGCGGCGTGGTGGTAGTGGCGGCGCCACAGCCAGGCAAAGACCACCAGCGACAGCGGCAGCAAAACCTGCCACTCGCCCAGCTGAGACAATGTCACGAAAAAACTGTCCATCAGCGGTGTGCGCAGCGAGCCGAACGTATTGAGCAGGTAAGCGTCCAGTTGAGATAGCACTCCCTCGTGCCCGCTGGCATGTGCCACCAGAGCAAACAGGGTGGAGGCGATCAGCAACAGCACTGCCAGTAGCGTCAGCCCGCGTGCCTCGGGGTGTTCCGGATCGAGCAGCGAGGCGGGGATTTCACCCATCAGCGGATGGAGACGGGCCCAGGCGAGGCTCTGCTGGAGTAGGGGATAGGCGTGGCGGTGTAACCGGTTAAACAGCAGACGCAGTAGCCACAGGGCAACAAACAGCACCCCCAGCAGGGTGCCGGTGAGCACCGCCAGGCGCGAGGCCACCTCGGAGGCCAGTCCCAGTGAGGTGGCGAAGAGAATGCCGGGGAAAACATAGACCGGGGCCCATAGAACGCCCGAGAGGATATTGAACAGCGCAAAGCGGCGTGTCGGCATCTCCAGCATGCCGGCCACGGCAGGGATCACCGGACGGATAGGGCCGATGAAACGCCCGAGCAGGATGCTCTTGCCACCATGGCGATAGAAAAAGTGGGTGGCACCGGCGATCAACTCGGGATGGTTGCGCAGTGGCCACAGGGTCTTGACACGCATGTGGTAGCGCCTTCCCAGCCAGAAGCTGACCCCATCACCGGCGATAGCCCCCGCCGCCGCCCAGATGAGGGTCGGCCACAGCGGCAGGGCACCGCTGCCGACCAGGGCGCCGATACCGAACATCATCGCCGCCCCGGGCAGAATCAGCCCCACCAGCGCCAGCGATTCGAAAAAGGCGATAAGGAATATCCCCAGCCCGGCCCAGGCCGGGTTGGCACCTATCCAGCTAAACAGGCTGTTAATCGCTTCCATGCCTCTATTCTAACGGTGGTTGGGGCTGGGGGGAGAATTCTTGCAATTATCGGTATCTCCCGGACCAGTGAGCCACTCTCCAGGCCCTGCCTCTGGGATAAAGTCCGTTCTCATACGGACAAAAGCCGCTCGACGAGCGGCTTTTGTGATTGTGACGCTCCTCGCCGTTACAGGCTGGCGAGCACCCTTCCCGCCGCGGCAATGGTCTCCTCGATATCCGCGTCGCTGTGAGCGGCGGAGACGAAGCCGGCCTCGAAGGCAGAGGGGGCGAGATAGACCCCTTCGTTGAGCATTCCGTGGAAGAAGAGCTTGAAGCGATCGGCGTTGCACCGCTCCACCGCCTGACCGAAGGCGGTGATCTTCTCCTCTTCGGTGAAGAACAGGCCGAACATGCCGCCGACATGGTTCTCGCTCATCGGGATACCGGTCTTCTTCGCCTCGCCCATGATGCCTGTGACCAGTTTCTCCACCTTGGCGCTGAGCCCCTCGTAGAAGTCGGGCTGCTCAGCCAGCTTGAGTGTGGCCAGCCCGGCGGCCATCGCCACCGGATTGCCGGAGAGGGTACCGGCCTGATAGACAGGGCCGAGAGGCGAGATCTTTTCCATGATCTCGCGCTTGCCGCCGAAGGCGCCCACCGGCATGCCGCCGCCGACCACTTTGCCCAGGGTGGTCATGTCGGGCCTGACGCCGTAGTGGGCCTGGGCGCCGCCGAGGGCGACGCGGAAGCCGGTCATCACCTCGTCGAAGATCAGCACGCTGCCGTACTCGTCGCACACCTCACGCAGTCCTTCGAGAAACCCGGGCAGCGGCGGGATGCAGTTCATGTTGCCGGCCACCGGCTCGACGATGATGCAGGCGACCTGGCCGCCGATGTGGCTGAACGCCTCCTTCACCTTCTCGATGTCATTGAACGGCAGGGTGACGGTGTGCTCGGCCAGCGCCGCCGGCACCCCTGGGGAGTTGGGCACGCCCAGGGTCAGGGCGCCGGAGCCGGCCTTGACCAGCAGAGAGTCGGAGTGGCCGTGGTAGCACCCCTCGAACTTGACGATCTTGTCGCGGCCGGTATAGCCGCGGGCGAGACGGATGGCGCTCATGGTCGCCTCGGTGCCGGAGCTGACCATGCGCACCATCTCCATCGAAGGCACCAGCTCGCACAGCTTGTCCGCCATCACCGTCTCGATCACGGTGGGCGCGCCGAAGGAGAGGCCGCTGGCGGCAGTCTCCTGCACCGCTTTGATCACCGCCGGGTGGGCGTGGCCGGCGACCATCGGCCCCCAGGAGGCGACGTAGTCGATGTACTTCTGGTCCGATTCGGAGAAGGTGTAGGCACCCTCGGCGCGCTTGATGAAGATCGGCTCGCCACCGACGCCCTTGAAGGCGCGGACCGGCGAGTTGACGCCGCCGGGGATGTGCTTCTGGGCGGCTTCAAAAAGTTCGTGTGAATGCGGCATGGTTAGATTCCTGTTTGTCTGAATTTTCACCGCAGAGACGCAAAGGCGCAGAGAGGGTTAAAAACAGCAATGAATGTGTCACCGATAGCGTGTGGATATTCTGGCTGCCTGTGGGTACGTATGCGTTTTAACCTTTGCGCCTTTGCGCCTTTGCGGTTAATGGGTTTCAAAAAGCTTGCTGATGCTCTCGGCGGCGCCGCGGATATCTGCTTGACCGAAGATGCCGTTGATCACGGCGAGCAGGTCGGCGCCGGCCTCGACCAGTGGTGCGCCATTGTCGGCGGTGATACCGCCGATGGCAACCACCGGGATGGCCAGTTGCTGTTTGGCCTGGCGAAGCAGTTCCACCTCCGCCTTGAGCGCATCGGGCTTGGTGGGGGAGGGATGAAAGCTGCCGAAGGCGACATAGTCGGCACCGGCCTGTTCCGCCTCGATGGCGCGTTGCAGATCGTTGTAACAGGAGACCCCGATAATGGCGTTGTCGCCGAGCCGGGCGCGGGCAGCGGCGATGTCGTGATCGTCCTTGCCCAGGTGGACTCCCTTGGCCATCACCTGTACCGCCAACTCCACATCGTCGTTGATGATCAGCGGGACACCCAGTGGCCGGCACATGTTGTTCAGGTCGGAGGCCTCCCACTGGCGGCGCATCACATCGTCGCCCTTGTCACGATACTGGATCATCACCGCGCCGCCCTGAATGGCCAGGGCGACCGCCTCGACCATCTGTTCGGGCGAGAGCAGTTTGCTGTCGGTAATGGCATAGAGTCCGTGTGGTACGGCTGTCATGGGAACCTTACTCCTCTTCACTGCGCGCCCAGAAAAGGCGATTGGGGTGGTGTTGGCCGAGACCGAGACGAAAGCCGTGCTTGAGGCTCTCCCAGGTGTACTCCTGCGCCTCGTGGATGGCGGTGAACGGCTCCAGCCCCTGCGCCAGCAGGCCGGCAATGCTCGAGGCGAGGGTGCAGCCGGAGCCGTGGTAGCTGTGTGGCAGCCGATCCCAGGAGAAGGTCTCCAGTAGGCGGTGGTTGCCGTAGAGGCGGTTGTCCACCGTTTCGCTGTTCTCATGGCTGCCGGTGATGAGCACCAGTTCGCAGCCGCCATCAAGCAGCTCCTGGGCACAGGCATCGAGGGTGTCCGCCTCGTGAGCCAGGGCGCGGGCCTCTTCGCTGTTGGGGGTGAGTACCGTGGCGTAGGGAAAGAGCAGTTCACGCATCGCCGACTGCATCTCCTCGCCGGAGAGGTGGGTGCCGCCGCCAGCGCGCAGGATCGGGTCGAGTACCACCGGGATGTCGGGGTAGTCGTGCAGGATGGAGTGGATCACCTCGATGATCTCCACGCTGCCGGTAAGACCGATCTTGAACGCCGCCACCGGCATATCCTCCAGCACCGCACGCGCCTGCTCCACCACCAGCGTCGGCTCTACCGGCACCACCCGCTGTACGTTCTGCGTATCCTGCACCGTCAACGCGGTGATCACCGGTGCCGCCTGCGCGCCCATGCTGGCGATCGCCTCGATGTCGGCCTGAATGCCGGCGCCGCCGCTCGGGTCGTTGCCGGCAAAGCTCATTACCACGGGAATTTTGTATTGGCTCATGGTTGTCTCAATAAAAATATTTCACCGCAAAGACGCAGAGGGCGCAAAGGGAGTAAAAGCGTTTTCCCTGCCTGCCCTCCTCTGGGCGTATTGATTTTAGCTGTTGCGTGTGTGGCTATCTGCATATATATGTTTTTTTATGAAGCATTTCTGTGCTGAAACCTCAGGCACCAATCAATGCTTGTTAGCGTTTTTTCCTTCGCGTCCTTTGCGTCTTTTCGGTGAACAATTCAGTCAGTCAGCGTCCCTGCCTGGAGCGCCAGGAAGGCGGTCTTGGCGGAGAGCTCCAGGGAGCAGCTCCATTTGTAGGCCAGATTAAGATTTTTTGCCTGGGCGTAGACGCCGTGTCCGCGTACCACTGTGATGGGGTATTCGGCCAGCACTTCGGCGACCCTCTCCGGCGCTTCGTCGACATAGCGATCATAAGAAATGGTGATCACGGGCACCCGTGGGAAGTAATACTGCCCCTCGAAGTCGGGTGGAATAAAGTCCTGGCCGCTCAGTGTCATGGCTACCGTATAGGGGCCGTGGCTGTGCAGCACTGCGCCGGCTTCGGGGTTGTGCCGGTAGACCAGGCGGTGCAGTGGTGCATCGAGCGAAGCGTCGTCGCCGAGACGACCTTCCAGTTCGCAGCGGATCAGCTGGTCGGCGCTCAGGGTGTCGGCGCAGGCACCGCTGGGTGTGACCCAGAAGTCCCGGGCCACCCGTACCGAGGCGTTACCGCTGTGGGAGTCGTTGTTGCCGTACTGGCGCAGCCAGCGGTAGTGGCGTACCAGATCCTCGCGTGGGTCCATATCGTGTTCCTGATCTCGTTCGGTTGTATTGCGGTTGGAGAAGTATACCGAATCGTGGCGGCTCCGAATAAGGGAAAGGGGGCGTTTAGCCTTTCAAGCCCTTGCTGTTGCCGGTGGATTTGGACAGCTCGGCGGTGAGTACCCGGCGCATCGCCTCCTCCATGCTCAGGTTTATCGGTTCGACCTGCGAGCGGGGCAGGTAGAGGGTGTAGCCGCCGATCTGGTAACTCAGCGGCAGGTAGACGGCGACGATCTCCTCATCCCCTGCCTGCATGCCGGGGATATCCTCCACCCGCTCGCGGGTGAGAAAGCCGATCAGCCTCGCCCCGCCGAATGACACCATCACCACCTGCTTGAGTCCGCCGCGCTGTTCGGCCGCGGAGAAATAGCTCATGAAATCGTGCAGCGAGCCGTAGATCGATTTGACCAGCGGGATCCTCTCCATCAGTGCCTCGACCAAACGGAACAGGCGCTGCACCACCCAGGCGTTCACTGCCAGGCCAATGAAGAATAGCACCACCAGCCCGGCTATCACTCCCAGCCCCGGCAGGTAAAAACGTTCCGGCACTACCAGGGTGATCACCGGATGCAGCAGTTTTTCGGTGTAGACGGCGATCCAGTAGATGAGGTAGAGCGTCAGGGTAATGGGAAGTACCGCGGCCAGGCCTCTGAGCATGTTTTTCCACAGATACTGCATTGGTGTTCTCCTTGCTATGTCAGGGCGGTGGTTACTGCACTGTGCGGCGCTGCAGTTGACTAAGGAAAAAGAGCAGCGCCGCGGTAACGACGATGGCCGGCCCCGCCGGCAGATCCCACTGGAACGAGCCGAACAGTCCGCCAGTGACGGCGAGCATGCCGATCACTGCAGCCAACAGCGCCATCTGCTCAGGGGTTCGGGCGAAGTGGCGTGCCGTGGCAGCGGGGATGATCAACAACGAGGTGATGAGCAGGATGCCGACCACCTTCATCGCAGTGGCGATCACGAGCGCAATGAGCAGCATGAACAGCAGGCGGGTGCGCCCCACCTTCACCCCCTCCACCTGGGCCAGTTCCTCGTGCACCGTCATTGCCAGCAGCGGCCGCCACAGCCACAGCAGCAGGCCAAGTGCGAACAGCGAGCCGAGACCGATCCAGAGCAGATCGCCGTTACCTACCGCCAGGATATCGCCAAACAGATAGCCCATCAGATCGATGCGCACATTCTCGGCAAAGGAGACCGCGACCAGCCCCAGTGCCAGGGCGCTGTGGGAGAGGATGCCGAGCAGGGTATCCGAGGCGAGCTTGCGCTGGTGCTGCAGTGCGACCAGGGCGAGCGCCAGCAGCAGGCAGACCGATACGATGGCCAGATTCAGATTCAGCTCCAGCAGTATGCCGAGGCTGACGCCGAGCAGGGCCGAGTGGGCCAGGGTGTCGCCGAAGTAGGCCATGCGCCGCCATACAACAAAGGTGCCCAGGGCTCCGGTGACCAGCGCTACCGTCAGGCCGGCGAACAGGGCGCGCAGCAGAAAATCATCCATCGCGCTGGCCCTCCTGGCAGCTGCCGCACCAGCCGTTTTTATCCGCCTGCTGATGGTGGTGGTGGGTGTAGGGGGCGAGGCCGTCGAGCGGGCCGGCGATGATCTGTTCGCCGCCGCCCGGGCCTTGGGCACGTCGCTGTTCCGGGTGGCCGGTACAGCAGACCTGCTGATCGAGGCAGAAGACGCGATCGGTGCGTGCCATCACCAGGTGCAGGTCGTGCGAAACCATCAGGATGCCGCAGCGGCGTTCATCGCGCAGGCGCGAGATGAGGTCGTAGAGCTCGCTCTGGCCGGTGACATCGACCCCCTGGATCGGTTCGTCGAGAAACAGCAGTTGCGGCTCGCGCAACAGGGCGCGGGCCAGCAGTACCCGCTGGGTCTCGCCGCCGGAGAGGGTGGCCATCTGGTTTTCGATAAGATGGCCGGCACCCACCTCCTGCAGTGATTCAGCCAGACGCGCTTCGCCGCAGCGGTGGGTCAGGGTGAGAAAGCGGCGCACCGTTAGCGGCAGCACCGGATCGATGCTGAGCTTCTGCGGTACATAGCCGACACGGATGCCGGGACGGCTCTTCACCTGGCCGTGGTTGGGCTGTTGCAGCCCCAGCATGACCTTGACCAGGGTGGATTTGCCGGCGCCATTGGGGCCAATAAGGGTGACGATCTCGCCCTGATGCACCGCCAGATCCACGTGATCCAGTACCATGCGCTGGCCGAAATGGACAGTAACCCCCTGCGCCTCTACCAGAGTGGTTGTTTTACTCATGGCCGGCGCTCCGGCAGCCGGGGCAAAGCCCGCTGATCTCCACCGTCTGCCGCTCGATCTCAAAGCCTATGCGGCGGGCACTCTGAACCAGCTGTCGGTTGATCCCCTGATCGTCCACCTCCACCACCTGCTGGCAGCGGCTGCAGACCAGGAACTGGCCGTGGTGCGGGGTGCCCGGCGCGGTGCAGCCGGTGTAGGCATTGAGGCTCTCTATACGATGGATCAGACCCTGTTCCAGCAGAAACTCCAGTGCCCGGTAGACGGTCGGCGGGGCCGCCTTGAGCCCCTGTTCGTGCAGCCGTTCGAGTAGCGTATAGGCCCCTACCGGCTTGTGCTCCTGCCAGACCAGCTCAAGGATCTGCCGGCGCTGGGGCGTCAGTCGCCCGCCCTGTTCGGCACAGACGGCCCTGGCCTGGGCGAGTGCCGTGGCGATACAGGCGTGGTGATCGTGGCGTTCAGGCGGAAACGGCGATGAGATCGGCTTGCCCATGTGCAGCTCCGGTGGAATAATCGTTATATTATAACATCTCATCTTCCGAGGTCACCATGCTGCGTCATCTGTTTCTCCTGCTGGCACTATGCTGGAGCTTGCCAATGATGGCGGCTCCACGGGTAGTCGTCAGCATCGGCCCCGTGCATTCACTGGTGGCTGGGGTGATGGAGGGGGTGGCCGAGCCTCAGCTTCTGATCCCGGCCGGCGCCTCGCCCCACGCCTATGCACTGAAACCCTCGGATGCCCGGGCCCTGAGCGAGGCCGAACTGGTGGTCTGGATCGGCGAGGGGCTGGAGACGATGCTGGAGAAACCGCTGCACTCCCTGGCGGGCGAGGCACGGCTCCTGGAGCTGTTGCAGGTCGAGGGGATGCACCTGCTGCCTTCACGCAAGGGCGGCGTCTGGCATGAGCAGGAGCAGGGCCACCAAGCGGCGCATGCCGGGCATGGCCATGAGCTTGACGGGGTGGATACCCATCTGTGGCTGGCACCTGAGAATGCGCAACGTATTGTCGCTGCCGTGGCCGATGCGTTGTCGGCAATGGACGCTGCCAATGCAGAGCATTATCAGCGCAATGCCGCGACCCTGCGGCAGCGGATCGGTGCGCTGGCTGTGACCCTGGCACAGCGGCTGGAGCCGCTACAGGGACAGCCCTATATCGTCTTTCACGATGCCTACCACTACTTCGAGCAGGCTTTCGGTCTGCAACCAGCGGGCGCCATTGCAGTCAGCCCCGAGCAGCGTCCCGGTGCGCGGCGCCTGCTCGAGATCCGCCAGGCGATCCGCGACAGCGGCGCCCGCTGTGTCTTCAGCGAACCGCAGTTCAGGTCTGACATTGTTGAGGTGGTGCTGGAGGATACCGGTGCCCGCTACGGTGTACTCGACCCGTTGGGTGTCACTCTGACGCCGGGAAGGGGGCAGTGGTTTGCCCTGATGCAGGGACTGGCCGACAGCCTGGAGGCCTGCCTCACCGCAGGACGGTAGGATGTAAGCCGGTTCACAGGCTGGGATTCGCCCCACCAAATTAATGATGGGATGTATCCTATCCTGCGCGCCGGTCAGGCGAACAGGTTGCGGGTGCCGACGAGGATTAGCAGCAGCGCGCTGAACTGTTCGATGCGGGGCCGCCACTGTTGCAGCCGTTCGCGCAGGCGGCTGCCCAGGTAGGCGACGCCGACGCCGTAGAAGAGCGAGGGGATGGCAATGGCGCCGAGGCCGAAGCCGAGGCCGAGGGCCAGACCGTGCCAGGCGCTGCCCACTGCAGCGGCGGAGAAGAGCACGGTGCCCAGCGGCGCGCAGGGGCTGAGCGCCATTCCCGCCCCCATCAGGAATAGCCCGCCGGGCATCAGCGCACGCTGCGGCCCGGACCGGCCGCCCCGCGTAATCACCGCCTCGCCGCCGCCACTACGGCAGGCGTCCCCCCCTCGCCGGCGCAGCAACAGCGCCATACCTACCAGCACCGCCGCCGCCCCCAGCACCCAGCGCACCTCGCCGCCGCCGGCGGCCTTGCCCAGGTACTGCCCCGCCATCCCCGCGCCGGTGGCGAGCGTTGCATAGGCCGCCAGGCGCCCGAGAGAGAAGGGCAGCAGGGTGCGCCAGGCGTGGCGGATGCCGCCGTCGCTGGCGAGGAACACCGGCCCCAGATAGGGCAGGCAGGTGATGGTGCAGGCGCTCATGCCGAACACCAGCCCCAGGGCGATGGCCATCGGCAACGTCACCAGCGTCTGTTCGATCGGGATCATAAAAAACCTCTCAATGCAAAGGCGCAAAGACGCAAAGGGCGCAAAGGTTTTATTGCTAGATGAGTGGTATGCACGGTTTTCGGGGGTGTATTGTCGGTAAACGTTGTTTTCATCCAGCTCTGCCCATCAAGTAAATCTTGCGCCGGGGTTAGATGCCTGCCTGCATCCAAAACCCCTTTGCGTCTTTGCGCGATGTGCATGGATGCACAAGTGCCGCAGTGGCAGGACGCCATTGAGCGGCCCTTTGCGCTGAGATCTTTTTCAGCATTACTCGCACTCGGCCAGGTACTCCTCGCGGGCGAGGATCGCGGCGCCGAAGGCGGTGGTGGTTTGTGGGTGTTCCGGTACCACCAGTTCGCGCTGCAGTTCGTCCTCGATGGCGGCGACCAGTCCCTTGTTGAGCGCCGGGCCGCCGTCGAAGTAGACCCGGTCCTCGATGCCGACGCGCTTGGCCAGGCGCACGGTGCGCTTGGCGATAGAGTAGTGGATGCCGGCGACGATCTCGCCCTTGCCGTGGCTGTTGGCCAGCAGGCCGATGATCTCCGACTCGGCGAACACGGTGCAGGTGCTGTTGATCGAGAGCGGCGCGCTGGCGGCGTTGAAGTGGTAGTCGCCGAGCTCCTCCAGGTCGATCTCCAGGTTGCGCGCGGCCACGTCGAGGAAGCGCCCGGTGCCGGCGGCGCACTTGTCGTTCATGGCGAAGTTGGAGACGTTGCCGTCGGCGTCGATCTGGATCGCCTTGGAGTCCTGGCCGCCAATGTTGATGATGGTGCGCACCCCGCCGAAGGCCTTGCCGGTCTCGTGGGCGCCGATGGCGTTGGCGGTGATCTCGCTAATCGAGTCATCCGCCTCCTTGAACAGCTTGCGCCCGTAGCCGGTGGCGATGAGGTATTTCACATCATCCGGTTGCAGGCTCAGTTCGGCGAGCAGCCGTGCCAGCGCCTCCTTGGCGTTCTTGTGGAACAGGCTGCCGGAGGCGGTGATGTGCACCCCGGCAAGCTTGCCGTCTTCGTCCACCAGGGCGGCCTTGATCGCCGTAGAGCCGATATCGATGCCAGCAAAAACATTACTCATTTATCTTTTCTCTTGGATGTGTTGATTTGGTAACTCTCGCCAGGACGCAAAGGAAAAACCGGGCATCTCTTTGCGCCTTGGCGGCTTTCTGAGAGACCTCTTTTTCTCATGCGCGCTTCCGTTTGCGTGCCTTGATCGATTCGAGGAAGGCCTCGATGCGGGTGGAGAGCTGGCCCATGTCGTCGGGGCTGTAGTCGGTCTCGATGTAGAGCATCGGGATGCGCCTGGCGTTGAGCGCCTCGGCGATGCTGCGCTGCTCCATCTCGTAGACCTGGCAGCCGGAGAAGGCCTGGTAGACCACGCCGTCGGCGTTGAAGCTGGCGGCCAGCTCCAGCAGCCGGCGCTGGCGGTCGTCGTTGCGGGTGAAGATGGGGCAGGTGCAGGGCTTGAGGTAGCGATCGGCCAGGCCGTCCACCATGTCGTTCACCCGCCACTCGTCCACCGCGGTCATGTCGTAGAGCATGCGGTTGGCCGAGCAGGTCTCGTCGGCCACCACCACACCGCCCGCCTCCTCGATGAGCAGCGGCAGCTTGAGGTTGGGGAAGATCGGCGGTGAGCCGGTGAAGAGGATGCGCGGCGCCTTGCGCTGGGCGGCCTGGAAACCGTTTTTCTGTCGCTCGGCCAGCTCGGCGTTGAGCTTCTCTACCGCCTCGGTCCAGCGCTCGATGTCATCGAAGAAGAAGGCGTTGGTCACCAGGAAGGCGTCCTTGCCGAGGAACAGTGCCGGGCTGCTTTTGCGCAGGTTATGCAGGGTGCGGAAGGCCGCCTGGGCGTGGGCGGTGCGGGCCATCGCCGCCTTGAGGCCCTTGCGCGTCAGCTTGTTGCCGGTGAGCCGGCCGAGGCGCAGGGCGAACTGGCGCACCGAGCGCTGCCAGTAGAGACGCGACTCCTCGCTCTCCTTGGCTGGGGGCAGTTCCAGGTCGTGGACGCTGTAGCCCATCCCCTCGATCATCGCGCCGGCCTTCTTCTTCTGGTCACAGGTGGTGGGGTTGACCACCAGGTCGAGTTTGCCCACCCGCGGGATGGCGTTTTCAGAGCCGAGCATGCCGAGGGTCGCCTTGACCAGCGAGCAGGATTTGGCGGGCATGAAGTCTGCGCCGATTTGATCGTAGTGGTAGGAGCCGTTGCACAGCCGCACCGGGGTGGCGCCCATGGCGTAGATCAGCTCCTCCGGGGCGTGGATGCAGGTGGTGCCGACCAGGGTCCCCTGGCGTGGCAGCGCCTCGCCCTGGCAGTAGACGCGGCGAAACAGTTCGTAGAAGTACGCCATCGCCTGCGGGTTGTCGTCGAAGCGGTCTGTGATGTGGTCGAGCACGTTCTCCGCCTCGCGCGCCTGGCGGCTCAGGTTGTAGGCCGGCCCGGCGCTAGTCGTGGTCATGTCGCTCACTGGTGTTTCCTTTGTGCATGCGTTTGATGAAGCCCTGCTCGGTGGACTCGTAGATGGGGATGCCGGCGAAGGTGGCCTTGAGCGCGCCGTCCTCAGGGCAGGCGGCGACGCACTTGAGGCAGAGGATGCAGTCGTCCTGCATGATGCGCGGCTCGTTCACCTCGTCGGCGATCTCCTTGATCTCCATATCGCACACCCGGTAACAGTCGCCGCAGCGGGTGCATTTGTCGCCATCCTTCTTCAGCTTGAGCAGGGCGGGTTTGGAGAAGAGGTAGTGCAGCGCGCTCATCGGGCAGAAGAAGCAGAAGAAGCGCTTCTTGATGAAGGCGCCGGTGAAGAACAGCCCGGTGACGAGCATCCCCAGCGCGGTCATCACCATCGCCGTTTTGCTGGAGAAGTCGATGGTCAGCTGCGAGGCGTCGCCGGTGAACAGCGGGATCACCATGCGCCCGGGGCAGATATCGCAGAACGGCGTGCCCATGGTGTGGGGCAGCAGACCGCCGCCGATGGCCAGCGGGATCAGGATGGTCAGCGCCAGTAGCACGTACTTGATCGGGGTCAGGGCACGAAACTGTGCCTGGCTGTAGCGCGCGTAGCGGATGCCGAGACGGGTGCGTAGCGCGGTGATCCAGTCCTGGATGGTGCCGAGCGGGCAGGCGTAGCCACACCACGCCTTGTTGAGTACGAAGAACCAGAGGGCGAACCAGAGGAAGGCGGTGAGCACACCGATGCCAGCGTAACCGAACAGCGCTTTCCAGTTCATCGCCATCAGGTGCTGCAGAGGCAGTAGGAAACAGACCCCGCCGCGCCCCTCCTGGTTGAAGCCGCAGGCGAAGGTCGGCAGGTTGTTGCCGAGGTTGATGGCGAAGTAGCCGCCATAGACCAGCAGCGCAAAAAAGCCGAGCTGCAGCCAGAAGCGCAGGCGGCGCAGGTTTAGGTTGTTGACGGCGGTGCGTAGCCTACTCATCGAATTGCACCTCACGGTAGGGGCGGTGGCGGCGGCGTCGGTAGAGATAGATGCCGAGGCCAGTGGCCAGCAGGGCGAAGAGGCCGAAGGATATGCCGTAGGCGTAGGACTCGTAGTCGCGCGGCGACGGATAGTAGTTGCCGGCCAGGCTGCTGCGGTAGACGGTTTGCCGGTACGGGGTGCCTTCCACTTCGCCCGCCTCGGGTACGGTATGGGCGGCGATCACCAGGTAGGGCTGGGCCTTGCGCTTTTCGAATTCGTGCCACGGCGGGTAGTAGTCGCGGATCAGGGTGTAGCTGACCCGCCCCTCGCTGTCGCTGAGTGCCTGGCGGCTCCAGCCCTGGGCCGTGGTGAAGGTGACTGCGGCGCCGGGCAGCGGCTCGCCGTTGCGCAGTACCTGGAAGGAGACGGTGTCGCCGTGGCTGAGCAGGGAGTGGAAGTTCTCCTTGGGCAGGCGCTCGCGCACGAGCTCCAGCGGGATAGCGGGGTTGTGGCGCGGCGGCATCTTCGATTGTACGTCGTCATGTCCCTCGCGGCAGCTGTGCTTGAGTACCTCGGCCTTGGCGATGTATATCAGTCGCCGCCCCTCGTCCACGTTGAGCCGCTGGTGGGTCAGGTAGGCGTTGTAGAAACCCTCTTCGGGCATGGGGAACTCGACGTTGTAGAGGCCGTGAACGGCGTCGCGCTGGACCGCCTGCTCGTGGGGCTGCCCGCTAGTGTCGAGTAGCAACAGCGGAGAGTGCGAGGGGAGCTGCTGCACGTAGCCCGCCTGCTGCGGGTTATCCTCATGGCGCAGCCAGAGGTTCTTGTAGTAGACGCCGCGGCGCTTCACCACCGTGCCGCCGTGGGCGTGTTCGCCGCCACCGTGCCCGGCGTGGGGTGGGACTTCGGAGAGCCACAAGACTTCGCTGGCAATGGCATTCCCCCCCGCCACGGCGAGTGTCAGCATCACAAGCAAGAATGCGGACGCATGTTTGATCATCGGGTTTCCTCTCAGGAACGGACTGGTTGTTTTAACGCGGTAACTCATCGCCCCGGCTCATGACCGGACACACTTTACCGTCTCGCGAGCGGCCACGCACGCAAGTTCCGATTTCGATTCAGCCACGGCGACATCCGTTATATGCAGCAAGAACGGGGCCACTATTGTTCCCGTGAAAAAACAGGGGATAAGGTGGGTTCACTTGTTTCGAGTGCGTGAGATGCCGCGCCGGGCTGTGGCATATGGTACAGCTTTCGCGCACGCGATGGGAATTTTTGAGGAGGCTGGGTGAGCCGGGTTTGCCGCTCAGGGGATCAGAACGGTTTGACTACCACCAGGATGGTGACAGCGGTGAGGATCAGCACCGGCGCTTCGTTGAAGAAACGGTAAAACTTATGGCTACGGGTGTTGCGGTCCACGGCGAACACCTTCACCAGGTGGCCACAGTAGAGGTGGTAGGCGATGAGCAGGCCTACCAGCGCCAGTTTGGCATGCATCCAGCCGCCGCTGAAGCCGTAGCCCAGCCACAGCCAGGTGCCCAGCACCAGCGCCAGTAGTGCCAGCGGGGTCATAAAACGGTAAAGCTTCTGTTCCATCAGCTTGAGCCGGGCGACCTCCGCCGGCTCACTGGCCATGGCGTGGTTGACGAAGAGCCGTGGCAGGTAGAACAGCCCGGCGAACCAGGCGACGACAAAGACGATATGAAAGGCCTTGAGCCAGAGCATTGACGTGATTCCCTCTGATTAACCTTTTTGTTTGAGCATAGTGATGATGCGGCTGTGCAGTGCGTTCATGTCCATCTCGCCCAGCTTCTGCTGCACGATGCGCCCCTCGGGGGAGATCAGGAACGAGGTGGGGGTCAACTTGACATCACCGAAGGCGCGGGCGGCGTTGCCGTCACGGTCGAGCGCGACCGGATAGGGCAGCTGCTTGAGCTTGACCATCTCCCGTACCTGCACCTCGGGATCATAGGCCATGGCCAGGGCGATGATCTCCAGTCCCTGCGGTCCGAGTTCGTTGTAGAGCTCCACCAGATGAGGCATCTCCTTGACACAGCCGGGACAGGTGGTGGCCCAGAAGGTGACCAGCACGGGCCTGCCCTGCAGGGAAGCCAGTGAGATGTTCCTCCCCTCCAGCGTGGTTACCTCAAGCGCCGGTGCCGGCTTGAGACCGCTGGGGGTGAACCAGACATAGGCGAGAATGGCCACAAGGGCGATAGCGAAGGCGGCAATGGCAAGGTCTTTGGCTTTCATGGTGGTGTGTCGTCGTTGTGTTGGATTAGATGAATGGCTGGAGCGGCTCAGGCCCTGCCACTGTTACCCGGTTTGTCTGTTCCGGCGGTGTTTGGTTCCTCCGCCCGCAGGCGATCCAGAAAACCCTGGGCCAGGGAGCGGTAGATCGGTTCATGACAGACCAGTCGCGAGGCGCCATAGGCGATGAAGGCGGTGGCCATCAGCGGTAGCAGCATGGTGTGATTGTCGGTCATCTCCATGACAATGACAAAGGCGGTGATGGGGGTCTGCACCACGCCAGTAAAGTAGGCCACCATGGTGAGGATGACGATGGCCTGCATCCCCGGGCCACTGAACAATTCTGCCATTACCGCGCCGAGCCCGGCGCCGGTGGCCAGCGAGGGGGCGAAGATCCCCCCGGGTATGCCGCTGAGATAGGAGGCGACGGTAGCGATGATCTTGAATGCCGGGAAGAGAAGCCCCGCCTCCCCCTCGCCGCTGAGGGCGGCCTGGGCTTCCGGGTAGCCGGTGCCGTAGATGGTGCCGCCCGAGAGGATGCCGGCGAGTGCCACGACCAGTCCGCACAGCGCCGGTATCAGCAACGGGTGGCGTGACAGGTGCGGGGCGACCCAGCGTGAGCCGCTGACCAGGGTGCGGGCGAACAGGCCACCCAGCAGCCCCCCCGTGATCCCGACTACCGGGATGATAATCCAGCCGCTGCCCAGCTGCAGTGAGGCGTGGCTGGTGCCGAAATAGGTGTAGTTGCCGAGTATCCCCATCGCGGTGATACCGGCGATCACCACCGCAGTGAGCAGGGTGCCGCTGGTGCGCTCCTCGAAGCTGCGGGCCATCTCCTCAATGGCGAAGACGATCCCCGCCAAGGGTGTATTGAAGGCGGCGGCGATGCCGGCCGCCCCACCGGCGATGATCAGGCTCTTGTCCAGGTAGTGTCGCGGGAAGTGGGCGTAGTGGCCAACCGTGTACATAATGGCGGCACCGATATGTACCGTTGGCCCCTCACGACCGATGGAGGCGCCGCACAGCAGGCCCAGCAGGGTGAGGAAGATCTTGCCGAAAGCAATGCGCAACGACAGTATGCTGCGGCGCAGATAGTGCATCTGTGGTCGCATCTCCAGTGCGGCAATGGCCTGGGGGATGCCGCTGCCCTGGGTGCCGGGGAAGTAGCGGCGGGTCAGCCAGGCGATAAGTACCAATCCGGCAGGGGTAATAATCAATGGCAGCCAGGAGGCCTGCGACTCCATGCGGTTGAACAGGTTATAGGCCTGTTCACTGCCCAGCGCGAACAGCGCGGAAACCAGTCCGACCAGAATGGCGCCGCCCCAGAAGACGAGCTGTGCCTTCCACTTGTGCGGGGAGAGGTAGGAGCGGAAGGTCATCCGCAAATAGCGCCTGGTTACTCGCATCAGGTTAGCAGTATCGGTTCGGCCCAAAGAGGCGCATTATGCCAGAGCTGCCGGCGGGTGTCGTCGCCATGTCGCTAACAGGGCTTTCGCTTTGCCCTGCCAGGATTTATCATTCCCCCTTTTGCGGATTACAGGTTGTCGTCATGGTCAAGATTGGCATTGTCGGAGGTACCGGTTATACCGGCGTTGAGCTGCTGCGGTTGCTGGCAGCGCACCCCAAGGCTGAGCTGCGGGTGATCACTTCGCGCTCGGAGGAGGGTATGGCAGTGGCCGACATGTTTCCCAATCTGCGCGGCCATGTCGATCTGAAGTTCAGCGCCCCGGACGTGGCGGTGCTGCAGCAGTGTGATGTGGTGTTCTTCGCCACCCCCAACGGGATCGCCATGACTCAGGTGCGGGAACTGCTCGACGCCGGGGTAAAGGTCATTGATCTGGCTGCGGATTTTCGTCTCAAGGATGTTGATGTCTGGCAGCACTGGTATGGCATGGAGCACGCCTGCCCGGAGCTGATTGAGGAGGCGGTCTACGGGTTGCCGGAGATCAACCGTGAGGCGATCAAGGCGGCGCGCCTGGTCGCCAATCCCGGCTGCTATCCCACAGCGGTCACTCTGGGCTATCTGCCCCTGCTGGAGCAGGGAGTGATCGGCACCGACGGGCTGGTGGCCGATTGCAAATCGGGCGCCAGTGGCGCCGGCCGGGGAGCCAACGTGGGGACGCTGTTGTGCGAGGTTGACAGCAGTTTCAAGGCCTACGCGGCAGCGGGGCACCGCCATCTTCCTGAAATCAGAGAAAAGCTCGGATTGGTCGCTAACGAAAAGGTGGGGCTGACCTTCGTTCCGCACCTGTTGCCGATGATCCGCGGTATCCATGCCACGCTCTATGGACGTCTTAAAGATACCTCGGTGGATCTGCAGGCGCTGTTTGAGCAACGTTATGCCGCCGAGCCCTTCGTCGATGTGTTGCCCGCAGGCTCCCATCCGGAAACCCGCACCGTGCGTGGCGGCAATATGTGCCGCCTGGCGCTACACCGTCAGCAAGGGAGCGATACCGTCATCATACTTTCCGTAATTGATAACCTGGTCAAAGGCGCCGCCGGCCAGGCGGTGCAGAATATGAACATTATGTGTGGTCTTGAGGAGAGGTCCGGACTGGATGTGATTGCGGTTCTGCCATGAGTCATCATGTCGTCAGGGCCCGTACACAACGACAGCGTCAGCTGCTCATGCTGGCGGCTGTTGTGGTGATGGTTTTGCTTGGCTGGGGGCTGTTCGAGTACGGACGATATCAGGGCGGATTTGATCGCTTCGCTGTACGAGAGGATATCCAGGCGCAGCGCCAGCGGCTCGATGAACTGGCGGATGAAAACGCCCGTCTGCGCGAGCAACGGGCCATCATTGAGCGCAGTGGCCAGATTGAGCAGGAGGCCTACAAGCAGCTTCAGGGCACGGTTAACGGCCTGCAGGACGAGTTGCTTGAGTTGAAGGAGGAACTGGCCTTTTATCGAGGCATTGTCTCTCCCGGTGATGCAAACAAGGGACTCAACCTGCAAAGCTTCGAGTTGACGCCGGGGCGCGGGGCGCGCAGTTTCCGCTTCAAGATGGTGCTGACCCAGGTGTTGAGTACCGGCACGGTTGCCTACGGCAATATCGCGCTTTCGATAGTGGGAACCCAGGAGGGGGCCGATAAGGAGTACACCCTTGCGCAACTCAGTGACAACAGCAAGGGGCTGCAATTTCGTTTCAAGTATTTTCAGGCCTTCGAGGGGGATATCTCCTTGCCAGAAGGGTTTCTCCCCAGTAAGGTCAATCTGGTTGTGAAACCCAGAAGCCGGACCCACAAGCAATTGACCGAATCCGTTGACTGGACGGTTCAGGAGAGCTGATAGAGATGTTTAGCAGGAAAAAAGATGATGCCCGGGGAAAACGTACCAAGATCGATACCCTGATAGGACAGAACTCGGAGTTGCGTGGCGATGTCGTGTTCAGCGGCGGGCTGCATGTGGACGGGGTGATCCAGGGCAATGTTTATGCCGAAGGGGATAGCGGTTCCACCCTCAGTGTCAGTGAACGTGGCCTTATCGAGGGCGAGGTGCGGGTTCCCAATATCGTTCTCAACGGCAGCGTCAAGGGGGATGTACATGCCGCCGAGCACATTGAACTTGCCAAAATGGCGCGGGTCACAGGTAATGTCTACTATAAACTGATTGAGATGGCGCGCGGGGCGGAGGTAAACGGTAATCTGGTTCACCGCGCCAGCGGGGCTGAGCAGGAGTTACTCCCCTCTCCCGCGGAGAAAGAGGCCGCGCAGGAGGAAGAGGTAAATACTTGACTATTTATCTCGGAATATGATATTTATCTGCCCAGGCTGTATGTTTACAAACGTTTTGGAGATGTGTGATGAGTGAAGCAGAAAGCCCGTTGAACTTTACCGACAGCGCGGCCACCAAGGTCAAATCGCTGATCGAGGAAGAGGGTAACGCAAACCTGAAGCTGCGAGTCTACGTTACCGGTGGCGGCTGCTCCGGTTTTCAGTACGGCTTTACCTTTGACGAGAGCGTTAATGAGGGTGATACCGCCGTGGAAAACAACGGCGTGACCCTGCTGATCGATCCGATGAGCTACCAATATATGGTCGGCGCCGAGATCGACTATAAGGAAGACCTTGAAGGTGCGCAGTTCGTGATCCGCAACCCCAACGCGAACACCACCTGCGGCTGCGGCTCCTCTTTCTCGCCGTAGTAGGTTCCTGCCCTGTCAGGGCACAGGCCATCGCAACGGTCCTGGTGTGGTAGACACACCAGGACCGTTTTGTTTTACGGCCACACCGCTGCGGTGGCGCTTGAACTAGCTTCGGGCCGACCATATACGTACAATTCTGCAATAATCGACCTAATTACTAAGGGGTTTTCGCATGAGCGATTATCTGCCCGGACTCGAGGGGGTCCCGGCCACCCGCTCCAATATCTCCGTGATTGACGGAGAGAAGGGGATCCTCGCCTACCGGGGCTATCCCATCGAGCAGCTGGCCAAGCACAGTACTTTCGAAGAGACCACCATGTTATTGCTGGACGGGCGCCTGCCTACGGCGGGGGAACTGGCCGAGTTCGACCGCCAGTTGCGCCGCAACCGGCGGGTGAAGTTCAATATCCGTGAGATCATGAAAAACCTCCCGGCAACCGGGCACCCGATGGAGATGCTGCAGACGGCGATCGCCAGTTTGGGTATGTTCTATCCGAGTAATGAGTGCCTCACCGGTTCGGCTTTATGTGAGGACCTGAATTATATTCATCGTATGACGGTGAAGTTGCTGGCGCGTATTCCGGTTATTGTAGCCATGTGGCAGCACATCCGTCAGGGCTACGATCCGATCCCGCCGCGTGAGGATTTGACTACCGCGGAAAACTTTCTCTATATGCTGCACGGGCGTGAACCCGACCCGTTGTATGCGGAGATCATGGATACCTGCCTGGTGCTGCATGCGGAGCATACTATCAACGCCTCCACCTTTGCTGCTCTGGTGGCCGGTTCGACCCTGGCCAGCCCTTATGGGGTGATTGCCTCTGCAGTCGGCACCCTGTCGGGGCCACTGCATGGCGGGGCCAACGAGAAGGTGGTGGGTATGCTGGAGCAGATCGGTTCGCCGCAGAACGCTGAAACCTGGCTGGATGAGCAGCTGAAGAAAAAGGCCAAGATTTGGGGCTTCGGCCATCGTGAGTACTCGGTCAAGGACCCGCGGGCCAACATCCTGCAGAAGCTGATGGAGAAGCTGGCGCGTACCAAGGGTACCCGTCACAGCCGGTTGTTCGATACGGCGCTGGCGCTGGAAGAGGTAGCCGAGGAGCGCCTCGGGGCCAAGGGGGTCTTCCCCAATGTGGATTACTACTCGGGGATCCTCTACACAGAAATGGGGATCCCCACGGATCAGTTTACCCCCATTTTCGCCATCTCGCGGGCTGCCGGTTGGCTGGCCCACTGGCGCGAGCAGCTGTCGGATAACCGTATCTTTCGCCCGACCCAGGTCTATATCGGCGAGCCGATCCGCGACTACGTCAGCATTGACAAGCGCTAGGCTGAGTGGCCTGCCAAGTCGGGTGTGGCCGCGGGAGCGGCTGTTGCGCTACGAAACAGGATTGGCCGGGTAGATGGCGCCCAGAATCACCGCCTCGCTGGCACCGGTCACGGCCGGGAGATTGCCGGGAAGTTGCCGCAGGGTTCGCCGCGCCAGCCAGGCAAAGGCCATCGCCTCGATCCAGCGTGGCTCAATGCCCTTTGCCGCGCTGCTCTCGACCCTGACCCCGGACAGATTGGCGGCAAGCCGCTGCATCAGATAACCGTTATAGGCGCCGCCGCCACAGACAACCACCTCCTCGCTGGCGGGACTGTACTGATGGATCGCCTCGGCGATACTGCGAACAGTAAGCTCGACCAGGGTGGCCTGGATGTCCTCCGTCGGCAGGCTGTGGTGCAGCCGTGCCTCCAGCCAGTTGTGATTGAAGTACTCCCGTCCGGTACTTTTGGGTGGGGCAAGCCGGAAGTAGGGATCGTTCAGCAGCCGCTGTAACAGCTCGCTATTGAGCTGGCCACTGGCGGCCCAGCGTCCATCCACATCAAAGGGTTCCCCTTGCTGCAGCTGGCACCAGCTGTCCAGCAGGATGTTGCCGGGGCCGGTATCGAAGCCGCGCACAGGCTGCCCCCCGTCGGCAGGGAGAATACTGATATTGGCCATACCGCCGATATTGAGGATCACCCGCTCGCAGCGTCCGTCCCGATAGAGGGCGTTGTGAAAGGCGGGGACCAACGGGGCACCCTGACCGCCGACCACCATGTCGCGACGTCGGAAGTCCGCGATGGTGGTGATACCGGTCAGTTGGGCGATCGTGTTGCCGTCACCGATCTGTACTGTGTAGGGGGGTGAGGCATCAGGGGCGTGACGGATCGTCTGTCCGTGGCTGCCGATGGCCTTTACCCGCTGGCTGGCAACTGCAGCACTTTCCAGGAGTTGCTCTACTGTCTCGGCACTGAAGCGTCCCAGCTGTTGGTCGGCCAGTGCGCCGCGCTCGATTTCATTATCAGCCGCACTACTCAGGTCGAGCAGGCGGGCCCTCAATGTCGGTGGGAGAGGACGGCTGAGCGTGGCTGCAAGGCGGGGAGGGTTCTCCGTGAAGTCTACCAATACGGCATCAAGGGCATCCATGCTGGTGCCGGACATCAATCCTACATAGTATTCGCTCATGCCGGTGGTGTCCGGACGGGGACTACTGCTCGCCTGCCTCGGCCAGCTGGACGCGCTTGAACAGATCGAGCTGCGCGAGCAGCTGACCGGATTGCTGCGCGAACTCTTCCCTGTACTTGGCCGGCAGCGGTTCGGCATCGGGCAGTTTCACGGTGAGCGGGTTGCGATGTGCACCGTTTATGCGGAATTCGTAGTGCAGATGCGGGCCGGTGGCCAGGCCGCTCTGGCCGACATAGCCGATCACCTGGCCCTGCTTCACTCGGCTGCCGTTGCCTACGCCCCGGCGGAAGTTTGACAGGTGGGCGTAGAGAGTGGTGATACTGCCGCCATGCTGCAGCACAACCGTCCTGCCGTAACCGCCTTTGACCCCACGGAAGATCACCTTGCCATCACCGGCGGCCTTGATCGGCGTGCCGGTGGCGGCGGCGTAGTCGACACCCCGATGCGGGCGTTTCTTGCCAAGGACCGGATGGTAGCGCTCACGGGTGAATTTGGAGGAGATGCGGTGAAAGTCCACCGGGCTGCGCAGGAAGGCCTTGCGCATGCTTTTGCCCTCAGGCGAGTAGTACTGGCTTTGCCCTTCGGCATTGGTAAAGAGTACTGCACGATAGGTGTTTCCGCGGTTGGTGAACTCGGCGGCGAGGATCTTGCCGTCACGCAGTTTGTCACCGTCCAGATAGTGCTCCTCGAACAGCAGGGCGAACTGGTCTCCCTTGCGGATATCCAGGGCAAAGTCCACATCCCAGCCGAAGATATTGGCCAGCTCCATAATGATATTGTCCGAGAGGCCGGCCTCACTGCCGCTCTGGTAGAGTGAGCTGTCAATTCCGCCGCTGGCGTGGGTCAGCCGGATCTCGACAGGATGCTCGATAACGTTGCTGTTGAAGCTCTCCCCCTTGCGGGTCACATAGAGACTTCTCTCCGGCGAGATGATGTACTTGATCGCCTGCAGCGTATTCTCTTCGATCTGGAAATGCAGTTTCTGTCCGGGGCGCAGCGCGGTGAGAAGCTTGCCGCCCTCATCTGCTTCGACCACGGCGTGCAGCTGCTGGGGGCTGAGTTCCAGGCGGCTGAAGATCAGTGACAGGCTGTCACCGGAACGCACCGTGACGCTCTTCCAGGGCAGATCCTGTGGCTGACGGGGTTCGCTACGGGATTTGCCGAGCTGCTGCGGTAACGGCAGCGGCAGATCCAGGATCTCTTCTCTTGCTACCTGTCCGCTCGCAGGAGAGGCCTGCTGAGTGATTTGGCGGGTTGCCTCGGCATCGTGACTGGGGCTGAAGAGCGCCACGAGGCCCGCAGTGACGGAAAATATCGCCAGCAGGTGCAGGTGTTTACGATGCAGGCGCGGGGGGCGTTTCGTGTCCCCGGCGGCATGCGGCTTGTAATCCCGGTTTAAGTAGCTGCTGTAATTCACGGATATTTCTCACAAAGTTTGTCCAAACATACCCCCATATAGATAAGGGGTCAATGATCGCCGTCGCATTCTGTAGTGAAATTTTCTGCTGTGGTAATCTAGCCCCATTTTTATGTCAGGAGAAAGGCATGGCAACGCTTGAGGAAGCGCTGGCACTTATAAAGCGCGGCGCACACGAAATCCTGGTCGAAGAGGGGCTGGTAGCGAAGCTCAAAGAGGAGCGGCCGTTGCGCATCAAGGCCGGTTTCGATCCCACGGCCCCGGATTTGCACCTGGGGCATACCGTGCTGGTGAATAAACTACGCCAGTTTCAGGACCTCGGGCACGAGGTGATGTTCCTGATCGGCGATTTCACTGCGATGATCGGCGACCCGACCGGCAAAAGCGCCACCCGCCCGCCCCTGTCGCGCGAGCAGGTGATCGAGAACGCCAAGACCTATGAGCACCAGATCTTCAAGATCCTCGACCCGGAGAAGACCACGGTGCTGTTCAACTCATCCTGGATGGGGGAGATGTCCGCAGCGGATCTGATCCAGCTGGCCTCAAAGCATACGGTGGCGCGAATGCTCGAGCGCGATGATTTCGACAAGCGTTACAAGGGTGGCCAGCCCATTGCTGTGCATGAGTTTCTCTACCCGCTGGTACAGGGCTATGACTCGGTGATGATGAGGGCCGATGTGGAGCTTGGCGGCACCGACCAGAAATTTAACCTGCTGGTGGGGCGTCAGCTCCAGGAGAGCTTTGGCCAGAAGCCCCAGTGCACTATCACCATGCCTATCCTTGAGGGTCTGGACGGGGTGCAGAAGATGTCCAAGTCGCTGAACAACTATATCGGCATTAAAGACACCCCCGATGAGATGTTCGGCAAGCTGATGTCCATCTCGGATGAGCTGATGTGGCGTTACTTTGAGCTGCTGAGTTTCCGTCCGATGGCTGAAATCGAGGGGTTTGCTCAGGAGATCGAGCAGGGTATGAACCCGCGGGACATCAAATTTCTGTTGGCCGAGGAGATTATCACCCGTTTCCACGATGAGGCAGCGGCGAGCAAGGCTCGGGAGAACTTCATCGCCCGCTTCCAGAAGGGGGCGATGCCGGAGGATATCCCGGAGCTGACCCTCAGCGCGGATGAACCGACCATACCCATCGCTAATCTGTTGCATAAGGCCGGTCTGGTGCAGAGTACCTCGGAGGCGCTGAGGATGATCCAGCAGGGTGCGGTGCGCATTGATGGCGAGCGCATCGAGGACAAGAAATTGCAGATCGAGATCGGCAGTTGCCAGGTCTATCAGGTGGGCAAGCGGCGCTTTGCCCGTGTCAGCGTGGTGTAAGCGTTCAATGGGCGGCGCGAAAAGAGTAAGTTGTTGAGTTTAAAGGTTCTATTAAAATATTTAATGATTTGGGCAATTTTTTGTTGCGTATGCGAAGACGGTGCGTATAATGCGCAGCTTCTTCGGCATTGACGCCAAACGGCTCAGGGCGAAGGACGGGGAAAAACATTCTCTCCGGGGAGAGAAAATCAGCGGTTTTCGATACCGAAAGCAACTCGAAATGAGTTGACAATTTTGTGAGTGTCGGTAGAATACCGGCCTCTTCGCTGAGAAGTTCAGCGGCGCTCTTTAACAATTTGGCTAAGTAATTTGTGTGGGTACTC
>JAPHTQ010000074.1 GCA_026196275.1 Gammaproteobacteria bacterium
GAGGCGCACATAGTTCAGATCGTGCTGCCGGGCGCTGTTCTCACGCTCGTCCTCCTGCGAAGGGTCGCGCAGCTTGGCCATCTCCGGCTGGCGGTAGAGGGCGTTCTCGTCGAGATTGACCTTGGCGTCCAGCGCGATCAGATGCCCCTCGCCAGTGACCACCAGCGGGTTGATCTCCACCAGCGAGGCGTCGCGTTCAGTAAACAGGCGATAGAGACCACCCATGATGGCGCCCAGCTCCCGCACCTGGGTCCCATCCAGGCCGAGGCCGAAGGCAATCTGGCGGGTCTGGTAGGGCTGCAGGCCGACCACCGGGTCGACCGCCACGGTGTGGATCTTCTCCGGGGTCCTGGCGGCCACCTCCTCGATATCCATCCCCCCCTCGCTGGAGGCCATGAAGACCACACGCTTGCGGCCACGGTCCACCACCACGCTGAGATAGAGCTCGCGGGCGATGTCGCTGACACCTTCGATCAGGAGCTGGTTGATCGGCTGGCCCTCGGCACCGCTCTGGTGAGTCACCAGACGGCTACCGAGCAGACGGTCCGCCTCGGCCTTGAGCTCATCGACGGAGCCTACCAGCTTAACCCCGCCGGCCTTGCCGCGGCCGCCGGCATGCACCTGCGCCTTGACCACCCACCGCCCGCCGCCGAGCGCCTGGGCGGCACGCTCAGCCTCGTGCATAGAGCTGGCCACCTGCCCCTCGGGCACCGGCACGCCGTATTGGGCAAAGACCCCCTTTGCCTGGTATTCGTGGAGATTCATCGGTTTCCCCCGGAGATTATTCTTGAAATGCAGATAAAAAATGGTGGCCTATTGTGAAACAAACCGCCCCGCCGCGCAAAACCTCTACATTCCGCACCGGTAGGATGGGCAAGGCTTCCGCGTCCTGCTCACGCCCCTCACCTGCATCCCTGCAGGTGAAGGAGCGAGAGCGACGTGCCCATCGGCTTCGGTTACCTCCCCGCCGGCACATTACGCTACAATGAGGCAAAACTTCACCATTAAAAGAGATCCCATGAATCTGATCCGACTCGCCATTATCGGCCTGATCGTCTGGCTGCTCTACCGCATGTTCTACCGCATGCTCAACAAGCCCAAGCCGCAGCAGAAGGTCAAGCAGCAGGCCCCATCACATAACATGGTCAAATGCGCCCACTGCGGTATCCATATCCCCACCAACGAGGCGCTGCACCATAACGGGCACGACTACTGCAGCCCGGAACACCGTGATGCCGGTCCGTCGGGGCCGGGGGAGTAACCGAAGCTGGTGGAGAAGATCGCACCGCCCTTTGGCCCCCCTGCCCCCAGTCAGGTGCAGGACGAGAGCGCCCGCACCTGGCGGCCACTGCGCTTTTTTAACCTCTACCGTTTCACCCTGGCGGCACTGCTCACCCTGCTCTACCACATTAACGAACTGCCGCAGCCACTGGGCTCAACCGCCCCACTGCTGTTCTATCAGGTCAGCCTCGTCTACCTGATCTTCAGCCTGCTCGCCTTCTATCCGATCTCGCGCCAGCACCCGGCGTTCCATATCCAGCTCTACAGCCACGTTCTAGTCGATATCATCGCCATCACCCTGCTGATGCATGCCAGCGGCGGCGTCACCAGCGGGGTGGGGATGTTGCTGGTGGTCAGCGTGGCCAACGCCAGCATGATCGCCGCCGGGCGAATCACGATGTTCTTTGCCGCCATGGCCTCCATCGCAGTACTGCTGGAGCAGGTCTACAGCGGCTTTGTCTCCGGTCCCGCCGAGGTCAACTACTCGCTGGCCGGCCTGCTCGGCATCACCCTGTTCGCCACGGCGATCCTGGCCCACGTGCTGGCCCGCCGTGCTCGCGAGAGCGAGGCGCTGGCCCGCCAGCGCAGCGTCGACCTTGCCAACATGGCGCAGCTGACCGACTACATCATCCAGCATATGCAGACCGGGGTGATGGTCATCGACCCCGACAACCGGGTACGCCTGATAAACAGCTCGGCCCGGCAGCTGCTGGGGGCGCCGGAGACACGGCCGAACACACCGCTGCAACACTACTCACCGACACTGCTGCTGCAGCTGCAAAACTGGAAGAGGAATCCGGCCGGCGCCACCGGCCCCCTGCATATCAGCAACAATCCGCTGGAGCTGCTGCCGCGTTTTATGGGGATCGGCCGGCAACGCAACGACGGCACCCTGATCTTTCTTGAAGATGCCGCAGCGACCACGCACCGGGCACAGCAGATGAAACTGGCCTCACTGGGGCGCCTGACTGCCAGTATCGCCCATGAGATCCGCAACCCGCTCGGGGCGATCAGCCACGCCGGTTCCCTGCTGGAGGAGTCGCCGCAGCTCGATGCCGATGACCAACGGCTGGCCGATATCGTGTGCAAACAGTCGCGGCGGATCAACACCATCATCGAGAACGTGCTGCAACTGGGACGCGGTGCGAACAACAAACAGGACGAGCAGATCACACTCAAGCCCTGGCTGGAGGAGTATGTCGAGGAGTTTGCCCAGACCCAGCCCGAGGCCGGCGGCGCGATCCGTCTCAACGTACAGCCCGCCGACCTGACCCTTGTTTTCGACCCCCACCACCTGCGACAGTTACTCTGTAACCTGTGCGAGAACGGACTGCGCCATGCCGCCGGGGCCGACACCCCGGTCAAACTGCAGCTCGAGGCGGGGATGAGCGACCTGGCCCACGGCTACCTGGATGTCATCGACGCCGGACCCGGCATCACCGGGGAGCACCGCGTCCATATCTTCGAGCCGTTTTTCACCACCGAGAGCAGCGGCACCGGCCTGGGACTCTACCTGGCCCGTGAGCTGGCCGTGTACAACCAGGCGCAACTGCGCTATGAGCCGACCGAAGAGAACCAGAGCCGCTTTCGCCTGTTGTTCCGGGCGAGCAGAGGGAGTAGATAGACCTTGACTACCGAGGGAACCAGAAAGATCCTGATCGTCGACGACGAGCCGGATATCCGCGAGCTGCTGGCGCTCACCCTCTCACGGATGAATCTCGACAGCCGGGGGGCGGAGACCCTGCAGGAGGCCCGGACACTGCTCGGCGCCGACCACTTCGCACTCTGCCTGACCGACATGCGCCTGCCCGACGGCAGCGGCATCGAACTTGTCCGCCACATGCAGGAGCACTACCCGGGGATACCGGTGGCGATGATCACCGCCCACGGCAACATGAGTTCCGCCATCGAGGCGCTCAAGGCCGGTGCCTTCGACTTTCTCAACAAACCGGTGGAGCTGCAGACCCTGCGCGATCTGGTGACCAGCGCCCTGCGCCTGGCAGCACCGCCTGAGGACACCCCAAACCCGCCATGCCGGGCACAACTGCTGGGCGACTCGGCGGCGATCGAGGCAATCCGCACCACCATCCGCAAACTGGCACGCAGCCAGGCGCCGGTCTACATCAGCGGCGAATCGGGCACCGGCAAGGAGCTGGCGGCACGGCTCATTCACGCCCAGGGGCCGCGGACCGAAGGGCCCTTCATCGCCGTCAACTGCGGTGCCATCCCCGCCGACCTGATGGAGAGCGAGCTGTTCGGCCACAAAAAGGGCAGCTTCACCGGCGCCACCGGCGACAAAGCCGGGCTGTTCCAGGCCGCCAACGGCGGCACCCTGTTCCTCGATGAGGTGGCCGACCTGCCGCTGGCCATGCAGGTAAAACTGCTACGCGCGATCCAGGAGAAGGCGGTACGCCCGATCGGGGCACAGAGAGAAGCGCACATCGACGTGCGCATCCTCAGCGCCACCCACAAGGATCTGGCCGACGAGGTGCGCCAAGGGCGCTTCCGCGAAGACCTATTCTACCGCATCAACGTCATCGAACTGCACATGCCCCCGCTGCGCGAACGCCCCGAGGATATCCCGCCGCTGGTGGCGCATTTTACCCGCCAGCTGGGGGCCGAGATGGGCATGGCGCCGCCCACCCTGAGCGGCGAGGCCGCCCAGGCACTGGCGAGCTACCCCTTCCCGGGCAACATACGCGAGCTGGAGAATATCATCGAGCGGGCGATGACCCTCTGCGAGGGCAACACCATCGATGCAGACGATCTGCAACTCAACGGCGGAGTGTTCAGCGACGCTATGGCAACAGAGGGCGCCACCGTGGAGGAGATCGGCCTGGAAGCCTACCTGCAAAATATCGAACGCGACCTGCTGCAACAGGCGCTGGAGAAGAGCCACTACAACAAAACCGCCGCCGCCCGCCAGCTCGGTATCACCTTCCGCGCGCTGCGCTACCGCTTGAAAAAACTGGGAATGGAATAACCCCCGTGGGAGCGGTCGTCCCGGCCGCGATTTCCCCACTCCCACTCCCACTGCCAACTTTCACCTCCTCCCTGCCCTCCCACGTCACCCAGGGTGACCATTTACGTCACCCCTTGTCCCGTACCGGCTCAACCATTCCCCTCCTTTGTATCGGGTTTCGTGACCAAGGTCTCATATCAAGGCATCCAATCAGGCAATTAACCGATTTAAGGGGATTGGCACAAAGGGTGCTTACAGGTAGGATGAAACCACTCCCCCATAAATCCAACAAGCGGGGATGTATGCACAAACCAACAACGGAGCCAGAGACATGAAAAAGACACAAAAGGGTTTCACCCTCATCGAGCTGATGATCGTTGTCGCCATCATCGGCATCCTCGCCGCCATCGCCGTGCCGCAGTTCAACGAGTACCGCGCCAAGGCCAATGACTCCACTGCTGTGGCTGATGCGCGTAACGCCATCACTGCAGTAATTTCGAACATGAAATAATCACGTAATACCAAGGAGAAATTGACATGAAAAAGATTCACGTGATGCTCATCGCCCTGCTTGGGTTTATGTCCTCAAACACGGCTATGGCTATCGATTTGCAAAATGGCCCCAACGCCATTTCATTCCTCACTTGCACACAACTGGCCAACGATATCGACGTTATACTCAGTAATAACGTTGTCGGTAGTCTCGACTGCACGACTGACACGACTATTATCGGTGTGAGTGTTTGCCACACAACCGGTTTAACGACGGAACGTAGCTTTAGCACAGCTGCTGATTACGATTCAGTCAACGATAGCTACAGCTGCACCGCAGGGACTCTTAACACCGATACTAATAAGTGCGAAGGAACTACATCCGGGTCAGCTTTCCCGACTGCCACGACCGCTGCGGGTACGGTAGCTTCCCAGTATCCAGCTACTGATTGCTCAGCTACTAATGCAGCAACTGTAGCGACTGCTGCGGTAAATACAGCTGCTGGCAACTGACACCACCATCTAAGTCTTTTTACGACTTAAAGAGGGAGGCTCATGCCTTCCTCTTTTGATCCAAACCTTAAATGAACCTCAACAACGTCATCAACCTCTCACTACGCATACTCCTCAAACACCGTCTCCTCTGGCTCACCGCCTTTGCGCTATTCAGTGTTCTGGTCAGTGCCGCCCTGGCAGCTGAATTCGGCGGAAGACAACCCGCCACCCTCGCGCTGGACGTAGGGCTTTCCGCCCTCAGGCTGGCTCTTCCCCTGTTTATGATTTTCCAGGTACAGGAGCTCTTCTCCAAGGAGTTCGAGCGCAAGTTCTACCTGCTCAGCCTCTCCTACCCGGTCTCCCGCCTTCAGTGGTTCGCCGGACGTTTTGCCGCCCTGCTTGTTGTCACGACGATACTTTTGCTGCTGGCCGTGGGACTGCTTGCCGCCGGGGTTACCGTTATCGGTCAGGGCTATGCCCAGCCCACACCGGTTTCACTCGGCCTCCCACTGGCGGTAACCACCCTCTTTATCGGCCTGGATCTGTTGGTGCTGCTGGCGCTGGCCTGTTTTCTCGCCGTGGTCGCCTCCACCCCGAGCTTTGTCCTCATCGGCACCCTGGGCTTTATGCTGATCGCCCGCTCCTATTCGGCGGTGCTGGCCCTGATCGCCTCCAACGCGGCGCTGGTGGACAATGCCGAGGCCTATCGCAGCAGTCTGGGGGTTTTGGGTTACCTCTTGCCCGACCTGGGTGCGCTCGATGTGCGCATGACCGCCCTCTACGGCCAGATGGGTTTCCTCCCCGAGGACTGGCCCCTGCTCACCGCCAGCGCGCTGCTCTATGCGCTGGGCTTCATGGCGCTCACCCTCTGGCTGTTCCGCAAAAAGCAGTTTGCCTGAGTCATGCCTAGCCTCCGCAACCCCCTTCTCCAGGCGGTGCTCTACTTCGGCGGCTTCGCCCTGCTGGTACTCTGGCGCAGCGAGCAGCCCGCACCCGGCACGCCGCCACCCAGCCACGACCGGGTGGTGATCGCCTCACCGGTGCTCACCGCCCTCTACGCCGGCGATCGCTTCCTCGCCGCCAACCTGGAGACCATCCGCCTCAGCGCCACCGGCATCGACCGGGGCATGGCGGACACCTTCTACCTGCTGCGCGCCCACAAGGTGGTGGCCGACCTCAACCCCTGCCATGAGAACAACTACTATATCGCCAACGCCCTGCTCACCTGGGGCGGCGCGGTGGATGAGGGGGGCGACATCCTGGAGCGCGCCACCGCCTGCCGCCAATGGGACGAACTGCCGCCCTTTCTCTACGGCTTTAACCAGTTCTTCTTCAACCGCAATATCGACAAGGCGCAGCAGTGGCTGGAGATCGCCGCGCAGCGGGCCGACCGTAATGCCGCCGGCTATCGCAAATTTGCCATCATGATCGAGGTCGAGCAGATCGAGGACGAGAAGATCGCCCTGGAGATGCTCCGAAAAGAGCGAGCGCAGGCCGAGGGAGCCAGGCTCAAGGGCATGCTCGACAAGCGCATCGAGCGCCTGGAGGGGCTCGCCAGCCTGCGTGATGCACAGCGGGAGTTTGAAAAGCGAAGCGGCACACCGCTCACCGATCCCGCTGCACTGATCGAAGCGGGCATATTAAAGGCATTTCCTCAAGATCCACTCAGGATCGGTTATGAATTTGTCGAAGGAGATTTCCGGCTCAAAAAGGTAAAAGTCGCCGGCATAGAGGAGAGACGATGAACGCGCTGGAGTTTCGCCACGTCAGCAAAAGATTTCACTCGAAAGGGCGCACCGTTCATGCCCTTAAAGGGATCGATCTGCAAGTGCCCGAAGGGGAGGTGTTCGGCTTCGTCGGCCCCAACGGCGCCGGCAAATCGACCACCATCAAGGTAATGCTCGACATCATCAACGACTATGAGGGGGAGGTGTCGATATATGGCAAGCCTTCCACTCAGGCTGACTCACGCCAATACCTCTCCTATCTGCCGGAGTCCCCCGCTCTCTACGACCAGTTCACCCCGCTTGAGGTGCTGCGCATGGCGCTGCGCATGTACGGCATCCGTCGCAAGGACGAAAAGGCCTGGTGCATGCAGTGGCTGGAGCGCTTTTCGGTGGCGCAAAACGCCAACCGCCGCATCCGCCAGCTCTCCAAGGGCAACGTGCAGCGCGTTGCGCTGGCCCACGCCCTGGTGGTGCAACCCCGGCTGCTGGTGCTGGATGAGCCCCTATCCGGCCTCGACCCGGTGGGGCGCAAGGATGTGGTCAATATCCTGCAGGAGTACAAGGAGCAGGGCGGTGCGATCTTCTTCACCTCACACGTGCTGCACGACGTGGAGCGCATTGCCGACCGCTTTGGCTTCATCAACGAGGGGGAGCTGCTCACCACCCGCTCTCCCCGTGACCTGATGACCGAGCATGCGGACCGCTTTATCGTCCGCTACCAGACCGACTCGGCAACGCTGGCCGAGGGGCTACCGCTGCGTGAGGGGGAGTTCGAGCGGGAGCTTACCCAGGCTGAAATGGCCGACTGGATCGCGCGTCTGAATGCCAGCGGCGGCCGGTTGCTGGACGTCAGACACGCCGTTTCGCTGGAGACGGTCTTCTTCCGCATTCTGGAAGAGAGCGTGTAGGATGGGCAAAGCTTCCGCATCCTCGGCAACTGCTCCATGCGTTGCTCTACCTCCTGCATCCATGCAGTCGTGCTCACGCCCCTCACCTGCGTCTGACCTCCATGGATGGAGGAAATGCAAAAGGATTGTAGGAACAATCCTTGCCATGCAGGCGAAGCTTGCGTGCCCATC
>JAPHTQ010000004.1 GCA_026196275.1 Gammaproteobacteria bacterium
CCCCTCGGGAATGTCACGAACCGGCTCCTGCCTTGGGGCAGCGGTGGAAACCTTCGGCGCTTTGCCTTTCGCCAGCATGATCTCCGCCTTCCAGGGTCCAGGACTGAGGAAGCATCCCGGAGTGGGCCTTGACGACCTGTTCGTAACGTAGCGGGCTGGTTACCGCTCTCCCTGGTCAACCCAGCTTGCTCTCACAAGCTCCGCCCTTTAGGGCGGGGTAGTTGACTAACCTTCCCCGTCAAGTCGTTCAATCAATTGTCAGTTGGCCGCTTTGGGTCACAAGGTATCGGCCGCAGTGAGACCCGTCGCACGACACCGTCACACAGTAGACACGCGCCGGCCAGATAAATTCCTTACCCAACTGTGTCCCCCGTCTCACTCAGCTGTTTTTCTCATCGCCGTTGCCGAACAGCTCCATCTCGCGCTGGCGCTGCTGGCGCTGGCTGTCGGGCGGCGTCATGCCGAAGTGCAGGTAGGCGCTGTTGGTGGCGACACGGCCACGCGGGGTACGCATCAAAAAGCCCTGCTGGATAAGATAGGGTTCGAGCACATCCTCGATGGTGCCTCGCTCCTCACCGATGGCGGCGGCCAGGTTATCCACCCCCACCGGCCCACCGTCGAACTTCTCGATGATCGCCAGCAACAGGCGCCGGTCCTGCATATCAAAACCGTTCACATCCACATCGAGCATGTCCAGGGCGCGCGCCGCCACCGCATCGGAGACCCGGCCGTCGGCCTTGACCTCGGCATAGTCGCGCACCCGCCGCAGCAGACGGTTGGCAATACGCGGTGTGCCGCGGGAGCGGCGCGCGATCTCGCGGGCACCGTTGGTGTCGATCTTCACCTCGAGGATATGCGCCGAGCGCTCAACGATGCGGGTCAACTCCTCAGCCGAGTAAAACTCCAGTCGCTGCACGATGCCGAAGCGGTCGCGCAGCGGCGAGGTGAGCATGCCGGCGCGGGTGGTGGCGCCGACCAGGGTAAAGGGAGGCAAATCGAGCTTGATCGAGCGGGCCGCCGGCCCCTCGCCGATCATGATGTCGATCTGGTAGTCCTCCAGCGCCGGATAGAGCACCTCCTCGACCACCGGTGAGAGACGGTGGATCTCATCGACAAAGAGCACGTCGTGGGGCTCGAGGTTGGTCAGCAGCGCCGCCAGATCGCCGGGCCGCTCCAGCACCGGCCCCGAGGTCTGGCGGATATGCACCCCCAGCTCGTTGGCGATGATATGCGCCAGGGTGGTCTTGCCCAGCCCCGGCGGGCCGAACAGCAGCACATGGTCCAGCGCTTCACCCCGGTTCTTCGCCGCAGAGATGAAGATCGCCATCTGCTCATGCACCACCTGCTGGCCGACATAATCGGCCAGCAGCTTGGGACGGATGGCACGATCCTGCGCCTCCTCCGCGGAGGTCGGTTCGGTACTGATCAGGCGGTCGGTCTCAATCATTGTCTTGAGTTCAAGATTTAAGGTTCAAAGTTCAAAGACTCGCATGAGGTACATAGTACAGGGATACGCGATACGCGCCATAACCTTCGATCCCACTCTTTAAACTTTAAACTTTCAACTGTAACTTCAACGCTGCACGGATAATTTGCTCGCTGGAGAGCCCTTCGCTCTCCACCTTACTCACCAGACGGCTCGCCTCGGGCGGTTTGTAACCGAGGGAGACCAGTGCGCTGATCGCATCCTTGAGTTCATCGGCCGCGCCCGGTTCGGCCGAAGCGGCTGACGCCGCGCCGGGCAGCGAGACACTCCCCTCCCAGTCGGCCAGGCGATCGCGCATCTCCACGATCAGACGTTCGGCAGTCTTTTTGCCCACCCCCGGCAGACGCACCAGCGAGGCGCTATCGCTCTCCTGCACACAACGGGCGAACTCATCGGCACTGATGCCGGAGAGGATGGTCAGTGCCAACTTGGCCCCGACCCCGTTGACCTTAATCAGGGTGCGGAACAGGCGCCGCTCCGACTCGGTGGCGAAACCGAACAGCAGGTGGGCATCCTCGCGCACCACCAGATGGGTGTGCAGGGTCACCGTGGCACCGGCCTCGGGCAGCTGGTAGAAGGTGCCCATCGGCGCCTCGACCTCGTAGCCTACCCCGCCAACGTCGACAAGCAGCAGCGGCGGCTGTTTCTCGAGCAGGGTACCGCGCAGGCGTCCAATCATCGATAGCGTCCTCTTCGTGAACCCCGCGAGCCGAGTATATGGCCGAGGGTCTGTCGGGTGTGAGTGTGGCACAGGGCCACCGCCAGCGCATCGGCAGCGTCGGCCTGGGGCATACCCGGTAGCTTGAGCAGCGCCTGCACCATATGTTGCACCTGCTCCTTGGCGGCATTGCCCTTGCCCACGGTAGCCTGTTTGATCTCCGCCGGCGTATACTCGCTGATGTTCAGCCCCATCGACATCACCGCGCAGATGGCCGCGCCGCGGGCCTGTCCCAGCTTCAGTGCCGAGTCGGGGTTGCGGTGCATGAACACCTGCTCGATCGCCACCTGCTCGGGGGCATAGAGGGTAACGACATCACGCAGGCCGTCGTAGATGGTCTTGAGCCGGCCGGCAAAGTCACCGTTGCCGGCACGGATGCAGCCGCTCTCGACATAGACAAGCTGCCCCCCGGACTGTTCGATAATACCGAAACCGGTAATGCGGGAGCCTGGGTCAATACCTAAAATTCGACACATAAGTTTCAAGTTCCAAGTTTCAAGTGACAAGAAACCCTTAGCGACACTGAGTTGAGTGTTTTAAGTCTTGTAACTTGTAACTTTCAACTTGTCACTGCAATTGGGCCATCACCTCGTCGCTGAAGTCGGCGTTGTTGTAGACATTCTGTACATCGTCCAGATCCTCCAGCATATCCACCAGACGCAGTACCTTCTCCGCATCCTCCAGTTCAAGGTCGACGCTGGTGGAGGGCTGCATGGTCACCTCGGCCACCTCGGGGGCGAAACCGGCGGCGACCATCACCTCCTTGACCGCATTGAACTCCTCCGGGCTGGTGGTCACCTCGATAGAACCATCCTCGTTGGTGGCGATATCCTCGGCACCGGCCTCCAGCGCCCCCTCCATGATGGCATCCTCGTCGCTACCCGCCGGGTAGGTGAGCAGGCCGATCTTGCTGAACAGATAGGCCACCGAGCCGTCGGTACCAAGATTGCCACCAGATTTGCTGAAGGCGTGGCGCACCTCGGCTACGGTGCGGTTGCGGTTATCGGTGAGACACTCGATCATCACCGCCACCCCGGCCGGGCCGTAGCCCTCGTAGCGCACCTCTTCGTAATTCTCCCCATCCAGATCACCGCCGCCGCGCTTGATCGCGTTTTCCACGGTATCCTTCTTCATGTTGGCCGCCAGCGCCTTGGTTACCGCATCACGCAACCGCGGATTGCTTTCCGGATCGGGGCCCCCGGCACGGGCCGCGACAGTCAGCTCACGGATCAGTTTGGTGAATATCTTGCCTCGCTTGGCATCCTGGGCGGCCTTGCGGTGTTTGATGTTGGCCCATTTACTGTGTCCTGCCATGAAAACCCTCTCGCAAATACAAATACCGTAACAACGGTGTCGATTGTACCATGTGTTGCCTCAATCAGACTTCGCCTGCATGGATGCAGGTGATACGCGCGAGCAGGACGCGGTAGCGTTCGCCTGCAGGGCAAGGATTGTTCCTACAATCCTTTTGCATTTCCTCCATCCATGGAGGTCAGATGCAGGTGATGCGCGTAGACCAGGTTGCCGCCATCCCAATACCAGGAAGAGCGATGGCAAAAACCGCACTACCCGTCACGCCCCTCGGCTACCTGGCACCTCCAGCCCCATTGCCTCGCCGCCAGGTAGCCTGCGTAGCGGAAAGTAAACCGGTTTCAATACACCACACCAAAGCGCCACCGGACGTGGCATCGGACCGCGCCAACCTGGCCTACGTTGCGGCGTTGGTGTCGTAGGCCAGGTTGCCTTCTGCCGAAGGCGCAAGAAAAAGGGTAATTCCGGCCCACACCGAGAGCCGTTAACGTCACGCCCCTCGGCTACCTGGCGCCTCCA